>JAGYID010000109.1 GCA_018606725.1 Acidobacteriota bacterium
CGGCACCTCCTCATAGTGCGCCATTTTCATGTGGTAGGAGCCGCGCCCGCCGGTGATCGACTTCAAGGTGGAGGCGTAGGTCAGCATTTCGGACATCGGCACGTTGGCGCGCACCGAGCCGTTGTGGCCCTGCGTGTCCATGCCGAGCACGCGGCCGCGCCGCGAATTCAGGTCCCCCATCACGTCGCCCATGTGCGTCTCGGGGGCGACGATCTCGACCTCCATGATCGGCTCGAGGATCGTCGGGTGCGCCTCTTCCATCGCCTTCTTGAAGGCCATGGAGCCGGCGATCTTGAAGGCGATGTCGGACGAATCGACGTCGTGGTAGGAGCCGTCGAACAGGATGACGCGGAAGTCGACCACCGGATAGCCAGCCAGGAAGCCGTGCATCCGGGCCTCCTGGATCCCCTTCTCGACCGACGGGATGAAATTCTTCGGGATGGAGCCGCCGAAGATCTCATCCACGAACTCGAACCCTCCGCCGCGCGGCAGCGGCTCGAGCTTGATCCAGCAGTCGCCGTACTGACCGTGGCCGCCGGTCTGCTTCTTGTGCTTGCCCTGCGCCTCGGCCTTCTTCCGGATGGTCTCGAAATAGGGAACCTTGGGGGCGTGCAGGATCGCCTCGACCCCGAACTTCTTCTTCATCCGCGCCAGCTCCACCTCGACGTGCAGGTCGCTGTTGCCGGCGATGATCAGCTCGTGCGTCTGGGGGTCGCGCCGGAACTGGATGGTGGGGTCCTCCTCGACGACCCGCTGCAGGACCGAGGATATTTTCTCCTCGTCGCCGCGTGACTTCGGCTGCAGCGCGAAGGCGATCGACGGCTCGGGGAAGGCGACCTTCTCGTAGGCGATCGGATGAGCCTTGTCGGCGAGCGTGTCGCCGGTCGCCGTCTCCTTGAGCTTGGCCACCGCGGCGATGTCGCCGACCTTGACCTCCGCCACCGGTTGCGATTCCTTCCCCTGCAGCAGCACGATCGACCCGAAGCGCTCCTGCACGTCGCGGCTGGCGTTGTAAATCATCGAGTCGGACTTGACCGTCCCGGAATAGACCCGGAACAGGGAGATCTTCCCGGAGTAAGGGTCGGCGACGGTCTTGAAGACGAACGCCGAGTAAGGCTCGGCGGCCGTGCCCCGGCGCTCCTCCGGCGCATGCGTCTTCGGGTGCTGTCCCTTGAACGGACCGCGCTCGCCCGGGTTCGGGACGCAGGCGACCAGTGTGTCGAGGATCGGGTGGGCGCCGATGTTGGGCAGCGCCGCGGCGCACAGCACCGGGTAGATCTTGCGCTGCTTGACGCCGCGGGTCAGGCCCGCGACGAGATCGTCGCGCGACAGATCGCCGCTCTCGAAGAACTTCTCCATCAGCGCGTCGTCGACCTCGGCGATCATCTCCAGCAGCTTGTCGCGCGCCTCCTTGGCGGCGGCTTTCAGTTCTTCCGGGATGTCGGTCACCTCGAATCTGCCGGTCTCGCCGCCCTCGTAAACGACCGCCTTGCCGGCCACCAGGTCGACGACGCCCCTGAAGCCCTTCTCGGCTCCGATCGGGATCTGGATCGGCACCGCCTGCCGGCCGAAGGCGCCGGTGATCGACTCGACGGCGCGGGCGAACGACGCGTTCTCGCGATCCAGCTTGTTGACGACGATCAGGCGCGGCAGATCGAAGTCCTGCGCGTAGCCCCACGCCTCCTCGGTCTGCACCTCGACCCCCGACACCGCGTCGATCACCAGCAGCGCGGCGTCGACGACCCGCAGGCTCGCCTTGGCGTCGGCGATAAACGCTCCGTACCCGGGGGTGTCGATCAGGTTGAGCTTGGTCTTCTTCCACTCCAGGTGGCAGAGCGCCGAGGCGATCGACACCTTGCGGGCGATCTCCTCCTCGTCGAAATCGGTGACGGTATTGCCCTGGTCGACCCGGCCCAGGCGACTGACCGTTCCGGAGCTGTACAGGAGGGAGGAGGTGAGGGAGGTCTTGCCGGAGGAACCGTGACCGATGATGCCGATATTGCGGATATCCGCGATCTCATAGACCTTCATAGGCGGCTTCACCTCCGATCGGCCGGGCAGGTGCCCCCAGGAAGGCCTGCGGGACGGGCGGCCCCGCCGAACGCGCTAGGAACCTCGGTTCACAAGACGGCGTGAAGATCGGGCCGGGTCCTCATCGGCTGCTCTTCACCTGGTCGTAAAGCTTCTGGACGATGCCCCGGACCACCGGGCACTTCGGATCGTTCACGTAGCAGCGTGCCAGCGTGTCGTTCTTGCAGCCGCAGGGACACAGCTCGCTGTTCACCTGCTGCAGGAACTGCTCGCGCTGCGCCGGCTTGAGCCCCGTCACGTCGAGCCCCGGCAGTTCGGTGAAGTAGTTCGCCATCGCCACGATCGGCGCGGTGTTGGTCGGGGCCGGCACGCCCTTGACGGCGCCGGAGGGGATGGCCGACTCGATCGCCTGGTCGGCCCCGGGCTGCGCCGCGTCGTCCGCGCTGGTCTCCTGGCCTGCCGCCGGCGCGGAAGCATTCCCGGACGCGGCGATGGTCTGCTCTTGAGACGAGGCCTCGGTCGGCGACGCGGTCGCCTCCTTCTTGGCTCCGCCGCAGCCGGCCAGGGCCAGCGATGCGGCGAAGGCGACCAACGCGATCAGGTGACGGCTTGGCGAGGTGAACAAGGGTGCTTTCCTCCGGCGAGCGTGGCTCACGAACAAGGCGGCGAGTCTACCCCCGCCCCGGAGGACTGTCAAGGCGAGGCGGCACGCCCGCCGCCGCGGAACGGCCGTCTGATGCGGCTTCGCGGTGATATCATCCGCCCCCGGGGAGGAGCCCCTTGGTCGCATCGCACCAGCCACCCGCGCTCGCGCTGAAGACGGCGATCCTGGCGCTCCTGCGCGGCCAGCTCCCCGCCGCCGACGCGCCGGTCGAGGCCGCCGACGACGCCCTGCGTCGCTACGAGTGCGGCGGCTATCTGCACGTCGGCTGGCAGGCATCCCCCCTGGCCGGCGCGCTGCCCCCCGGCTGGGCCGCGGCGCTGCAGCGGCGTCACCGGAAGACGGCGATCGACAACCTGGCGGCTCTCGCGGCGTTTCGCCGGGTCGGCTCTATTTTGAAGACCGACGGCGTGCCATTCGTGCTTCTCAAGGGCGCCGCCTATCTCGGCGACCTATACGACGATCCGGCGATGCGTGCCCTGACCGATATCGATCTGCTGATCCGGCGTGCCGACGCCGGACGCGTGGTGCGGCGGCTGCGCGCCGAGGGGTTCGCCGCCGAGGTCGGCACGCACTACCCGGAGAACGAACGCTTCGAGATGTGGCGTCCCGGGGAAGGACCGTGCCGTTTCGAGTTTCACTGGCGACTGGGACTGCCGCAACGCTTCGGCGTCGACACCGGCGCAATCTGGGACCGATCGAGGCCCGGGCTTCTCGAAGGAATCGACTGCCGGCGGCCGGCGCCGGAGGACGCGTTGCTGTACCACGTCGCGCATCTCGCCGACCATTACTTCGGTCCGTCCCTGAAGTGGATCATCGACCTGCGGGAGATGCTGCGCCATTGGCGCCCGCCGCTCGATCATCTGGCAGAGCGGGCCAGGGCCTGGCGGTCGGGCACCGCCCTCTACCTGGCTCTCGAGCATCTCGCCCGGCTGTTCCCCGAAGAGGCGCCGCATGGATTGATCGAGACTCTCGCGCCGGGCGGCTGGCGGCGGCGTCTGCTGGCGCGCTACCGCGCCGACGACCCGCTCGAGCTGCTCGCCGTGCCCGACGGGTCGGCGGCGCGCGGACCCCTGCGCTGCCTGATGCTCGACCGCCCGGGAGACGCCGTCGCCCTGTCGGCCAGGGTGCTGTTGCGTCCCCTGTCCCGGCCGCTCGCCCGCCTCCTCGGCCGCGCCCGTCCGCCCTGGGAGTGGCGCGATTGACCCCTGCGATCGCGCTCTGTTACGCTGGCGGTTCGCGTGGAGGCGGATTTTGGCCGAGGGCGGCTCCGTGAGGCCCCTGCAGTGGACCATCCCGAGGCGCCCGCTCGGGGCGCACATGTCGATCGCCGGCGGCATGGATCGGGCGATCGAGCGCGGCGCCGCCATCGGCTGCACGGCGATTCAGCTGTTCACCAAGAACAGCAACCAGTGGGCCGCGCGGACGCTGCCGATTGATGAAATCGAGCGATTCCGCGCCGGCCGGGAACGGGCCGGGATCTCGCACGTCGTGGCGCACGACTCCTACCTGATCAATCTGTGCTCGCCGGATGACCAACTGTTCCGCAAGTCGATCGACGCGCATGTCGAAGAGATGCAGCGCTGCCTGATGCTCGGCGTGCCGTCCCTGGTGACCCACCCCGGGGCGCATCTCGGGCAGGGGGAGGCGTTCGGCATCCGGCGGATGGCGGAGGCGATCGACGCGATCTGCGAGCGCGTGCCCGACCCGGGCGTCAGCATCGCGCTGGAGACGATGGCGGGACAGGGGACGGTCATCGGTCGAAGCTTCGAGGAGCTGGCGGCGATCATCGCGGCGGTGCGACGCCCGGAACGGCTCGGCGTCTGCTTCGACACCTGTCATGTGTTCGCGGCCGGGTACGACCTGAGGACCAGGGCGGCTTACGACGACACCATGCGGCGCTTCGCCGGGGAAATCGGCTTCGAGCGATTGCGGGCCGTGCACCTGAACGACTCGAAGAAGGACCTGGGGTGCCGGGTCGACCGGCACGAGCACATCGGCAGGGGATTTCTCGGCGCCGAGGCGTTCCGGCAGGTCATGAACGACTCTCGTCTCGCCGCCCTGCCGCTCCTGCTGGAGACCCCGAAGGATGACGACTGCCGCGAGGATGTCGAGAACCTCACCCTCCTGCTCGGGCTGGTGGGAGCCGGCGCCGGCCCGCCGAAGCGCGGCCGCGCGCTGGAGGCGCGCGCATGAGCGCCGCGGTCGCGGCCCGCGACCGCGCCGCCACCGTCCTGAGAGTCACCGAGATGTTCCACAGCATCCAGGGCGAGTCGCGGCATGCCGGTCGGCCGTGCGCCTTCGTCCGGCTGACCGGCTGCAACCTGCGCTGCGTCTGGTGCGACACCGCGTATGCCTTCGAGGGAGGCGAGGCGAGGACGGTCGCCGACATCCTGGGTGCCCTCGAGCGGTTCGGGGAACGCTATGTCCTGGTGACCGGCGGCGAGCCGCTGGCGCAGCCGGGCGTGCACGACCTGATCGGCGCGCTGCTCGATCGCGGTCACGAGGTCGCCATCGAAACCGGCGGCAGCCTCGACCTGGCGCCCCTCGACCGGCGCGCCATGATCGTCATGGACCTGAAGTGCCCCGGCAGCGGCATGAGCGACAGGAACCGCTGGGAAAACCTCGACCTCCTGAAAGCGACCGACGAGATCAAGCTCGTGGTCGCCGACCGGCGCGATTACGAGTGGGCCCGGGAGGCCATCGCCCGCCACAGACTGGCCGGCCGCTGCGGGCTGCTCCTGGCGCCGGTGCACGGTGGCCTCGACCCTGCCAGGCTGGCCGCCTGGATCCTGGAGGACCGTCTTCCGGTGAGGCTGCAGCTGCAACTGCACAAGTACATCTGGCCGGGCGTCGAGCGCGGCGTCTGACGGTGAAGGCGCGATGACCGTATCGGCGTTCCCCAAGCCCGTCGCCGTGGTGCTGCTCAGCGGCGGCATGGACTCGTGCGTGACGGCGGCGATCGCCGCGCGCGACCACGACCTGGCGCTGCTGCACCTGTCCTACGGGCAGAGGACCGAGGCGCGCGAGCGGCGCGCCTTCGAGGCGATCGCGCTGCATTTCCGGGCGACCCGGACGCTGCAGGCCCGGCTCGATCACCTCCGTGCGATCGGCGGCTCGGCGCTCACCGATCCATCGCGCGACGCGGTGCAGGCCCGCCGCCCCGGCTCGGCGATCCCCGACACCTATGTGCCGTTCCGCAACACCCAGTTCCTCGCCGTGGCGGTGTCCTGGGCCGAGGTCCTCGGCGCGCGTCGCGTGTTCATCGGCGCCGTCGAGGAGGACAGCAGCGGCTACCCCGACTGCCGGCGGGAGTACTACGACGCCTTCAACCGGCTGGTGCGGGCCGGCACCAGGCCGGAGACCGACATCGCCGTGGTCACCCCGCTGATCCGGATGAGCAAGGCCGAGATCGTCCGCGAGGGGGCGCGTCTCGGCGCGCCGTTCCACCTGACCTGGTCGTGCTACACGGACGAGGAGACCGCCTGTGGCCGCTGCGAGTCGTGCCTGCTGCGCCTCAAAGGATTTCGCGGCGCCGGCGTCCCCGACCCCATCCCGTACCGGGGCTGAGGGACGCATGTTCCTGGAACAGTTCGACTACCACCTGCCGCTGGACCTCGTGGCGCAGCAGCCGGCGGCGGCGCGCGACGGCTCCCGCCTGATGCTCCTCGACCGGCAGGCCGGCGCATTCGACGAGACCGGCTTCGACCGGTTTCCGGATCAACTGAAGGCGGGGGACCTGCTGGTGCTGAACGACAGCCGGGTCGTCCCGGCCCGCCTGCTGGCGCGCAAACCGACCGGAGGCCTGGTCGAGATCCTGCTGGTCGAACGCGACGCGGCCGACGCCGAGGGACGAACCTGGGTCTGCCTGGCCTCGACCGGCCGCGGCCTGCGCCCGGGATCGCGGCTCTCCGTGGCGGCCGGTTTCGAGGCCGAGTTCGCGGGCGAGGCGCCGGGCGGGAGGCTGCGCTTCCGCCTGCACGCCGACGGCGGCGATCTGGACGCCGCCATCCGCCGCCATGGCGTCATGCCGCTGCCGCCCTACATCCGGCGCTCTCCGGGGGACCCGCGCGCCGACCTCGATCGCGAGCGCTATCAAACCGTGTACGCCCGGGACGAGGGATCGATCGCCGCCCCCACCGCCGGCCTGCATTTCACGCCGGCCCTGCTCGAGCGGATCGCGGCGGCCGGGGTCGAGGTGACGCGCCTGACCCTGCACGTCGGACCCGGGACCTTCCAGCCGGTGCGCGCCCCCCGGGTCGAAGAACATCGCATCGAGCCGGAATTCTGCCGCCTGCCGTCGCCGGCGGCGCGCGCCGTCGCCGGCTGCCGGGCGCGCGGCGGGCGGGTCGTGGCGGTCGGGACCACCGCGACGCGGGCTCTGGAATGGCGGGCTCGCGACGACGGCACCGTCGAGCCGGGGGAGGGGCGCTGCGACCTGGTCATCGTCCAGGGGCACCGCTTCAAGGTCGTCGACGCCCTGCTGACCAACTTCCACCTGCCGCGCTCGTCGCTCCTCCTCCTGGTGTGCGCCTTCGCCGGCAGGGACCGGGTGCTCGCCGCCTACGGCGAGGCGGTGCGCCGCGGCTTCCGCTTCTACTCCTACGGCGACGCCATGTTCATCCGATGAGCGCTCCCCCCGTCACCGGCGGGAGTTTCGCCTTCCGCGTCCTGGCGTGCGATCCCGGCACCGCGGCACGACGCGGGCGCCTGACCACGCCGCACGGCAGCGTCGAGACCCCCGCCTTCATGCCGGTCGGAACCGCCGGCGCGGTCAAGGCCGTGACTCCCGAGGAGGTCGAGTCGCTCGGTTTCGAGATGATCCTGGGCAACACCTATCACCTGGCGTTGCGTCCCGGTGAGGAGACGGTGCAGCGGCTGGGGGGCCTGCACCGGTTCATGAACTGGCCGCGCGCCATCCTGACCGATAGCGGCGGCTTCCAGGTGCTGAGCCTCGCCGACCGCCGCCGCATCACCGACGACGGCGTCGAATTCCGCTCGCACCTCGATGGGTCGCTGCTGAGGATGACTCCGGAGCGCAGCATGGATATCCAGCAGCGCCTCGGCAGCGACATCGCCATGGCCTTCGACGACTGCCCGCCGCTGCCGTCGGAGCGCGCCCGGCTGGAGGCGGCGGTCGAGCGGACCGCGCGCTGGGCGGAGCGCAGCCGCGCCGCCTTCCCGCGCGACGGCCGGGCGCTGTTCGGCATCGTGCAGGGCGGCGACGACGAGGCGCTGCGGCGCCGCAGCGCGGCGGCGATCGCCGCCCTGCCGTTCGAGGGGCTGGCCGTGGGCGGCGTTTCGGTGGGGGAGTCGGTAGAGATCAGCCGGTCGGTGGTGGCGATGACCGCGCCGCTCCTCCCCGCCGATCGGCCGCGCTACCTGATGGGCATGGGGACGCCGGCCGACCTGGTCGAGATGGTGGCGCTTGGCATCGACATGTTCGACTGCGTCCTGCCGACGCGCAACGCCCGGAACGGCTGCCTGTTCACCTCGACCGGCCGGTTGCAGATCAAACGCGCCGAATTCCGCGACGATCCGCGGCCGATCGACGAAACGTGCGGCTGCGCTGCCTGCCGCGGCTATTCGCGCGCCTACCTGCGGCACCTGTTCGTCGCGGGGGAGATCCTGGGGATGCGGCTCAACACGCTGCACAACCTGCACCAGTATGCGGCCCTGATGCGCGCCATCCGTGACGCCATCGAGACGGGCCGGTACGCCGACTTCCGGCGCGATTTCGTCGCGCGATTGCAGGGCGGCGAGCTCGAGGCGGACGCCGGGCGCCGCGATCTGGCGGGCGAAGAAACCCGGTGATATCATCCCGCGTCATGTTGGACGGCCCTTCCCCCCGACCTCGTCGCGCGGCGCTCCGGCGCCGGGCCGCCTGCGCCGCCGCGCTCCTGGTCGCGACCGCCGCCTGCGGTGCCGAGGCGCGCCGGGCGGCGGCGCTCTACAACAAGGGACAATACGCCGAGGCGTGCCCCCTCTTGAAGGACGCCTACGAGGCCGGGCGCCGCGACGGCACCCTCCTCTATCAGATCGGCTACTGCCGCGAGGTGGTCGGCAATGACGCGGCCGGACGACAGCAGGCCTGGACCGAGGCGGAGCCGGTCCTCGAGAAGGAGGTCAAGGAGCCGCGCGGCGCGACCCTCGATCGCCTCTACTACCTCACCGTCATCAACGCCAACCAGAGTGACAGCGAGACGATGCGGCAGTACGCTCTGCAGGGGATCGAGCAGTCCGAGAAAGGGCCGAATCCCAACGCCCTGAGCGGCGAGGACTGGTTCCGCATCGGGCGGCTGCATGACTTCCTGCAGGAGGACTCGCTCGCGGAGGCGGCCTACCGCCGGGCGCTGTCGGCGTTCGAGAAGACCCCGGCCGTGAACCCGTCGTACCGGGCGCTGGTCCTGATCAAGGTCGGCGACCTCGAGTACGGCACGGCGCATTACGAGCTGGCCGCCAAGGAGTGGGACGAGGCGCGGGCGCTGCTGCCCGGAAATTCACAAGTCAGCCCGTTCCGCCATGCCATGGCCCTGTTCGCGTCGAAACGGTACGCCGACGCGGCGGCGCGTTTTGCCGACGACCGCGACGCCGCCACCGCCACCGAATCCCAGTACGGTGCGGACCTGGCGAAGAAGATCGTCGAAGTGGCGCCTCTCGATGCCGCCGACAAGGATGGCGTTCCGTTCAACGCCCTCGGCGACGTCGATCTGGAAGCCCGCATCGGGGACGCGGCCAAAGGGCTGCGTGGCGTGCGGGAGAAGAATTCCATGAAACCGGGCGACCCGCTGCCGGCGGAGGTGGCGCTGTATCAGAAGCGCTTTCTGGCGCTGCTGTCGGAGTACCTGATCCGCCACAAGGCGGTGCAGGACTTCTGCCTCCAGCAGGGGATCGCCGACCTGGTGCGCCGCTGATGCCGCGCCTCCGTCCGGCGGAACTCCGATGGCTGCCGCTGGCGGCCGCGATGCTTGCAGCCGCCGTGCTGCCGGGATGCAACCGCGACCATTCGGACGCCGCCAGCCGCGACGGCGGCGGGCTGGTCGAGAACGCCCGGGCCTCGGCCGGCCAGGCGCGCCGGCTGTTCGACAAGCGCGCCGGCGATGTGCGCGACGATCTGGAGGCGGCCCGGGCGGCGGCCGAGGCGGCCATGCGCGGTCCGCTGACGCGCGGCATCGCGGTCGCGGATCAAACGCAGCGGCGGGCCGCGGAGGCGAGGCGCCGGGCCGACGCGGCGTTGCGGCGCGCCTCGCGCCTGCTCGAAGAGGCGGCCCGGGATGGCGGGCAGGCGGCCGAAAGCTGGGCGCGCCTCATCCAGGATCGGATGATGCGTCTGGAATCGGCGGTCCAGGCCCTGTCCGGCTCCGAGGAGCATGCCGGTTCCTGACGGCGCGGTCGCCCTGCTCGGCGACGCGCACCTGCGCGACGGCACCGAGCAGGTGCGCGCCTTCGTCCGTTTCGTCGACGACCTGCCGCGCGACATCGGCACTCTCGCCATCCTCGGCGACCTGTTCTCCGTCTTCATCGGCCGCGCCGATCTCTTGGATGCGCATCACCGGCAGGTCATCGAGGCCCTGCGGCGTCTGCGCGGCCGCGGCTGCGCCGTCCTGTACGTGGAGGGGAACCATGACTTCGACCTCGCCCGGCTGCTGTCGGGCGATGCCTGCGATACCGTTGCGAGTGTGGCGCTGGATCTGGATGTCGCGGGGCGGCGCGTCCACCTCGCCCACGGCGACCTGATCAACCGCCGCGACCGGCAATATCGCGCCTGGCGGGCCGTGTCCAAGAGCCGGCCGTTCCTCGCCGCGACCTCCTGGTATTCGGTCACTTTCATGCCGAGCGGTGGATCGACCTCGAGGCCGGCGGCCGGCGCGGGACGGTCATCGTCCTGCCCGCCTGGCAGCCGGGCGGCCGTTACCTGAGGCTCGATCCGGGGGCGGCGCCGCGGTTCGACCCGGTCTGAGCCAGCGCCTCGAACAGCCCCATGACCCGGCGGGTCACCGGGCCCGGCCGCCCGTCATGGATCGGCCAGCCGTCGCAGCGCCGGATCGGCAGGACGCCCTTGAGGGTGCTGGTCAGGAACGCCTCGTCGGCGCGGCGCAGGTCGTCCGGCTGCAACGAGGCCTCGCCGGCGTCGAGATCGTCGCGGCCCGCCAGCTCGAGGACGGCGGCGCGGGTGATGCCCGGCAGCAGACCGTCTTCGAGGGGCGGCGTCCGCAGCCGGCCATCGCGCACGACGAAGATGTTGCTCGACGCCCCCTCGACGATCCGGCCGGAGGCGTTGGTCAGGATCGGCTCCCAGGCGCCCAGGCGGTGGGCCTCCCTCCAGGCCAGAAAGGCCTCCCTCCAGGCCAGAAAGTTGTTCAGCAAGTTGCTGGACTTGATCGCCGGGTCGAGGGCCGCGGGGGCGTTGCGGGTCACCGGGACGATCGCCACGTCGACCCCCTCGCGCCGCCACTGCTCCGGGATCGAGGGGCAGGCGCGGACGTGAATGACGACCGTGGGCGGCCCGCACCCGGCCGGGTCGTAGCCGAGCGGTCCGCGGCCGCGCGACACGACGACCCGCACCGCCGACTCGGGGTTGCCGGCCGCCGCGAGCGTGCGGGCGATCTCCGCTTCGATGTCGACCGGGGCCGCTGCCGCGTCGATGTCGAGCGCCGCCGCCGAGCGGCGCAGCCGGTCGAGATGCTCGCGCAGCAGGAACGGCCGGCCGCCGTAGGTGCGGATCGTCTCGTAGACGCTGTCGCCGAACAGGAAGCCGCGATCGAGCGGCGAGATCGCCGCCTCGTCGGGCCCGCCCAGCGCGCCGTTGACGTTCACCCGCTCAGGCACGGTGCTATCATACGCCGCCTCGAAAGGTGTCTCCCCGCATGATCCTCGGTGTCGGTCTCGATGTTTGCGACGTGCGGCGCCTGCGGCGGGCCCTCGGGCGGCCGGGCTTCAAGACGCGCGTCTTCGAGGACGACGAGGTCCGCTACTGCGAGCGCCAGGCGAAGGGGGAGCTGCACTACGGGGCGCGCTTCGCCGCCAAGGAGGCGCTGTTCAAGGCTCTCGGAACCGGCTGGAGCGGCGGCGTCGGCTGGCGCGAGGTCGCCGTGGAGCACGACGGGCGGGGCCGGCCGACCCTGCGGGTGGCGGGTACGGCGGCGCGGCGCCTGCGTTCGATGGGGGTGACTCGCTCGCACCTGTCGCTCAGCCACGCCGGCGACTACGCGGCCGCGGTGGTCGTCCTGGAGGGGGACGGCCGCAGGCGCCGGTCACCGGGAGGGCGGGCGTGAGCGACGACCACTCGGTAGGCGAAACCCGCTCGCCGGCGGGACGCGGACCGCAGGCCCGCCGCCTGACGATCGTCCTGATCCTCACGGCGGTCATCCTGATCGTCGAGGTTGCCGGCGGGCTGCTGTCCGGGAGCCTGGCGCTGCTGTCGGACGCCGGCCACATGCTCACCGACCTGCTCGCCCTGGCGGTCAGCCTGATCGCCTGCCGGCTGGCCAGCCTTCCGGCCGACTCCCGCAAGACCTTCGGCTACTACCGCCTGGAAATCCTGACCGCCCTGTTCAACGGCGCGCTGCTGGTGTTCGTCTCGGCGTTCCTCCTCTTCAAGGCGGCCCAGCGCTTCGCGCAGCCGCAGCCGATTCGCATCGACATGATGACGACCGTGGCGCTCGTCGGCCTGCTGACCAACATCGGCTCGATCGTCCTGCTGTCCGGCCCGCACCGCAATCTGAACCTGCGCGGCGCCCGCATGCACCTGATCGGCGATGCGTTGTCGTCGCTCGGCGTCGTCCTGGCCGGCGCCGGCATCGCCCTGACCGGCTGGCAGAGGCTCGACTCGATCGTGGCCGGCATCATCGCCATCGTCATCGTGGTCGGGGCCGTGCGCCTGGTGCGCGAGGCCGCCGACGTTCTCCTGGAAGCGACCCCGGCCGGGGTCGACCCGCAGACGGTCAGCACCGCCATCGCCGCCCTCCCCGGGGTGCTCGACGTGCACGATCTGCACATCTGGAGCATCACCACCGGGCTCAACGCCCTCAGCGGCCATGTCCGGGTCGCCGGCAACGACGGCGCGCCGGCCGACGAGCTGCTCAACCGGATCAAGCGGCTGGTGCGCGATCGCTTCGGCATCGTCCACACGACCATCCAGCTCGAGTCGCCGGCCTACCAGGAGCTCGGGGATGTGCACTGAACGATCGAGGGCCTTTCGCATGCGTCCGTCCGCCTGAGGAGCGCTGGAGACACGATGGGCGGTGTCGGATTCATGCTCCTCACCCACGATCGGCCGGCGCAGACTCTCCGCCTGGTCGATCGTTTGACCCAATCATTCCAGCAACCGCCGATCGTCTGTCACCACGACTTCGACAAGTGCCCTCTCGACGTCAAGACCTTCCCCTCACACGTGCGTTTCGTGAGACCGCACATCAGCACCGGCTGGGGGACCTTCGGTACCGTCAGCGCGATCTTGGCGATGATGCGGACACTGCTCGACCATCCGAGCATTCCCGAGTGGTTCGCACTTCTGAGCGGTGCCGACTATCCCATCAAGAGCGCTGAGCATATTCTCCGCGAACTCGAAACCGCGCCCTATGATGTGTACATGCAGGTGGAGAAGATCGATGGTCGGACGTTTCCGAGGCCGTGGCACCGCAACTGTACCAAGCGCTATTTCGGCGGCTCCTTCCGGATTCCGATCGTGAGCCGCACGCTGCACCCCGATTGGCACCTCGTCACCATTCGCAGCCGGCTTATGCCGTTCCTCGATGCACCATTCTCTGCGGGTTTCTCCTGCTACGCGGGCGAGGTGTGGTTCACGGCGAACCGCCGGACCGTTGAGCGCGTCCTGACGTACCACGACACTCAACCGCGCCTGGCGTGGAAGTATGCGCATCGGCGCAACGTCGATGAGTCCTACATCCAGTGCATCGTCGGGAATGATCCGACCCTGCGGGTTGCGGACGGCTGCCGCAGGTACACCGTATGGGAGGGAACCTCCGCTCACCCCAAGGTCCTGACAGTCGACGACTTGCCGGGGCTTCTGAAATCCAATGCCCATTTCGCACGCAAGTTCAACGCCGAGGTCGACAGGGTCGTGCTCGATCGCCTGGATGCGCTCGTTTCGCCACCGCCGTGAGCGCGCTGGCGTGAGACAAGAGGTGTGCTATCCTGCGCCGTCTCCGGATGGAGTTGTGCTCCGCCGGGCGCGACGCCGCGCCGGAGCGCCGATTCCGGGGGCCCACGGAGCGGAATGCCGGGGCGAAGAGTCACGGAGATACAGTACCGGACGCATAAGGGACGTCTGGTCCTTGAAGATGGCGCGGTGTTCCCCGGCACCTCCTTCGGGGCCGGGGCCCTCGGCGGGCGGTCGCGTCGAGCGGGCGGAGCCGGCGGAGCGACCCTTCGAATCGGGGCGGATTCAGGCCGCCGGAGTGGTGTGCGCGTCGTACTCCGAGGATTTTTCCCATCATTCGGCCGGCCGCAGTCTCGGGGCATGGATGGCGTCGGAGGGGATCCCCGGCTTGACCGGAGTGGACACCCGCGCCCTCACCAAGCGGATCCGGATGCGCGGCGCGCTCCTGGGGCGCCTCGAATTCGAGGGTCAGCCGCCCCCCGCCTTCGTCGACCCCAATACCAGAAACCTCGTCGCCGAGGTGTCGACGACGCGCGTCGAGCGGTACGGCCGCGGCGGCGTGCCGATCGTCATGTTCGACTGCGGCCGGAAGAACAACCAGATCCGGATGCTGGTCGACATGGGGGCCGAGGTGCGCGTCGTCCCCTGGGATCACGATCTGCGCGGCGCGAAGCGCGACTATGCCGGCGTGCTCCTGAGCAATGGACCGGGCGATCCGCGACTCGCCGCCAGGACCATCGAGACGGTGCGGGCGCTGCTGCGCCGCCGGGTGCCGATCCTCGGCATCTGCCTCGGGCACCAGATCCTGGCGCTGGCGGCCGGGGCGACGACCTACAAGATGAAGTTCGGTCACCGGTCGCACAACCAGCCGTGCGTCGACGCGAACAGCGGTCGCTGCTACCAGACCAGCCAGAATCACGGGTTCGCGGTCGACGGCGACAGCCTGCCGGCCGGCTGGAAGAGCTGGTTCGTCAACGCCAATGACGGGACCAACGAGGGACTGCGCCACGCCCGCGGACCGTGGCGGTCGGTGCAGTTCCATCCCGAGGCGGCGCCGGGGCCCACCGGCACCGAGTGGATCCTCGAGGAGTTCCTGGCGGAGATCCGCTGACCATGCGCGTGCTGCTGCTCGGATCGGGGGCCCTGAAGATCGGCGAGGCGGGAGAGTTCGACTACTCCGGCTCGCAGGCGATCAAGGCGCTCAAGGAGGAGGGGATCGAAGTCTGGCTGATCAACCCGAACATCGCCACCATCCAGACCTCGCCCGGTCTCGCCGACCGGATCTTCTTCCTGCCGGTCGAGCCCGGTTTCGTGACGCGGGTGATCGCCGAGGGCCGGCCGGACGCGATCCTGCTGTCGTTCGGAGGCCAGACGGCGCTCAACTGCGGGCTCGCCCTGCACCGGCAGGGGGTCCTGCGCCGCCACGGCGTCAAGGTTCTCGGCACGCCGGTCCGCGCCATCGAGCTGACCGAGGACCGGGCCCTGTTCGCGCGCACCCTGCGATCGATCGGGCTGCGGGTGCCGCGCAGCGCCGCCAGCCGCACCGCCGAGGATGCCCTGCGAATCGCCAGGCGGATCGGCTATCCGGTGATGATGCGCACCGCCTTCACCCTCGGCGGGCGGGGCTCGGGGATCGCCCGGACCGAGGCCGATCTGAAGCGCATGCTGGCGGAGGCGTTCACCAGCTCCCCCCAGGTGCTCATCGAAGAGGACCTGACCGGCTGGAAGGAAGTCGAGTACGAGGTGGTCCGCGACGCGGCCGACAACTGCATCACCGTCTGCAACATGGAAAACGTCGACCCGCTCGGCATCCACACCGGCGAGTCGATCGTCGTGGCGCCGTCGCAGACATTGACCGACCGCGACTACTTCGCCCTGCGGGCGATCGCCTTCCGGGCGATCCGCCACTTCGGCATCGTCGGCGAGTGCAACATCCAGTTCGCCCTCGACCCGCGCTCCGACGACTACCGGGTCATCGAGGTCAACGCCCGGCTGTCGCGCTCCTCCGCGCTGGCGAGCAAGGCGACCGGCTACCCGCTGGCGCGCATCGCCGCCAAGCTGGCTCTCGGGCACCGGCTGCCGGAGCTGAAGAACTCGATGAACGACACGACGACCGCCTGCTTCGAGCCGGCCCTCGACTACATGGCCGTGAAGATGCCGAAGTGGGACCTCGACAAGTTCCGCGGCGCCAGCCATTTCATCGGCAGCGAGATGAAGTCGGTCGGCGAGGTCATGGCGATCGGCCGGTCGTTCGAGGAGGCGCTGCAGAAGGGCTGCCGGATGCTGGGGGACAACATCCGGGGCGTGGTCGGCAACGACTTCGCCATCGACCAGTCGCTGCGCGATCTGTCGCGGCCGACGCCGCGCCGGATCTTCGCCGTGGCCGAGGCGCTGCGGCGCGGGCGGAGCGTCGGCGAGCTGCACCGCCTGACCGGCATCGATCCCTGGTTTCTGGCCAAGATCCGGCGGGTCGGCGAGGTTGCGGATGAGCTGGCGGCGGCCCGCGGGCTCGAACCGGACCTGCTGCGACGCGCCAAGGAGACCGGCTTCGGCGATGAACAGATCGCCCGTTTCGCCTCGCTGCCGCCGTCGAAGGTGACGCGTCTCCGCGAGGCCGCCGGGATCGTCCCCGCCGTGAAGCAGATCGACACGCTGGCCGCCGAATGGCCGGTGCGTACCAACTACCTTTACATGACCTACCACGGGCGCGAGGACGACATCGTCCCGTCGCAGGGCGAGCGCAAGGTCCTGGTCATCGGCTCGGGCGCCTATCGGATCGGCTCATCGGTCGAATTCGACTGGTGCTGCGTATCGGCCGCCCAGGCGCTGCGGCGCCTCGGGTACTCGCCGGTGGTGGTCAACTGCAACCCAGAAACCGTGTCGACCGATTACGACATGGGGCACACGCTGTACTTCGAAGAACTCACGTTCGAGCGACTGCGCGACCTCTGGGCGAAGGAGAAACCGGACGGCGTCCTGCTCGCCTTCGGCGGGCAGATCCCGAACAACCTCGCCCTCGCCTGCGCC
>JAGYID010000110.1 GCA_018606725.1 Acidobacteriota bacterium
GGTCTTGGCGTTCGGGCGGTCCTTCCAGATCGCGAGCACGTTGTTGCCCGCGCCGAACGCCGCCGCCTGCCCGTCGCGCATGGCGACCATGTTCATGGCCGGCAGCGCCCACAAATAAACCTGGCAAGCGCGCTGGAATTGCAGTTCGTCATACAGCCGCGCGGAAGCCCCGGCGGTCGGGTAACTCTCCTTGAACGGCAGCTTGCTCAGTTCATCCCATTGGGCGGACTGAGCGAAAACCGTGGGGGCAAGCGCCAGCGCACCGACGAGCGGGGCGGCGAGGAGGTTCCGTGTGCGTCTGGTTTTCATTGTCATCACCTCGCTTTGGTTGATTGGTTGGTTCAGTTCACCTTCGCGAAGTCCGGCAGCACCCACGTCCGATTGAAGTGCGCTTCGGTGGGGGCGTAGAGGCGGAAGTAAGGAAACCACGCCTTGCCGGGCCCGCTGGGAATCCAGTTCTTCTCGAAGCCCGCCGGCGCTATCGGGCCTAGATCGTCGCGCCGTCGAGCCGGTCGCCGTCCTTGTCTTTGTAAGTGCCGAGATGGACCGAGCCGACGCCGGGCGTCTTGATCACCATCCCTTGGGAAGTTGCGGTGGCTTCGTAGAACCATGCGGCGCGCTCATCGAGCTGCGTGTAGTTCGTCGCTTCCTGGCTCGGATCGAGGCACAGCGAAATATGCCAGTGGACGCCATCGGCGTAGTGCGAAAGTTCCATCTGCCGCTTGTCGAAGTCATTCGCCTTGGCCATCGCCTCGCCGATAAGCGTCGCGGCGGACAGGACCGTACCGACCGAGGCCCAGACGACCGCTTTCCTTACCAGGGACGTTCTTCGTTTCTCCACCAGGTACCCGAGCGTGCGCTCGGCGAGGAGCATGTCCTGCAGCCAAGCCGCACTGCCTCCACTTAGCGACTCTCTCCGCGCCGAGAGGCCTTGCCGCAGACCCCGGCGGAATCGTCCTGCTCACGAGACGAACGTGGCCGGCGCGAAAAATGGGGAGATGATCCCCTGCTCGCGCCGGCCACGATCTTTGGACCGACCCGACGGGTATCGGGTTCGGCGGCTCTTCAGTGGTCCTTCTTGAGGGCCTTCCTCAGGGCCTTGATGTCCTTCTCGTCGATGTTGGTCTCGATGACCTTCCCACCGAAGGGCGCGACCGCCGACGTGAAGTCGGCGAGACTGGGCGTCTCGCCCACCAGAATCAATGCCGAGGTGTCCTTGGCGAGCGAAGACGCGAATTCGTCCAACCGCGGGTCGTCGAAGGCGATCTCGTCGCCGACGCCCATCATGGCGCCCACTGAGGCGCCCGCCGCGGCGCCGGCCAGCGCGCCGCCCGGTCCCAGCAGCACCCCCAGCAGGCCTCCGGTCACGGCACCGAGACCGGTTCCGACGCCGACCGCGCTGTCATCCTGCGCCCACGTGCTGTGGATCCGGATGGCGCCGTGCTTGCTCCGCGACACCACGGCGGCATCATCAATCCATGGGTAGACCGGCATGTGGTCCTCGAGAGTGTTGATGGCCTTGCCGGCCGTCCTCTTGCCGTTGAACACGAACGCCTTGAATCCGTACATTGTCGTACCTCCTGGAGTTGCTCTGAGTCTCCTTCGTGTGCTGAAGGACACTCGATCAACGTAACGGCCGACGACGAAATGCCGTCACACGCGGCCTGGTGGCTCTGTCATCCGAGCGCAAACTATCAATCCGCGTGGGTGACGATCTACTGTCAGTATTGACAGGTGCCTGGCGGCAGACCACTGTCGGTATGATGTGCCCGGCGGACAGGACTGGTGCCGCTTCTAGGAGGCGACGATGAGGAATCGACGTGGCGTGGCGTGGCGCGGGGACGTGACCGGCGTCGCCGGAATGCTCCTGCTGGCGGCGGCGCTCGGGGTCGCCGGGACCGCCCCGGCACGGGCCGAGCTGCCGGGCGACGTGCCGGACAAGGTGCGCATCGCCATCGGCGGCATGGCGGCCGATGCCTACACCGATGCCGCCCTCGGCTCGACCACCTCCGGGCTGGGAGCGACCGTCAACTTCGAGGACATTTTCGACCTGCCGGAGAGCAAGGACACCTGGCGCTTCGAGCTCAACTGGCGCCTCAACAAGCGGCAATTCATCGACTTCGGGTACCTGCAGCTCAACCGCTCCGGCTCCCGCGTCCTCGAGCAGGACGTCGAGTGGGGAGACTTCATCTTCCAGGCGAACGCCAAGGTGACGGCCGGGTTCGACACGGATTTCCCCTATGTGGCCTGGCGCTATTCCTTCCTCGACCTGCCGCAAATCCGGGTCTCCGGGTCGGCCGGGATTGACTACGTCACCCTTTCGGCGAGCCTGCAAGCCACCGGCAACGTGACGGACAAGTTTGGCACTCTGATCACGGGGGACGTCGAGGAGAAGGTCAGCGTCGGCGCTCCGGTGCCGCAGATCGGGCTGCAGATCGACTGGGCCCTGACGAAACGCCTGGCGATGCTGCTATACGTGCGCCAGATCTACATCAACAACATCGAAGGGATCGACGGTGGCATCGGGGACGTCGCGGCGCGGCTGCACTGGTGGTACTCGAAACACGCGGGGATCTCCGGCGGCCTCGAAAAGCAGAGCATCGACCTGAAGTCGTACGAGTCCGGGGACACCCGTGCCCGCTTCCGCTATGAAGTGCGCGGCCTCTCCTTCTATCTCAACTTCGCGTTCTGAAACCCGCGCGGGCGACGAGGGATCGTCACATTCACAAGCCCCGATGTGACCGCCCTTGCGCTCCTGTTCTACATCGCAATCTGGGCAATCTCCAGAGGTGTTCTCGAAACCGTGGCCGCGATTCGCCTGCGGAAGGAAATCGACGGGGACCGGCGGGTGAAGCCGCACGAGAGGCTGGAGCACCTCGCCACTTTCCCTGACTTCTCCCTCGAACACCACCTGAATGCGCACGAGCCGATCGCGCAATAGCGGCCGTTAGTCGTCGTCCTCGTCGTCCTCGATCCACTTCGTCGCGCGTACTTCGCGGCCGTTCAGATCCTGCAGAGGCCTGAAATCGTTGCCCAGGAGGCGGCGGAATGCCTCGAACTGCGTGGACGACATTTTGGCCGGCTGCTCCAGGATGACCCAGGTAACGTTTTCGCTGCAGGGCGGTGTCGTCAGCGAGCCGGGGTAGGTGTAGTAAGCGGACGTATTGGTCAGACCATTTGAGAGATCGATGACGGTGCCGGACGCCGTGGCGTCACCGTCCTTTTCCGGAAGTCCGGCGTCGATGAGCGCCTGCAGGAACGGATTCTGCCTCTTGCCGACCGTGAACAGCGTGCCGATGACGAGCTTGTTGCCGGTAGACTCTTCCGAGAACACTGCGTGCATTTCCATCGAGCCTTGCCGGCCCTGGATCGTGTGCTCGGAGATCGTGTGAAAATGGAATTGCGTCAGGTCGTACAGGTGCCCCTCGAAAAAGATGTCGCTACCGGTACCTTCGTACTGCTGCTCGATCGAGTGCCCGTTGTTGATCAGATCGATTGGGGTGGCGTAGGTCCTCAGTTCCAGCCGCTTCAACCTGCTGTCGACACGGGCGTGCCGGATGTCGATCGGCGACTGTCGCGCATCCGAACCCGTGCCCGCGCACGCGCTCCACCCGGGTCTCAGCTCGGCCCAGAAGGCCGGCCCATTGTCCCCGTTGTAGAGGAACTCCTGGGCGCTGCTCGTCGTAAAGCACCCTCCAATGGCCGAGAACAAGACCACACTCAACCAGGCTCGACGCATGATTATTCTCCTTTGTGTTGTCGAAGAGAATCTCGATCGAGTGCAAGGTATCAACCCGCGCGGGCGATGGTCTACTGTCAAGAGTGACAGGTGGCTAGTAACCGACGAGACCGTGCTTGACGGCGTACTGGACCAGCTCGGCGCCGGTCTTCGCGCCGAGGCGTTTCATCATCCCGTACTTGTGGAACGCGACCGTGCGGGGCGTGACGTTGAGCACGTTCGCGACTTCTTTCATCGTGCGCCCCTCCGCCAGCAGCTGCAGAACTTCACGCTCGCGGTCGGTGAGCTTGTCGGGGTGGGCCGGGGCCGGCTTATCCAGGAAGACGCCTTCCGGCATGCCGTCCATGATCACCGGCGTGATGTAGCGCCGGCCGGCCATCGCCTTCTGGATCGCCGTGAACAGCTCGGAGCCCGCCGAGTTTTTGAGAAGAAACCCCGACGCGCCCAGCCGGAACGCCTCCCGCGCGAGATCCGGGTCCGCGTTCACGGTGAGGAACACCCACTTGGTGGCCAGCAACTTCGGCTGGAGCAACCGGCACGCATCGATGCCGTTCAGTCGCGGCATCGAGATGTCGGCCACGATCACGTCGGGCTTGAGCCTGGGCGCGGCCTCGAGCAATGCCCGGCCATCGCCGACGGCCCCCACGACCTCGCATGACGCGGACAGCATCCGGGTGAACGCCTCGAGCAGCATGGCGTGATCGTCGGCCAGCAGGACGCGCGGCCGGGTGCTCATCCACTCGCCCCCACGGGAGGCAACGGCACGCGCACGTCCACACGCGTGCCGGCGCCCGGCTGCGACCGCCATTCAATCTGACCGTCGACCAGTCGCACCCGCTCGCGCATGCTGAGCAGCCCGAGACCTTGTTTGGTCTGAGTGGTCTCGTGGTCGAAACCCTTCCCGTCATCCGAGATGCTCAGGCGCAGCTCTCCGTCCGACGCCGTCAACTCGACGGTCGCCCTGTTCGCGCCGCTGTGCTTGACCACGTTGTGCAACGCTTCCTGGGTCACGCAGTACAGACACAGGGCCACCTCCGGCGGCAGCCATCGCGACACGTCGCGGCACTCGCATTGGATCGCGATCGCGTGAGCCCGCTCCATGTCACGGCAGAGCCCGCTCGTCGCGGCGGCGAGCCCCAGTTGGTCGAGCTTGGCCGGGTGCAGCCCGTGTGCGAGCCGGTGCACATCCGCCGACATCGCCTTCACCTGGGAGGCAAATCCATCCATGCGCTCCTTGATCTGCTCCCGCGCATCCGGCGGTTGCTGCCCGAGCATGTCCAGATCCACCGCCAGCAGCGCCATGCTCTGACCCAGGCCATCGTGCATCGCCCGCGCCAATCGCGCCCTCTCCTCATCCTGCGCCACGATGAGCCGGCCCGACAAGGTCAGGGCCTCGCTCTGGGACAGCGCCAGCTGCCGCCGGCTGACCAGGAGCTCGCGGCCGGTCTCCGCGGCCCGAAAGATGTCGTAGCCCAGCTCGTAACCCATCGCAATGACGATTGCCAGAAAGAACACACTCGGGGTGCTTGGCATGTGAAGGACGTGCCAGAACGATAGAATGGCCAGACCGCTTCCCGTCAGCGTGAAGAACACGATACTCCCGCCTACCAGGACCGCCTTCTGATGGTCCCCTCGCCGCCAGACCGTGAGCGTGGCATCCACGGTGAAGATGATGACCAGCAACAAGCTGAACTGCCCGAACAGCATCCACGGACTGGGAACGCCGACGGCGACCGAGACCGACTCGCCGAGGAAGGGAATCCGGCGCACCTCCGTGATCACCCGGTAGCCGAGATTCGGTGGAAGGGCAAAATTGAGAATCACCACCAGCGTCCGTGCGCCGTAGACGGCCCATGCGAGCCACCGCCGTCCGGCCTTCAGATAGTGCCGCACGAATCCGACCAGCGCGACGCTGATGAGCCAGGCCGCAGCGAAAAACCAGCGGTACGCCCGACCGAACTCGTCGGGCGTCTCGGCGTGCATCATCCAGAGCTCCGTCCCGGCCAGGAACGCCGTCCCCACAGCCGACAGCGCGAACAGCGCATGTGCGCGCGCTTCCCGGCGCCGCCACCAAACCACGCCGTGCACGCCCGCCAGCGTCAGGCACGTCGAGGCGACCATCGACCAGATGACCGTCACCCAGCTCATCTACGCCTCGTACCTCACCCGGGGCAGCGCGTCGGCAATGGGAATCATGTTGCAGTCCGCATTGCAAGAGTTGACCGACTTGGGGTCGCAAGGGTCCCGTAGTACGTGAAAACACCATATCACGAAGTGGTTCGATGTTGCGTTTATGCGGATCGTCTCTGCTTCACGATGCCGCGGCAGGTGAGTCCGGTGTGGCGGTCTGGGACTCGATGACGGTCTGAGCGGGCGCCTTTCGTTCCCACAAGATCGCGCCCACGCACGCGACCACCACCCAGCCGATCGCGACGACCCCGCACCAGGTCATCAACGTCATCGCGACGCCCATCGGGCCGAACCCGGTCCACCCCTCGAGCAGTATCGGGAAGACGGCCGGGGCGGCGGCGGCGAGAACGACCCCGTCGATCACGACCCCCGCCAGGCCGGCCAGCAGGAGGTAGCGCCACCCCCGCCCACCGTCGCGCACGAGCAGCGCCGGCGTGAGCGACCAGAATGCCCACTGCGGGATCAGTGCAACGACCAGGAGGGCGGCGTGGGCTCCGGCTCCGTGCTCGCCGGCGAAACCGATACGCTCGCGCGCGACCATGGTTCCCAAGTACAACGCGAACCAGATGGCCCCCCGCGCCAGCTTCTCCGCCGTGCCGAACTGCTGGCGGCGCCATGCCCGGGCGAACATCTCGGCGATCGTGATCGACATCGGGATTCCCGCCGACAGGAATCCGGCAACGCCGATGAAGCTCCATACGGACTGCAACGCCGAAGCGGTTCCGAACGCCTCGCGCACGCGGTCGTCGAGAGGAGGGAGGAGGCCGAGCTGGCGTATCAGTAGTTCACCAACGCTGACGTTGACGGCGAAGCCCGAGAAATACCCAAAGCCGAGGATGACCAGGGGGATCACGGTCGTGAAGAATTGGATCGACACCAGTGTGCCCTGGGTTCCCCCGTCGATCTCGACGAACCGCCCAACGATCGCGACGAGCGGCGCCGTCCTGCGCGACTGCTTGAGGCGCTCAAGGCTCTGTTCGAGGCGCCCGTGGGCGTCGGCAGCGCGGTTCTGTTCAGGCATGCGCGACCCCTTCGACGAGATGATCCCCACCTACGCCGTGTTCTTCGGCATCGTCAGGTGACTGCCATCACAGCATGAAGTCGATCGGCAGCGCCCGCATGGCGTTCACCATGACTTTGCTCCAGAGCCCAGCGTAGGGTTCCGAGTCGAAAACGCGCTTCTGGCCGTTCTCCGTTCCGGTCCATTGGAGCGACCTTCTGCCATGCCCGCGGTCGACGAGCTGTACTTTGAACGCGACCTGGTCGACGTGTTCGTTGAACTGCTTCGAGGCGCCCGCGGACGACTCCGGTTCGTGGAACAGGATCCCGATCTCGTTGTTGATGTACAGGGACCTCTGGTCGAAGTTGAACGATCCGACGAACATCATCGTGCCGTCGATCGCCATGGTCTTGGCGTGCAGGCTCGACTTGCTCAGGCCGGGAAGCCAGGTGAACCGGGCGGCCGCTTCCTTCTTGATCTGCTCGTTCAGCTCGTACAGTTGCACGCCGGCCCGCGCGAGCTGCTCGCGGTGACGCATGTATCCGGCGTGCACGGCGGCAACATCGTTGGAGACCAGCGAATTGGTCAGGATGCGCACCCGCACTCCTTTCTGGCTCAGAGCGCACAGGGCATCGGCGGCCCGTCGGCCGGGCACGAAATAGGGTGACACCAGGACAATCTCCCTGGTGGCCTGCAGGAGGTACGGCGCCAGCTGCGACATCAGGGTCTCCCCTTCCCAGCCCTCATTCCGTCTCAGCTTCTCGGGGGAGTCGGTGATGACCCTGGCTTGCCCAAAGCGGAACCGGGCCGTCTTGTTTCTCAGCGCTTCAGCCAGCGAGGACTTCTTGACGGCATCGACGTAGACCGACGTCTGCTTCTGCTCGTGGAATGTGGCCAAATCCTGACGAAGCCTGTCCAGGGCGCCCGCCGGCGCAGCGGCCATCAGGGTGGCGACCGGACGGGCGGGGTCGCTGTTCCAATACTGGTCGAACTCCCGCGACACCTCCGGCACGACCGGTCCGATCGCCATGACGTCCAGGTCAGCGAACGCGAGATCCCGATCGGCGTCGAAATACTCGTCCCCGATATTGCGACCGCCGACGATCGACAGCTGGTTGTCCACGGTGAAGGTCTTGCTATGCATACGGTGATTCACCGTCCTGAACCGGGTGACGAATTGCAGGTTCTTCGAATGCCCGCGCACGAAGGGATTGAACAGCCGGACTTCGACGTTGGGATGCGCATCGAGCGCCACCCAGACCGCATCGCTTTCTCCACCGTACATGTCGTCGATCAGCATGCGCACCCGCACGCCGCGGTCGGCCGCGGCCACGAGCTCCCTGATCAACAGCCTGCCGACGGTATCCTGATGGAACATGTAGTACTGCAGGTCGATGCTGCGCTCGGCCAGGCGGGCCGACACTGCGCGCCCGACGAACGCATCCAGCCCGTTGGCCAGCAGGTGCACGCCGGATTGCGCCGGGTGCTGCTCCAGTAGTGGCTGGAACGCCCTGCCGAGGCTGGTGCGGTCATCATTGCCCATGACGTGAGAAGGCCTCCGCTGTTCGTCGTCCGGCGTCACCGCCAGCGGGGCTCCGCAGGCGGGAGGCCCAGCATGAAGAGCTTCACCAAGGCGAACCCAGCGACGAACCCGCCGATGTGGGCCCCATAGGCCACGCCGGTTTCAGATCCCCCGAGCATCCCGAGCCCGCTGATCAACTGGAACACGAACCACATGCCGATGGCGACGATGGCCGGGACCGTGATGACCGTGCGCAGCATCAGCACCCTCACGGCGCGCTTCGGGAAGAGGAGCAGATAGCTCCCCAGCACGCCGGAGATAGCCCCCGAGGCGCCGAGACTGGGAACATTCGGGTCCTGGCTGAGCGCCACGACCGTCGCAATGTGGGCGAACGAGGCCGCGAGGCCGCACACGAGATAGAAGATGAGATAGCGCACGTGCCCCATGCTGTTCTCGATGTTGTCGCCGAAGACCCACAGGAAGAGCATGTTGCCGAACAGGTGCGCGAGCCCTCCGTGCATGAACATGGAGGTCAGCAGCGTCAGGTAGACGCTCCACGGCGTCGGCTGCAGCCCCGGCACTGCGAACTGCTCCCCCGTCTCCGGGTCCGACACGACGCGATCCTCGGTCACCACATCCCGGCCGGTGAGGATCTCCTCCGGCACCATGGACAGGGCGTAGGTGAAGCGGGCGTTCGACCCGAATCCCTGCAGGAAGACGAAGACCAGGACGTTGGCGGCGATCAACGCGAAGTTGACCAGGGGCAGGATCCGGCGGTCGCGGTTATCGTCGCCGATAGGTATGAACATGGCGACATGATAACCGAGGAAGCGTTGGGGCAAGATCACTCAGTGAGAAGGCGTTGCAATCTGCCTGGGCCGCGCGTTCTCACGTTCGAGAGGATCCGGCTCCACCGGCAGCCGGGGTTCGTCGGACAACTCCAGGAGCTGGACCCCGAGGAATCTGGCCTTTGTTCGTGCGCCTGTATCGTCGGTTACCAGGAACACGCGCGCCCCCGTGACCTGGAATTCCTTTACCGTTACGACGAGGACATCATCCCTTGGGGTCCAGAGAGACGGAGAGCGAAGGGGCCGGCACGTCTCATGCGGATAAGCCGAGGGCAGGCTCTCCGCAACCGCGGGGGATTCCAGCACGGCGGCAGTCACCAGCCGGCGTCCCGGACGTGGGCGGCCTCCGGGGCTGGAACGTCATCGAGCCACTGTTAACCAGCCGCCCGGCAGTTCGAGGAGAGTGGGGTTCGGCTCGCGATGTGATGGTGGTGGCGGGGGATGAAGACGCTGGTGCCGGCCCGCGTCCGGGAAAGATCAGACGGAACACTCCTTGCCGGACCTACAATGACATCTGGGCTTTCCTGTGCGCTCCGGGGAAGTTCGAGACGCCGGGGTTCATCGAAGAGGACGACGCTTGTCAGGTGGAGGACCCGTCGATGCACGTCGCTCGCGCTGCTGTTCTGCTGTTGCTGCTCGTCGCAGGCTGCGCCCACGTCAGGCCTGACGCGCCGGTTTCGGAGCCCGCGAACGTCGCGACGCAGCCTGGCACGCCGCAGCCTGCCGCCAAGCCGGCAGCGCCTGCGACGCCGCATCCCGCACCTGCAGCGACACCTGCACCGATCGTGACACCCCCGGCGCCGCGGGCCGCAAGCAAGGCCTCCGCCCCCGTTGCGCAGACGCCCGCCGTGGCCCCGGCGCTGGACCTGAACACGCTGGAGGCGCAGCTCAGAGAAACCAAGGCGATCGGCATCTTCACCAAGATCACGCTCAAGAACCAGGTCGACGATCTGCTGGACCGGTTCCGCGAGTACTACCAGGGCAAGGCGAAGCTCACCATGGCGGATCTGCGCCGGTCTTACGACCTGTTGTTGATGAAGGTGCTGTCGCTGCTGCAGGACGAGGACCAGAAGCTCGCGTCCGCGATCGTGTCCTCGCGCGAGGCGATCTGGGGCCTGCTCGCGGACCCGAAGAAGTTCGCGACCCTCCAAGGCTGAACGGG
>JAGYID010000111.1 GCA_018606725.1 Acidobacteriota bacterium
GCGCGCTCGAGATCGTGCATCAGCCGCAGGCAGCCCTGGGCCGCCGCTTCGGGGAGCTGCGGGTGGGCCTCGGCGAAACCCGGCAAGCGGGCCGTCTTTTCGTTGATCTTGGGGTTGTACTTCATCGTGCACGACCCGAGCGGGTACAGCCCGAGGTCGATCGCATAATTCAGGCGCGACAGCCGGGTATAGTGCCGCACCACGTCGACCTCGCTGACCTCCGGGAAGCCATCGATCGCCGCGCGGGCGTGCGCAGGGTCGAGGGCGGCGGGCGGCACGTCGAGCGGCGGCAGGGACGAGCCGCGGCGCCCGCGACGGGAGATCTCGAACAGCAGCTTCTCGGCCGGTCGCAGGCTGCGCGGCTCCATGTCAGCCCAGCCTCGCGAGCTCGGCGGCGAGCCGATCGATCGCCACCCGGGTGTTGAGCTCGGTGACCGCGACCAGCAGCTGGCGCTCCAGGCCGGCGAAGTACCGCGACAGCGGGATGCCGGCGAGCAGGCCGCGGCCGGCGAGCGCCGCCACCGCCTCTTCCGCCGCCATCGGCAGCTCGACGACGAACTCGTTGAAGCAGGGCGCCGCGTGCACCAGCCGGCAGCGTCGCGTCCCGCCGATCGCCTGGCGGGCGTAGACCGCCTTGGCGTGCGAGTGCTCGGCCATCTCGCGCAACCCCGTCTTGCCAAGGGCCGCCATGGTGATGGCGGCCGCCAGAGCCATCAAGCCCTCGTTGGTGCAGATGTTCGACGTCGCCTTCTCGCGGCGGATGTGCTGCTCGCGGGTCGACAGCGTCAGGACGTAGCCGCGCCGGCCGTCCGCATCGCGCGCCTCGCCGACGATGCGTCCGGGCATGTTGCGCAGGAACGGCTGGCGCGCCGCCAGGAATCCCAGATACGGCCCGCCGTAGGACAACGGCACGCCCAGCGACTGCCCCTCCCCCGCCACCACGTCCGCCCCCTGCCGGCCGGGCCCCTTCAGAATGCCGAGCGCCACCGGCTCGGCGACAGCCACGATGAGATGCGCGCCGGCGTCGCGCGCCACGCGCGCCGCCGCCTCGACATCCTCCAGGCAGCCGAAGAAGTTCGGATGCTGGATGACCAGGGCACTGGCTCCCCCCGCAAGGGCCGCCTGCGCCGCCTCGAGATCGGCGGTCCCGTCAGCGCGGTGGCCGAAGCTCTCCGTCGCGATATCGAGATTCCGGAGGTGCGTCCCGGTCACCTGGTGGTATTCGGGGTGCACCAGATCGGAGATCACCACGCGATCCTTCGGGCTCATCCGCTCGGCCATCAGGATCGCCTCGGCGACAGCGGACCCGCCCTCGTACATCGAGGCGTTGGCGATCGGCAGCTCGGTGAGCTGGCACAGCAGCGTCTGGTACTCGAACATCGCCTGCAGCGTCCCCTGGCTGATCTCCGGCTGGTACGGCGTGTAGGACGAGTAGAACTCGGTGCGGCTGATCAGGTGGTCGACGACGGCGGGGACCGCGTGCCGGTACGCGCCGCCTCCGAGGAATTGCAGCGCCGGTGCCGGCAGCTGATTGGTCGCGGCGCGTGCCTCGAGCTCCGCCGTGATCTCCGTCTCGGACAGCGGCCCGGGCAAATCGAGGCGGGTCTTCAGGCGCAGCGCTTCGGGGATGCTGGCGAACAGGTCGTCGATCGTCGCCAGGCCGATCGCGTCCAGCATCTCCTGCCTCTCGTCGTCGGAGGCGGGGATGTAGCGGTGCACGCGCCCCATCAGTTGGCTTCTTCCTCGATGTACTTGCGGTACGCCCCGGACGACAGCAGCCCATCGAGATCCTTCGGGTCGGCGATCTTGATCTTCACCAGCCAGCCGGCGCCGTAGGGGTCGCCGTTGATCTGCTCGGGCCCCGAGCCGAGCGCGGTGTTGATCTCCACCACCTCGCCCGACACCGGTGCGAAGATCTCCGACACCGCCTTGACCGACTCGACGGTGCCGAATTCCTCGCCGCCGACGACCTGCGTGCCGACGGCCGGCAGCTCGACGTAGACGATGTCGCCCAGCTCCGACTGGGCGTAGTGGGTGATGCCGACCGTGCCGACGTTCCCCTGCACCGCCAGCCACTCGTGCTCGCGGGTGTATTTCAGGTCTTCGGGATAGATCCCTTCCTCTTTGCTCAACGCACCCTCCCTCACAGGCTCCTAGCGCGGCCGGCGGTAAAACGGCAGCGGCACAATCGCCGCCTTCGCCTCCCGTTCGCGGATGACGATCTGCACGTGCTGTCCCGGCCGGGCCTGCCCCGCGGGGACGTAGCCCATCCCGATGCTCTGCTTCACCCACGGGCCCAGAGTTCCCGAGGTGACCGTCCCCGCCTCCCGCCCGTCGACGCGGATGGCGTAACCGTGCCGGGGGATCCCGGCATCGATCATCTCGAAGCCGCACAGCTGCCGCGGTATCCCGATCTCCTTCTGTCGTACCAGGGCGCCGCGGCCGACGAATTCCCCCTTCTCGAACCGGACGATGCGCGACAACCCGGCCTCGAGGACGGTCGTGGTCTCGTCGATGTCGTTGCCGTACAACGGCATCGCCGCCTCCAGCCGCAGCGTGTCGCGCGCTCCCAGCCCGCACGGACGGAGCCCGGCCCCCGCCCCGGCGCGCAGCAGCTGGCGCGCCACCGTCGCCGCCGCCTCGGGCGGCAGGTAGATCTCGAAGCCGTCCTCGCCCGTGTAGCCGGTGCGCGACAGGATCGCCCCGACCCCGCCGATCGACCCCTCCGCAAAGTGATAGCCGCGGATGGCGCCGAGATCGACGGCGGTCATCGACTGCACGATGGCGGCGGCGCGCGGCCCCTGCACGGCGAGCTGCGCCCAGCGGGCCGACGCGTCGACCACCTCGACGTCGCCCTCGGCATGCCCGGCGATCCACGCGAACGCCTTGCCGGCGTTGCCGGCGTTGACCACCAGCAGGAACTCCTCGCGGGCGCGCCGGTAGACCAGGATGTCGTCGACGAAGGTTCCCTTGGCGGTGGTCAGCGCCGAGTACTGCGCCGCGCCCGGCTCCAGCCGGGCGGCGTCGTTGCAGGTGAGCCGCTGCACCAGCGCCAGGGCACCGCCGCCGCGGATCTCGATCTCCCCCATGTGGCTGACGTCGAACAGCCCGGCGGCCTGCCGCACCGCCTGGTGCTCCTCGAGGATCGAGCCGTACTGCACCGGCATCTGCCAGCCGGCGAACTCGACCAGGCGGGCGCCGAGCTCGCGGTGCAGATCGATGAGCGGTGTGGTCCTGAGCGCCCCTGCGGCGCCTGTCACGGGTTGCCTCCTGTGAGGGGCGGCTACGCTAGCACACGGTCCCGGGGCCGTCAAGGAAGCAGAGTCTCCGCAAGTACTTATGTTTGTTGCAAATACAACGACGGGACCCTATATTCCCTGCCGAGTTCATCCGTCCGGTGAACGCGCGTGGAGAGAGAATGGCGCGAGAGTACCCCACGCAGTGCTGGTCGTGTCTCGGGGAGTTCGACGCGTCGGCGGCGGTCTGGTGCGCCTGCAGCGCCCGGTCGGCCACCAAGCTCTGCCCGTTCTGCTTCCAGTGCTTCTGTCAGGCTGACATCGAATACCAGGACAGCTTCTGGCGCGACGCCCCCGACGAGTTGAAGGAGGAGCGGGACATCCTCAAGGAGGCGGCCGGGTCGGTCGGTGAGACGCTCATCCGCTCCAACATGCTCAACACCGATCAACTGGTCGCCGCCCTGCGCTGGCAGCAGAACCGCGGCGGCACGCTGCCTGATGCGCTCGTCGATCTCGGGTTCGTGTCGCGGGACAATCTCGACCTGGTGACCCAGGGCAAGGCGGCCGACGGCGCCAGCACCGTCGATCTGTCGCACGGTCTCGTGGATGCCTCCCTGGTGACTACCATCGGGGTCGAGCTGTGCTACCGCAAGCGGATTCTGCCGATCAGCAAGGAGGAGATCGGCGGCAGGGATGTGCTGACTCTCGCCATGGCCGGGCCCACCGATGTCGACACCATCGACCAGGTGCAGAGCCTGTCCAACTGCCGCGTCATCCCGATGATCGCCCCGGAGCGCGAGCTCCTCGCCCGACTCACCGATCTCTTCCCCGCCGAGACCGCCGCCCTCGCGGCGGCCGAGCGATCCGATTCGGGTGTGTCGTTGACCGCCGGCGCCGGCGCGCCGCGCGCCCGCCGCGAATCGAAGCCGGCGCCCCCACCGCCCGCCGTCGAGGCGCCAGCCCCGGCCCCTCCGCCCCGGCGACGGCGGACCGACAAGACGCAGCCCCCGGCATCCCCGGTGAAGTTGCCTGCCGCCGCGAGCCGGCCTGCGCCCCGAGGCTCACACGGCGCTGCGTCCGCCGCCAGGGTCGTCGCCAGCGCCGCGGCGCCGGCGGCGGTCCCGGCGAAGGCGGCGCCCGCGCCGGCTCCGGCCGAGAGCGAGGATGGCGCGGCGCTTCTGCAGAAGATCCTGGGCGAGGCGATCGCCAAACGCGCCTCGTCGATCCAGTTCGAGATCAAGGGCGCCGCGTCCTCCCTGTTCTTCCGCATCGACGGGCACCTGTTCCGCGCCCGGACGGCCGCGCCCGCCGGCCCCGACGGGCTGCGCGCCGCCTTCGCGGCGCGCGCCGGGTTGACGGAGGGCAGCCAGCCGGCGTCGGGTCGTTTCAGCGTCAAGGCGGGAGAACGACGCATCGAAGTGGTGGTCCGCCGCCTGCCATCGGGCGGCGGCGAGAGCCTGCTGGCGAAGATCGTCGATCCGGCCGAATACGTCCGGCCGCTGGAGGGACTCGGCACCAGCGCCCTGGATACCGAACGGATCCGCACGGGCCTGACGCAGCCGCGCGGTCTGATCGTGCTCAGCGGCCCGCCGCATAACGGCGTGGACAGCACCCGCCTGTCGCTGATGGCGCACCTCGGGCGCGACAAGCGCCGCGTCCTGGCGGTGGAGTCGCCGCAATTCCTGGTCATCGACGGCGTGCGCCAGGCGGAAATCCCGTTCCCGCCGGCCGGGTCGGAGGCCCGCAAGGCGCTGGAGGACGCGCACGGAGCCGAAATCGTCTTCGTCCCCGAGATCCAGTCGACCGACCTGGCGTCGCTGGCGCTGACATGGGCGGCGCAATGTCTCGTGGTGGTCTCGATCCAGGCGCGGCGCGCCTCGCAGGCGCCGGGTGCGCTGCTGTGGCATCAGGTCGAACCCGGGGCTCTCGCCGCGCAGCTCAAGCTGATCGTCAATCAACGGCTGGTCCGCCGCATCTGCGCCGGCTGTCGCGCCGCCACCCAGGCCAGCGACCGGGTCCTGAAGATGATGGGGCTGACGCCCGACGAGGCGATGGACCTGCAGGTCTTCCAGGGCGCCGGCTGCGATGGCTGCGCTCTCGGCCCCGGCTACTCCGGCCGCGTGGCGCTCTTCGAGGTGATGGAGGGAACGCCCGAGATCGCCGTCCTGATCGCCACCAAGGAGCCGGCCGGCGCGCTGGAGCGTGAAGCCCGGCGCGTCGGCATGAGTCCGCTGCGGGCCGCCTGCCTGGCCGCAGTCGGCCAGGGGATCACCACCCTCGAGGAATTCCAGAAGGGGAACTTCTAAAGAGCCCGGGAGTCCGTCCGGGACCACGCCGGGCGCCGGACGATCGCCCGGGCCAGCGCCGGAATGGTGGAGTCGCGCGGCATGACGGCCACGCGGAACCCGGACCGGCGCGCCGTCGCGGCGGTGATCGGACCGATGACCGCTGCCGGCACGCGGCGCAGCCGGCGCCGGTCGCCCGCAAGACGGAACTTGTCGATGAAATGGGTGACGGTCGAGGAGGACGTGAACGTCACCAAATCGATCGACCCGGCCCGCAGCTCCGCCGTCACCTCCGCGGTCCCCTCCCCTGACGGGATCGTCCGGTAGGCCGGGACGACATCGACCGTCGCCCCGCGCTTCCGCAGGGCGCGGATCAGGAGATCGCGCGCCACCTCGGCGCGCGGGATCAGCACCCGCGTCCCCGGCGCCAGGCGCGGCCCGAGAATCTTCACGATCCCCTCGGCGCGGAACTCCTCCGGCAGGCGCGCCACCCGCAGCCCGCGCGCCTCGACCGCGGCGGCGGTCGCCGGTCCGATGCAGATGATGTCGGCCCGGTGCAGGGCGCGCAGGTCGATGCGCCGGGCGCACAACCGATCGAAGAAGGCGCCGACGCCGTTGACGCTGGTGAAGATCAGCACGCGATAGTCGGGCAGGCGCCGCAGGGCGGCGTCGAGCGGAGCCCAGGACCGCGGCGGCGCGAAGGCGATCGCCGGGCTCTCGAGCACCCGGGCGCCCGCCTCGCGCAGCAGGGCGCTGAACGCGTCCGCCTGCTCGCGCGCCCGGGTCACCAGGATGGTGCGGCCGCGCAGCGGCGGCTGCGATCGGGGGGACCGGCGCGCCAGCCGGACGACTTCTCCGGCGATCAGCACCGCGGGCGGGCGCACCCCGGCCCGGCGCGCGCGCCCGGCGATCCGTCCCAGCGGCGCGACCAGGATCGACTCATCGTGACGCGTCGCGGCGCGCACCAGGGCGGCCGGCGTCCGCGCCGCCAGCCCCGCCCGCAGCAGCTCGCGGACAATCGCCTCCAGCCGGCTGACCCCCATGTACAGGACGACGGTGCCGGCCCCGGCCATCGCCCGCCAGTCCAGCGATGCGGCGCTCTTGGAGGGGTCTTCGTGCCCGGTGGCGAAGACCACCGCGGAGGCCATCCGCCGGTGCGTCAGCGGGATGCCGGCCGCGGCGGCGGCGGCGAGGGCGGCGGTCACTCCCGGCACGATGGCGTGCGGAACGCCGGCGGCCGCCAGCGCCCCGGCTTCCTCGCCGACCCGGCCAAACAGTCCCGGGTCGCCGCCTTTGAGCCGCACCACCCGCCGGCCGGCGCGGGCGGCGCGGATCAGCATCCGGTTGACGCGCTCCTGCAGGATCCGCCGCCTGCCACCTTCGCCGCCGACCGGCATCAGCCGGGCGCCGGGGCGCGCGGCGCGCAGCAGTTCGATCGGAACCAGGGCGTCGTAGAAGACGCTGTCGGCGCGCGCCAGCAGGTCGCGTCCGCGCACGGTGATGAGACCGGGATCGCCCGGCCCGGCGCCCACCAGATCCACTCGACCGCCGGTGCGGCGCCGCGGCATCAGGGCGCCCCGGCGGGCGGCGCCGCGTCTCCGATCAGCTCCCCCGCGCCGCGCGCGAACAGCGCCCGCGCCAGGCGGTCACCGATCGCCTCCGCGTCGTCGACCGATCCCTCGTCCCGATCGCGCAGGATCCGCTCGCCCTGCGGATCGGCGACCAGACCGCGCAGCGCCAGCCGGCCGCCGCTCACCTCGGCGATGGCGGCGATCGGCGCCTGGCAACCGCCGCCGAGGCCGCGCAGGAAGGCGCGCTCCGCCCCGACCGCGGCGGCGGTCGGCGGGTGGTGGAACGCCGCCAGGAATCCCGCGAGCTCGCGGTCATCGGCGCGCGTCTCGACCGCCAGCGCCCCCTGCCCCACCGCCGGCAGCATCTCGTCGAACGGCAGAATCGTCCCTCCCGACGCCACCCCCAGACGGCGGACGCCGGCCAGCGCCAGCAGGATGGCGGCGTACTCTCCCCGCTCCAGCTTGGCGATGCGGGTCTCGACATTGCCGCGCAGGTCCTTGATCAGCAGGTCGGGGCGGATCGCTCTCACCTGACAGGCGCGCCGCGGGCTTCCCGTGCCGAGGACCGCTCCCTGCGGCAGCGATGCGAGGCGCTCGCCGGCGCGGCCCAGGAGGATGTCGTGCGGGTCCTCGCGTTCGGGGATGCAGACGACGCGCAGCCCCTCCGGCTGCTCGGTCGGCAGGTCCTTGAGGCTGTGGATGGCGAGATCGACCCTGCCGGCCGCCAGCGCTTCCTCGATCTCCTTGACGAACACCCCCTTGCCGCCGATGGCGGCGAGAGAGCGGTCGAGGATGCGGTCGCCGGACGTCTTGATGGTCTCGATGCGCGCCTCGCGCCCGGCCGACTCGATCCGCCCTTTCAGCCAGCGGGCCTGCCAGAGCGCCAGCCGGCTGCCGCGGCTGCCGATGACCAGCGGCCGCCCGCTCACCGCGCGTCCGTCGGAGGCTCGTCGTCGGCGTCGTCCACCGGATCGAGGCCGAACATCTGGCGCAGCAGTCGGACGCGCAGCCCGCCCCCGCCGTTGAGCGCCGCGGTCCGCTTCAGCGCCACGGTCGGGCCGTGCAGTACTTTGTTGATCAGGGAGGCAGTGAGCTCCTCGACCGCCTTCTGCTGCTCGGGGCTCAGGCCGGCGAGCTGGCCGCGGAAACGCTCCAGCTCGGCGCTGCCGAGCCCGTGCAGCCGCTCGCGCAGCGCCACGATGGTCGGGGTCACCTCCTGGGCCCGCAGCCACTGGACGTACGCCGAGGTCTCGCGCTCGACGATCTGCTCGGCCAGGAGCGCCTCCTGCCGGCGGCCGGCCAGACCGGCGTTGGCGACGCCCTGCAGGTCATCGATGTCGTAGACGTACACGTTGTCGATCTGATTGACGCGCGGCTCGACGTCCCGCGGCAGGGCGATATCGATGAGGAACAGCGGCCGGCCGCGGCGCTGGCGCGCGATCCGGTGCGCGTCCTCGTAGCGCACCACGTGGTGCGGCGCGGCGGTCGAGCAGATGACAATGTCCGCCTTCTCCATTTCCTCGAACATCCGGTCCCACGGCGCCGCCCGGCCGCCCAGCTCCTCGGCCAGAGACGCCGCGCCCTGAAAGGTGCGATTGACCACCACGACCGAAGCGGCCCCGCCGCCCAGCAGATGCTGCGCCGCCAGACGGGCCATCTTGCCGGCGCCGACGATCAGGATGCCGTTGTCGCGGAGATCGCCGAAGATGTCGCGCGCCAGGTTGACGGCGGCGTGCGAGATCGACACCGGGTAGCGCGCCAGACCGGTCTCGGAGCGCACTTTCTTGGCGACCGAGAACGCCTTCTGCATGAGAGCGTCGAGCACCGGACCGACCGTGCCGGCGCGCACCGCGCTGGCGTACGCCTCCTTCACCTGGCCGAGGATCTGCGCCTCGCCGACCACCATCGAATCGAGCGACGAGGCGGTGCGGAACAGATGCCGGATCGCCTGGTCGTCAGTGTGCAGGTAGCAGTGGCGGTCGAGATCGTCCTCGCCGATCGAACGCTCGGCGGCGAGCCAGTGGCACAGCGCCCGGTCGGTCGCCTCCGGCGGGGCGCTCACCAGGATCTCGGTGCGGTTGCAGGTCGACAGGATCATCGCCTCCCGGACCCCGGCGACCTCGCGCAGCCGCCGGTCGGCGGTCTCGAGGTCACCGGGATCGAAGGTGACCCTCTCGCGCACTTCCAGCGGCGCGCTCACGTGGTTCATCCCGAACAGGCGGATCGGCATGGCGTCAGGGAATCCACAGCATGCGCAGCATCACCGCCGCGAATCCGAGGATGGTGACCAGCGCCGCCCGGCGACCCCGCCATCCCCATCCGAGACGCGCTACCACGACGATGCCGAGGATGCACCAGCCCAGCACCGCCAGCGTCTCCTGGCGCTGCCAGGTCCAGAAGGTGTTGTGGATGGCGACCGACAGCAGGGCCCCGGTGATGATCCCGAGCGTCATGAGCGGAAAGGCCCACAGCAGCGAGATCTGCCCGACGCTGTCACAGGTCTCCAGCGACGGCAGGCGCAGGAAGAACCGCGCCTGCCGCTTCGACTTCAGCGCCCGGTCCACGACCAGGTAAATGAGGCTGGCGGCGAAGGTGATGGTCAGCGCCGCCATCGCCAGGACGATGACCGTGAAGTGGAGCGGCTTCAGGGCGGGCGACATCGCCGGCCCGACCGGGATGGTCTCCTTCGGAAGCAGGCCCGAGACCATCAGGATGACCAGGACGAGCGGCAGGATGATGATGTGCAGCACCTCGAGTCCGGCGCGCCAGAAGGTCACCAGGTACACCAGCACGGCCGCCCACGCCATCAGCGACAGGATCTCCGGCAGGCTGTTGATCGGGCAGCGGTGCAGGGCGAACCCGAGGGCGACGAGCGCGGCCGTGTGCGCCAGCGCCCCGGCCCCCGCCAGCCAGGGAATCACCCGCAGCGTCCGCCGCGGTCCGCCGAGCGCCGGCACGAACGTCATGAGGAAGCCCAGCAGGTAGAACATCAGGGCCAGCCGCAGCAGCGCGACGCTCCAGGTCATCCGGGCTCCTGCGTGCCATGTCCGCCGCACGCCGGCTATCGAGGAAGCGCGATTTTATCATGCGCGGGGGGCGGCCCGGAGTAGGGTTGGCGGGGACGCGGTCGCCGCGCCCGGATCGGCTGGAGAACGCCGACAGGCGCGGCGCCGCTCGTCGCTCCCGCGCCCGGCCGCCGAAGAGCGGCGG
>JAGYID010000203.1 GCA_018606725.1 Acidobacteriota bacterium
ACGAAGCTCACCTGGCAGGCGCTCGCCGGCGTGGATTGGAGATTCTCCAAGCACCTCGCCGGGAAATTCGGCTATCGCACCATGAGCATCGACTACGACCAGGACGACTTCGTGTACGACGTGTCGATGGCCGGCGGCTACGCCGGTCTCGGCATCCGGTTCTGACGAGCCTCGAATCCGACGAAGTTCAGGTCTGAAGACCCTCTAAGGAGCGCATTGAATGAAGCCATTCCGTACCCTGTACGTTCTCGGTCTCCTGCTGGCCGGGCTCGTCGCGGCGACGGCGGTCCGAACCGTCACCGCCCAGAACGCCACGCTCGACCGCACCGTGCTGCCGATCCCGGAGCCGAAGTACCCGCCGGTCACCGAGCTCGACGCGCGCAAGGCCACGCCGCCGCCGCGGTTCGAGATCAAGGCGCCGGCCGGCGCCCCGAACGTCCTCATCGTGCTGATCGACGACATGGGGTTCGGCATGTCGAGCGCCTTCGGCGGACCGATCAACATGCCGACGGTCGAGCGCCTCGCCGGCGCCGGGCTGCGCTACAACCAGTTCCACACCACCGCGCTCTGCTCGCCGACCCGCACCGCGCTGTTGAGCGGGCGCAACCACCACATGAACAACATGGGCTCGATCACCGAGACCGCCACGGCGTTCACGGGCAACACCGGCCAGCGCCCGAACAACGTCGCGCCGCTCGCCGAGATGCTGCGGCTGAACGGCTACAGCACATCGTTCTTCGGCAAGAACCACGAGACCGCGGCGTGGGAAGTCAGCCCCTCCGGGCCGACCGACCGCTGGCCGACGCGCTCCGGCTTCGACAAGTTCTACGGCTTCATCGGCGGCGAGACCAACCAGTGGGCGCCGATGCTTTACGACGGCATGATCCAGATCGAGATCCCGAAGGACCCGAACTATCACTTCATGACCGACATGACCGACCAGGCGATCGCCTGGACGCGCTTCCAGAAGGCGCTGACGCCGGACAAACCGTTCTTCATGTATTTCGCGCCGGGCGCCACGCACGCCCCGCACCACGTGCCGAAGGAGTGGATCGCCAGGTACAAGGGGAAGTTCGACAGCGGCTGGGACGCACTGCGCGAGCAGACGCTGGCCCGCCAGATCAAGCTGGGCGTGGTGCCGACAGGCACGAAGCTCGCGCCCAAGCCGGAGGCGATCAAGGACTGGGCTGCGCTGACGGCCGACGAGAAGCGGCTGTTCGCCCACCAGATGGAGATCTACGCCGGGTTCGGCGAGTTCGCCGATCATGAGATCGGCCGGCTGGTGGACGCCATCGGGGAGGCGGGACAGGCGGACAACACGCTCATCTTCTACATCGTCGGCGACAACGGTACCAGCGCCGAAGGGGGCATGAACGGCCAGTTCAACGAGTCGACCTACTTCAACGGAGTGCAGGAGACCGTCCCGGACATCCTGAAGCACTACGACGAGCTCGGCGGCCCGATGTCGTACCCGCACATGGCGGCCGGCTGGGCGGTGGCGGGCGACACGCCGTTCATGTGGACGAAGCAGGTGGCCTCGAACTTCGGGGGGACGCGCAACGGCATGGTGATCTCCTGGCCCCGGCGGATCAAGACGAAAGGGGAAGTTCGTGCGCAGTTCCACCACGTCATCGACGTCGCCCCGACCGTCCTCGAGGCGGCCGGCCTGCCGGAGCCGAAAGTCGTCAACGGCACGCCCCAGGAGCCGATCGAGGGCGTCAGCATGGTTTACACGTTCGACGACGCCCGGGCGCCGAGCCGTCATACGACGCAGTATTTCGAGATCTTCGGCAATCGCGCCATCTACCACGACGGCTGGTTCGCCGGCACCGTCCACAAGGCGCCCTGGGAATCGCAGCCGCGGGCGGCGCTGCTTCAAGACAAGTGGGAGCTGTACGACACGCGCAACGACTTCAGCCTCGCGAACGACCTCGCCGCGAAGAACCCGGCGAAGCTGGCGGAGATGCAGGACCTGTTCATGAAGGAAGGGGCCAGATACCACGTGCTGCCGATCGATGATCGCGGCAACGAGCGCCTCGTCGCGAAGCTGGCCGGCCGGCCCGACCTGATGGGCGACCGAACCTCGCTGACCCTCTACGCGGGAATGAAGGGGATGTCGGAGAACGTCTTCATCAACATCAAGAACCGGTCGCACACCATCACCGGCGAGGTGGAGATTCCCCAGGGGGGCGCGCGGGGGGTCATCCTGGCCCAGGGCGGCCGCTTCGGCGGCTGGAGTCTGTATCTGAAGGACGGCAAGCCGACCTACACGTACAACTTCCTCGGCCTGCAGCGGTTCACCGTGGCGTCCCCGCAGCCGTTGCCCGCCGGCAAGGCGACCATCCGCTTCGAGTTCGCCTACGACGGCGGCGGCGTCGGAAAGGGCGGCACCGGGACGATCTACGTCAACGGCAAAAGGGCCGCCACGGGACGGATCGAGCGCACCCAGCCGTTCATTTTTTCGGCCGACGAGACTGCCGACGTGGGGGTGGATGACGCCACGCCGGTGACCGAGAGCTACAAGGCGTGGGACAACAAGTTCACCGGGAAAATCGCCAGGGTGACGGTCGATCTGGCGCCGATGCAGACCGCCGACAAGGCGGCCCTCGACCGGGCCGCCCCGGACGCCGGCATGAACAAGGCGCTGTCGGACTAAGAGGCAGGACACTCCGGCGTGCGGAAGCGGACTGTCATCGGCGTCGCCATCGGCGTCGCGCTCGCCGGGCTCGTCGCCGTCGCGGTTCGGAGCCGGGTCGGGCGCCAGGCCCGGCCGGCGCCCGGCCTCACCTCGGCCACCCCCGGTTCGCCGGCGGCGCCCGCCGTCCCAGCAGCCACCTTCGTCGGCCGGCAGGCATGCGCCCCGTGCCACGCGCGCGAGACGGAGCTGTGGATCGGCTCGCACCATGACCTGGCCATGCAGGAGGCGACGGCGGCGACCGTCGTCGGCGACTTCGGCAACGCCAGGTTCAACTACCACGGCGTCGTCTCGACCTTCTTCAAGAAGGACGGCAGGTACTTCGTCCGCACCGACGGTCCGGACGGGGCCCTCCACGACTATCCGATCGCCTACACCTTCGGCATCGAGCCGCTGCAGCAGTACCTGATCGCCTTTCCCGGCGGCCGCTACCAGGCGCTCAACGTCTGCTGGGACACGCGGCCGCAGGCGCACGGCGGGCAGCGCTGGTTTCACCTGTACCCGGACGAGAACGTCACCCACGACGACATCCTGCACTGGACCGGCCCGTACCAGAGCTGGAATCACATGTGCGCCGAGTGCCACTCGACGAATG
>JAGYID010000112.1 GCA_018606725.1 Acidobacteriota bacterium
CTGGCTGCGCGTCGTCCTGCGCGCCGAACCGCGCCGGCGCGGCGGCGCGGCCGGCGGCGCGGAGCGCCCTGCCGGGGCCGCTCCCGGCGGCCGCCGCTTCGCCACCACCACCTTCGCCAACGGCGCGTTCGTGACCCTGACCGCCGGCGGCGTGCGGCAGGTCCGCGAGGTCGGCGCCCAAGCGTCGTATCTCAGCCAGCAGCCTCCCGGCGAGGTTCACTTCGGCCTGGGCGACGCGGCAGCGGTGGACTCGCTCGACATCGCCTGGCCCGATGGGACGACCCAGTCGTTCCGCGACCTGCCGGCCCGCGCCACGGTGACGATCGTCGAGGGCGGCCAGCCGGAGATCGAGGGCGCCGGGCCCAAGGTCGAGGGGGCCGCGCCGGCCACCGCCACACCGGACGTCGGGGCATCAACCGCGCCGGCTCCCGCCGACCGGCAGGCGATCGTCCGCTTCTGGAAGCTATTCAACGAAGCGACCACGACGCGGATGCGGGGCGACTGCCGGACCGCCATCGGGCTCTACGAGCAGGCGCTCGCTCTCGATGCCCGGCACGAGGACTCGCTCTATTACGTCGGGCAATGCCGCCAGACGCTCGGTGACTACGACGGCGCGCGCGAGGCGTTCGAACGGCTGACCGCGGTCAACCCGCACAGCGCCCGCGGTCACCTGGCGCTGGGCGCGCTTTTGGCGTCGCCCGACCCGGAGGCGCCGCTCGATCTGGCCGGGGCCGAGCGGGAGTTCCGGCGGGCGCACGAGATCAACGGCGAGGAGACCGGCCCGATGCTGCGACTCGGGGAGATCGCCGTGGTCCGCGCCGACGAGGTGCAGGCGCGCGACTGGCTGGAATCGGCGCTGCGCACCAACCCGAAGAGCGTCGAGGCGGCGTTCCTCCTCGGCTACCTCCGCTGGCGGGCGCGCGACGTGCCGGGTGCGCAGGCGTACTACGCCCGGGCGATGAAGGCTGCTGCAACCGACGCGCCGATCAAAGGGGTGCTCAGCGAGGGGGACAGGAAGACGACCGCGCCGGCCAAGCTCGCCGCGCCGCCGCTCGCGGCGCCGATGGGCCGGACGCTGTTCTCCTCCTACGCCGCCCCACTCAGGAAGAACGCCTCCGCGGAGGCCGCCACCCCGACGCCGGCCGTGTTGGAGGCGCTCTACGCGCCGATCGCCGGTTCGGTCGCCTCCCTCAACGAGCGCGTCGCCCGGCCGCGGTGAGCGGTGCGCTCGAACATCTTGATTACCGGAGCGGCAGGGAATCTCGGGGGTCTGTTCGCCCGGCACCTGCTTCCATCGGGGCACGCTCTCCGCCTCATGGTTCACAAAACACCGCTTTCCGAAGAACTGTCACGGGCCCCGAACGTCACCGCCGTGCGCGCCGATCTCTCCAGGCCCGACAGTCTCGTCCCGGCGGTATCGGGCGCGGACGTCGTGGTGCACTTCGCCGGGGTCCTGTTCGCGCCGCGTCCGGAGAAGTTCCTTCCGGAGACGAACACCCGCTGGTTCGCGAACTTGCTGGACGCGTCGCTGCGGGCCGGCGTCCGGAGGGTCATCCTGATTTCCTTTCCGCACGTCGAGGGACCGACCAGCGTGACGCAACCGGCGACCGGGCGGCTCGACCGCGAACCCGTATCGGTCCACGCGCGGACGAGGCTGGCCGAAGAACGGCTCCTCCTGGAAGGGACACGCGACTCCGGCACCGCGCCGGTCGTCCTGCGGCTGGGGATGGTGTACGGGCGGGGGGTGCTGATGATCGAGGCTGCCCGCTGGCTGGCGCGTCATCGGCTGCTGGCGGTGTGGAAGGAGCCGATCTGGTTCCAGCTCATCTCCGTGCCGGATTTCCTTCGGGCGACCGAAGCGGCGGCCGTGGCGCCGGGGGTGCGGGGGATCTATCACGTCGGCGACGAGCGGCCGGTCACGCTGCAGGATTTTCTGGACCAGGCCTGCGGCGTCTGGGGGGTGCCGCGCCCACGCCGCCTGCCCGACTGGATGATCGCCGCGGCCGCCACGCTGTGCGAGGCGTTCGCGCTGGTGTTCCGCACCCGCGCGCCGCTGACGCGCGACTTCATCGCCATCGGCCGGGTGTCGCACTGGGGAGACACGACGCGGGCGCGGGCCGAGCTTCTCCCCGACCTCGCCTACCCGACGCTGGAAAGCGGCCTGTCGACCCTGCGATAGGCGTGCCGCAGGACGATCGCGTTGTTGACGTCCACCGTCAGGCACGCGAGCGGGCGCGGGCCTCGCTCAGCTGCCCGAGAAGCGACTGCACATCGACGCCGTGCATCCGGCAGGCCTCGCCGACGCTGACCATGCGCGCCAGGGTGCGACGCAGCACCGGGTTGGCCAGCGGCGCAAAGCCGTTCCTGATGAACACCGGCAGCAAATCGGGGTAGGCGCGCAGCAGGTCGGCGACCTTGGTCTCGGCGGCGATCGGCGGCTTGTACCCCTTGACGACGATGTCCTCGACGGTCGGGGCGTCCATGGTCTTCCACAGATTGATCCCGAACAGGACGAGCCCGGCCAGCTCCATCACCCCGGAGACCGCCGCGACCTTCAGCATCGCCGGCCCGAACGTCGCCGACAGCGACTGGAACAGGACGCGGATGATGTTGCCGGTCAGCAGCAGCCAGAAGGAGGCGTCCCGCATCCGGGCCGAGTACAACGGCACGCCGCGGAACACCGGGATGATGCGCGACGCCATGCCGACGATGATCGTGGTGATGAAGCCGACCGTCAGGGCGTGCCGGTAGGCGCCGACGTAGGCGTGGTCGAGATCGGCGCCGGCGATCACGAAGATCGAGAAGACCGCCAGCATCGCCCCCGACAGCAGCAGCCAGGCGTAGCCGAGACGCAGGAACTTCTCGTAGCCGCGGTCGACCCCCGGCTCCGGCTGTGAGGCGGGCCGCGCCAGGATGCCGAGCGCCCAGGTGAACAGCCCCAGGCAGACGGCGGTCCCCAACCCGCCGACACCGAACGCCAGCCGGACCGCCAGCCCGTCCGAGCCACCGACGAACGCCGCCTCGCCGGCCGCCATCAGGGCCAGCATCCCGGACAGAGGCAGCGCCACCGACAGCGCCGCGTCAGGGCGGGCCCGCAGCCCCATGAATACCGGCAGGGTGCGCAGCGACACGCCGAGGATCCAGAAGGTCACGAAGCCGAGCAGGAAGATGGTCAGATAGGGCAGATTGAGGAACGGCGGGATCTCGAAGGTGGCGCGCGCCACCAGGTAGATGGCGTGCCCCAGGTTGAGAAGCGTCGCGACGAAGAACCAGGCGGTGCCGGCGGCCAGGAACGCCTGGAACGGCTGCACCGCCATCGGCTGCGCGCGCAGGATTCGTCCGAGCGTCCAGGCGAACAGGCCGCAGCCGGCGATCTCGAACAGCGCCCCGCCCAGCAGCAGGACGGTGCGCAACGCCGACGGATCGAGCGCCTGCCCGAAGCGCAGGATCGCCCCGGCGGTGAGCAGGACGAACGACGCGACCGCCGCCCGGTACGACGGCAGCGGCACGCCGGTCAGCCGCGGCAGGATGTGATACGCCACCCCGACGATGAACAATCCGACCCAGCCGAACAGTTGCCAGTGACCGTGCACCTGAATCAGGCCGCGCGAGATGCCACCGAGATGGCCGCGCATCCCCATGACGATCAGGGCCCAGGCGCCGACCGCCGTGCCGCCGGTGAAGGTGAACAGCAGGGCCGCCTTCAGGAAGCGGCGGTAGAGGTTCTCGCGCGCCAGCATCGCCGGGCTGATCTCCGGCGCCGCGCCGGCGGCGGCCGGATTGCGGGCCGCCGTCTCCAGCTCGTCGAGCAGGACGGCGAGGTCGACGTGATGCACCTGCGCGAACCAGCCGATCGGCTCGACCGGTCCCTGCATGCCGCCGCACCCCATCAGGCCGTGCCGCTCGAACACCGCGAAGGTCGAAGGATGGCGCTCGAGGACGTCGCGCACCGTCATCGAGGCGTCGATGACAGGCGCGCCGGCGGCCGGATCGCCCGCCGGGGCGGCAACCATTTCCACTGCCCGCACCACCTCTTCAACGTCCACATGGTGCGCCTTGCAGGCGAACTCCAGCGGGTGCGACCCGCCGCAGCACGCGTCCAGTCCGTAGCGCGCCAGCACCGGTTGCGCCTGCGGATAGCGTCGGATGATCTCCGCCACCGTCGACTTCGGATCGATCACTGTCGTCCCTCCTCGCCACGCGGCTCATAGGAGCACGCGGGGTCCTCGGCCAGATAGTCGCCGCTCACGGCGTAGGCGCGGGCCCGCGAGCCGCCGCACACGGTGCGGAACTCGCAGCGGCCGCAACGTCCGCCCAGACGCTCCGGATCGCGCAGCGCCACGAACAGCGGGTGCTCGCGGTAAACCTTCCGGCGCCTCCGCCTCGCGCATCTGCAGGGCGATGCGGCGGTAGTGCGGCGCCTCGGTCGTCTTGATGCGGAACGGGGCCCGGCAGGAGAGCTGGTACAGCCACCGGAAGGCGCCCTCGGCCTCGGCGGCGGTGATTTGCTGGCCGGCGACTGCACGCCCGGTCGGGATCAGCAGGAACACCGTCCAGCGGTCCGCCTCGAGCGACCCGACGAGGTCGGCGATCGCCTCGAGGTCGTCGAGGTTGTGCCGGGTCAGCGTTGTGTTGATCTGCAGCCGCAGTCCGAGGCCGGTGGCGGCCGCCGCCCCCTCCAGTGACCACCGGAACGAGGCTTCGACGCCGCGGAACTTGTCGTGGATCCGCTCGTCCGAGCCGTCCAGGCTGATCGAGATGCCACTCAGGCCGGCGGCGCGGGCCCGCAGGAGCGCCGCGTGCGTCAGGAGCGGCGTGCCGGAAGGACTGAGATGGGTCGGCAGGCCGACCTCCCCGGCGGCGGCGATCAGGTCGTGGATGTCATCCCGCTTCAGCGGGTCGCCACCGGTCAGGACGAACAGCGGCCGTCCGAACTCGCGCACCTGCCGGATCAGGGCGCGCCCCTCGTCGGTCGTCAGCTCGTCCGGCTCGCGGCCCGGGATTGCCATCGCCCGGCAATGCACGCACGCCAGATCGCAGGCGCGGGTGACCTCCCAGATCACGACCAGGGGGGAGTGGGCGAACTTGTCGCGGCTCGGGGCGGGCAGCGGTCCGGAGGGAGTGGCGAACATCGCCGCAAGCATCGGTCCGGCTCGGCGCCGCCGGTATGATCTGGATCAGCGGGTGATATCATCCCGCCCCAACCGGGCGCTGTCGGAGGTGCTCACTGAAATCGGAGAAGACCGAGCGATCGATCCCCTGGGCGGCGATCCCCCTGTTCCAGGCCCTCAAGCCGGCTGAGCGCGAGTCGCTGCGGCCCCTGGTGCGGGTCAAGTCGTACGACGAAGGGGAGACGATCTTCCGCGAAGGTGACGACGCGCTGTGGTTCCACTTCGTCCTCGGCGGGCGGGTCAAGATCGTCAAGGCGGCCGCCGCCGGTCGCGACGTCATCTTGGAGATTTTCGGTCCCGGCGACCCGGTCGGCGCCATCGCCGCCTACGAGGAGCGGGCGTTCCCGGCCGCCGCCGTGGCGCTGGAGGCGTCCACCCTCCTGTCGGTGCCGCGGCAGGAGTTCTTCGGGCTCCTGGCCGCCAACCCGGTGCTGGCGCGCGGACTGCTGCTCGGGCTGACCCGCCGGATGATCGAGCTGACCCGCAAGCTGGCCGAGCGGTCGAGCCGGGTCGAGTACCGCGCCGCCCGGCTGTTCCTGACCCTCGCTGACCGGGTAGGCTGCAAGGAGGGGGCGGGGGTGCGAATCCCGATGCCGCTCAGCCGGCAGGAAATCGCCGACATGGTCGGGATGACGCAGGAAACCGCCATCCGCATCATGAGCCGCTGGAACAAGGATCAGGTGCTGATCACCGACGACGACGGCTTCCTGATTCCCGACCGGCTACGTCTCGAGTCGATTCCGCCGGAGGACTGAAGACCGGCGCAGCGCGTGCAAAACGCCCGGACGACATGATCTGGATCATGCGGCGCCCGCCCGACGTGAGGTAAATCCCGCCCGCGTCTCAATTCGAGGACCCGGCATGCGCAGACTGGCGACCCGAATGATCCTGCTCACGGCCGTGCTCGTGAATCCCGGTCTGCAGTGCGTCGCCGCGGAGCAGCCGGCGCCGCCTCCGGCGACGCAGCCGGCGGCGGCCCAGCCTCCGGGCGCGCCGCCGGGGGCCGCCGCCTCGCCCGTGACCTGGTCGTTGTTCGGCGAGGCGCGCTTCCGTCCCGAGTACCGCGACAACTTCGACCTGGACGCGGCCGAGGACGACGCGCGATCGCAGGGGTTCATGCGGCTGCGGCTGGGAGTGCGGCTGGCGTATAAGGATGACTACCGCCTGGTGGTGCAGATCCAGGACGCGCGGGTCGCCGGCGAGGAGGCGACGACCGCGTCGAACGAGAAGAATCTCGATCTACACCAGGGATACATCGATGTGGCGGTCGGAAAGAGCGGCGTGACCTTCGCGATCGGCCGGCAGGAGTGGTACTACGGCGAGCACCGGATGATCGGCAACTTCGGATGGGACAACGTCGGGCGGTCGTTCGACGGCGTCAAAGTGCGCTACGCCCGCGAGCGGTTCTTCATCGATGGCCTGCTGGCGCAGATCACCGAGCGGACCACCGCCATCGCCGCCCCGGTGAACGGCGCCTCGACGGCCGGCAGCACCCTGTACGGCGCCTACGCCCAGTGGGCGCCGCGCCCGGCGTCGGAATACGAGACGTACCTGCTCGGATTCGACGACCACATCACCGCGGCCGGCGAGGTGACCGGGACCTCGGGAGGCACCACGGTGCACGCGCTGGGCGGCCGGCTCAAGGATCGCTTCGGGCGCCTCGACCTGAAACTCGAGGCGGCGGTCGAGCGCGGCGAGTACCACGGCGATGACCTGAGGGCACACGCCGCCGGGCTGATCGGCGGCGTCAACTTCGGCAAGGAGGTGAAGACGCGCCTCCTGTTCGGCTACGACTACGCCACCGGCGATGTGGACGGGACGGACGGCCGGCGGGAGGAGTTCTTCAACTTCTTCCCCACCAACCACCCACACTACGGGTACATGGACATGTTCGGCTGGCGCAACATCAATAGTCCGTGGGCCGGCGTCTCGGTGGCGAAGGGGCGGCATTTCGCCCAGGCCGCGGCGCACCGGTTCGGCCTCGAGCAGGCGAGCGGCGAATGGAAGGACGCCGGCGGGACGGTCCTGGGGAGCGATGCGTCCGGCAATTCCGGGACCGACGTCGGTCTGGAGGTCGACCTGACCTACCGCTTCGACTGGACGCCGAAGGCGGCGTTCGAGGTCGGCCTGAGCCGGTTCGACCCGCACGAGTTCGCCGACGCGACGCGCGGCTCGGACGCGTCGAACTGGGGTTATGTCATGGCGACGTTCGGTTTCTGAAACCCCGCCGGCCCGCACGGGCACGGCCATCGAGGTGCCATCGTGAACATTCCAACGAGTCTCACGGTCCTGCTCATCGGCGGCGCGCTCGCTCTGACGCCGGCGGCGGCGCAGGCGCCGAAGCCGGGGGCGGCGGCCGCCACCACCGCCGACGCCGACAGCGAGAAGTGCCTGCGCTGCCACCGCGACAAGACGCCGGCGATCGTCAAGCAGTGGGCCGACAGCAAGCACGCCGCCATGGGGGTCACCTGCTACGACTGCCACCACGCCGAGCCGGGCGATGCCGACGCCTTCATGCACGAAGGGAAGCTGATCGCCACGGTCGTAAGCCCGAAGGACTGCGGCATCTGCCACTCCGACGTCGCCGAGGAGTTCGGCGCCTCGCACCACGCCAAGGCGGCGCAGTTCATCGGCAGCCTCGACAACGTCCTGGGCGAGGTGATCGAGGGGCCGATCGTCGCCGCCAACGGCTGCCGGCAGTGCCACGGCTCGGTCGTGGCGCTGCAGAAGAACCCCGACGGCTCGGTGCGCAAGGACAAGAACGGCAAGCCGCTCATCGACCCGACCACCTGGCCGAACACCGGCATCGGCCGGGTCAACCTCGACGGCTCGCTCGGCTCCTGCTCCGCCTGTCACTCGCGGCACTCCTTCAGCAAGGCGATGGCCCGCCAGCCGGAGGTCTGCGGCAAGTGCCACATGGGCCCCGATCACCCGCAGATCGAAATCTACGAGGAGTCGAAGCACGGCATAGCCTTCCGCACCCGCATGGACGAGATGAACCTGAAATCCGACAGCTGGGTGGTCGGCGTCGACTACAGCGCCGCGCCGACCTGCGCGACCTGCCACATGTCGGCCACCCGCACCCAGAAGACGACGCACGACGTCGGGGCGCGCATCTCGTGGACCCTGCGGCCGGTGATCAGCAAGAAGCTGGAGAACTGGGAGCGGCGCCGCGAGGAGATGCAGGAGGTCTGCACCAACTGCCACGGCCCCGATTTCGTCGGCGCCTTCTACACCTCGTACGATGCCGCCATCAACCTGTACAACACGAAATTCGGCGAGCCGGCGCAGCGGGTCATGACCGTCCTGCGCGACCGCAAGAAGCTCACGCCGACTCCCTTCGACGAGGAGCTCGAGTGGACGTTCTACCGCCTCTGGCACCACGAGGGGCGCCGGGCCCGCATGGGCGTGTCGATGCAGGGGCCGGACTACACCCAGTGGCACGGCTTCTTCGAGGTGGCCGAGCGCTTCTACTTCGACTTCCTGCCGAAGGCGCAGGCGGCAGGCAAGGGCGACGTCGAGGTCAACAAGGTGATCAAGCAGATCCTCGACTCCCCCGAGCACGCCTGGAAGAAGGGGATGTCGCCCGAGGACCGCAAGAAGATCGACCAGTTCTACAAGGACCGCTACGGCCTGCCGACTTCGCAGTAGGAAAGGGCCGGGACGCCGGCGGGATCAGCGCGCCGGCGCGCCCGCCAGCAGCGATTGCGCCATGAAGGCGTCGAGGTCGCCGAGGGCGCGGCGGACCAGCGCCTCCTTCTTCTGCTTCTTGTCGCGGATGGTCTGCTGCAGCGGCGGGAACAGGCCGAAGGCGATGTTGGTCGGCTGGTAGTTGGCCGGGTCGGCCGACGAGATGTAGTGCGCCAACGCGCCGAGGGCGGTGGTCGCCGGGAAGATCACCGGCGGCTGCCCGTCGGCGAGACGCGCGGCATTGATGCCGGCGGTGAGGCCGGCGGCGGCCGACTCGAGGTACCCCTCGACCCCGGAGATCTGCCCGGCGAAGAACAGGTCGCGCCGGCGGCGCGCCTGGAAGGTCGGCAGCAGGATCGCCGGGGCGTTGATGTACGAGTTGCGGTGCACCTGGCCGAGGCGCGGGAACTCCGCCCGCTCGAGGCCGGGGATCATCCGGAAGATGCGGATCTGCTCGCCGAATTTCAGATGGTTCTGGAAGCCCACCATCGAGTAGAACTCGGCCGCCAGGTTGTCCTGTCGCAGCTGCACGACGGCGTACGGCTGCCGGCCGGTGCGCGGGTCGACCAGCCCGACCGGCTTCATCGGCCCGAACGCCAGCGTGTCGCGGCCGCGGCGGGCCATCTCCTCGATCGGCAGGCAGCCCTCGAAGTAGTTGATCTCCTTCTCGAATTCGTGCGTCGGCGCCTCGGCCGCGGTCAAGAGCGCGGTGTGGAACTGCCCGTACTCCGCCTCGGTCAGCGGGCAGTTCAGGTAGTCTTCGCCCCCCTTGCCGTAGCGCGAAGCGCCGAACACCTTGCCGCGGTCGATGCTGTCGGCGTCGACGATCGGCGAGATGGCGTCGTAGAAGTACAGGTACCCCTTGCCGGTGAAGGCGGCGATCGACGCCGCGATGGCGTCGGAGGCGAGCGGCCCGGTCGCCACCACGCACAACCCCTCCGGGATGGCGCGCATTTCCTCCCGGACGATCCGGACGTTCGGCAGCGCTTCGATCGCCGCGGTGACGCCGCGGGCGAACGCCTCGCGGTCGACGGCCAGCGCCCCGCCCGCAGGGACTTTGACGGAGTCGGCGACGCGGACGATCAGCGAATCGCAGCGGCGCATCTCCTCCTTGAGAAGGCCGGAAGCGGTGTCGAGCAGGTTGGATTTCAGCGAGTTCGAGCAGACCAGCTCAGCCAGGTCGCCGGTCTGGTGCACCGGCGTGCCGTGCGCCGGCCGCATCTCGTACAGGTCGACGCGCAGGCCGCGCCGCGCGACCTGCCAGGCCGCCTCGCTGCCGGCGAGACCGCCCCCGACGATGACGACACGCGCGTCCGACATTGCAGTGCGCCGCTCCGCAACCGTTTCGAGAGGCCGCAACGGGGAACCCCGGCGCGGCCGTGACATGCGATGGAGGCGCAGATTATAGCATTGGTCCGAAGCGCCTCCTGACTTGTTCAGTCATGTCGTGACGCGCGGTTTCAGGCGCTCCTGATACCGGAGCAGGTGGAAATTCAAGGCGATGTCCGGCTCGAACAGCAGTTGCTGGCGCGCCAGGAACGATTCGATGCGCTGATTCTCAAGGTCAGAAGCGCCGAATCGGGAGGCCGCTTCGGCGAGCGCGAGGGTGCGAACGTCTTCCAGCCACCCGAAATCCTGTTGCGACAGTGTCACACCATTGAGAACACCTTCCGCCGCTTCGAGTGTCGAGGCGGCCCGCGCCTTCACCACTCCGATGCTCATGCGGATGTAGCCTGAGGGGAACTGGCCGGTGTTCATGCTCGCGAGCCGCTTCTCCAGTGGGCCGAGCAACAGGTCCGGCTTGTCGTCCCGATACGCAGCGAGCTCGGTCTGCAGAGAGTCGAAGTCATAATCGCGGAATGTCCGCACTGCGTGGCGCGTGGCTTCTTCGAGCTCCGTGGTGTCGCCCGAGAGGATACTCAATGCGGCCAGGTACGACCACCACTGGCCGAAGAAAGGCAGCCCTCGCATGTAAAGAAAATGGTCATCCATGATCTTGAGCTGCTTGTAGGCCTCAGAGAAGGGCCTGATAAAAAGAAGACCATCCTGATATCGGTTCCAAAGATACGCGTAGCGCGCCTGCGCGAGCGCGAACTCCCGTGATAGGGCCGGGAACTTGCACGTCCGGAACAGCGCGAACCCCTCCTCAATGGCGCGGGTCCGCAGGTACTGCTGGCCCAGACCGAACGTGATCGACGCCGAATCGGGGAACCTGCGATGGGCCTCCTGGAACCGTGTCAGCGCCTCGGAATCCCGCCCCTGCTGAAAGGCGGTGATGCCGTACAGGTGCCACCACGATTCCTGTTCGTGTTGCGGGAGCGTCGCGGGATCGAGTTTCAGAAGCTCCCGCTCCAGCTCGCTCGTGCGGCCCTCCCTGTACAGGCGATTCGCGATGTCGTCGACGCGGTCGACGGGCCGCTCCTTCGACGGCGCCTGTCCCGCCCCGCTGCCGGCACTCTTCCTGCGAAATGGATTCCACACGGCCCTACTCCCGGGTCACGCCATCGACCGGGACGCCGGGCGCGGGCAGGCGCCGGGCTCGCGCCACATTTGTTCCACCGTCGGGCCGCCTCCGGGAAGGGCGTACGAGCCGATTTTCGCGAACCCGAGCCGTTCGTAGCGCGGTGTGTTCACGGGGTTCGTTGACTCAAGGTAGGCGGGCACCCCCTCGGCGTCGAACAGGGCCAGGCCCTCCCGCAGCAGCGCCATGCCGAGCCCCTTGCCGCGATGATCGTCATGGGTCCCGAGGAGGCTCAGGTAGCAATGCGGCTTCGCCTGCGGGTGCGAGGCCTCGATCAGCTCGCACCCCTGCAGGAACAGACCGGCGTGCCCGCCGAGCAGCTCGCGGGCGAGAACGACGAGCCGCTCTTGGTCTACCTCGGCGTTGGCGGTCGCGCCGGGCGGGTACCACTCGGCCACGGCCTCGCAACGCTCCGTGACGCGGGCCGCCCCGTAGCGCAGCACGCTCTCCGTCCACAGCCGGAACAAGGCGCGCCGCTGCTCGTTCGCCCGGCGGCGATCGGGAAACGCCCACCCGCCCCAGACCGGGTCGCCGGCAAACGCCAGCGCCAGCGTCTCGGTCATCGCGTCAAGGTCCCGTTCGGTCGCCGGGCGGCCCATGCTCAGTCCCCCGATTGCGTCCTTAGGGTACCGCGAACCACCTCCGTGTCAGCGCGGCGATCAGAACGACATGTTGAAATCGAGCCGGGCCCGCTTGCCGTCCTCGAGATCGACGGCGGTCGGCGTCTCGAGGGCGATCCCCTTCACCAGGTAGACGCGCAGCATGACGTTGAAGTTGGGGCGGATCGCGTACGCGAACCGGAACTCGTGCCCTTCGAAGTTGCTGGAGCGGGTGTCGGTGGCGGAACCCCAGCGCAGCCAGTCGTCCTGACCGAGCCGCGCGACGATGGCGTACTTCTCGATGTGGGCGTAGTAATACGCGACGAGCCAGTCCTTCTTCTCCTTGAGCCGGCCGAGGTTCAACCCGGCGACATACCCGGTCTTCTGGTCCCCGTTGATCAGGGTGTCGGGGTAGTCCTCCGTGTTCTTCATATAGTCGAAGCCGATGCTCCACGGCTTCCAGGCGGTCTTGAAAACGGCCTTCGCCCCTCCGTGCCAGATCTGGTAATCGAGATCGGCCAGGGCCACGTCCGTCGTGTCCGGGTTGTCGTAGAAGCTGTAGGAATCGGCGGCGAAGGTGAGATCGACCTTGGCGTAGCTCGCTTCGAGCGCCAGTTGCGCCGCGACCAGGTCGGACTTTTCGTCGATCTGATCGCTCACGACCGCGGTCTCCAGGATGAAGTATCCGAGGACCGGCTTGAGCCGCCAGTGCGACTGTCCGAAGCGATAGTTGCCGCCGCCGGCCACCCCCTCGGGGGTGACATCCTCGTCCCACAGCAGCTCGTTCTGCGTCCAGAAGGTGAAGGCGTTCTTCCCGCCCCACACCCAGCCGTATTTCCACGACCCCTGCAGGTAGGCCTTGTCGATGTTGACCGGCTTGGTCTCGAACTCATCTCCGAGGGTGGTGTGCGGTGACTGCTGATCCTGGCTGACGCCGGATCGGATGCGGCCGCCGAAGCTGTAGTGCTCGTCGATGGTGTAGGTGAATCCGAGCCGGAAGCGGATGCGGAGCCGGTCGCGGTCGGCCCGCTCGGTCCCGTCCGCCTGCCGCGAATCCCAGTCCGATTCGGCACGGAACCGGACGTCACCCGCCAGCTTGAGCCTGGTCTCCTCCTTGGTCTCCGGGCCCGCGGCCTTCGCCGGAGCGGCCGCGGCGGGGGTGGTGCAGGCGGCCGCCACGGGGGCGTCGCCGAACTCCCGGTGCAGGCACGCATCGAGGTTCTCGTCGTGGCCGCTCCGGTCCGGGAAGGCGTCGCCGCAGTTGTAGCGCCGGCCGTTCCGGTAGACGGCGAAGGTCGGGCTGGAGGAAATCCCCTCGGCCTTGACCAGGTCGTCGAGCCGCGCGGGATCCTTGATGCGTCCGGCGAAGCTGGCATCAGGCCGGAAGCCGAACCAGACCTTGTAGACGTCGACCGCCCCCTGGATGCCCGGCGACGACGCCAGCTCGTGCACCGATCCGGTGAGCTCGAACAGCATGCACTGCGTGCAGTTGGTGTTGCCGAACTTCACCAGGACCGGGCGCGTGTACGAGGCCCCGCACACCCGCTGCCGGAATTCTTCCGCCGTGCGCAGGGTGTGATCGCGGTCCCAGACATCCGCCGCCGCATCGGCCGCGCTCACTCTCGTGAGGGCGGCATAGGGATAGGTCCCGTTCCGCTCCGGCTTCGCCATGTCGTTCGCGAGGAGCGTCATTTTCTGGATCACCTTCCAGGTGCGCGTGCGGGGGTAATCGTTCTCCTCCCCCCGCTCCGCCTTGCCCGCGAGCAGTCCCAGGTACGCCTGCACCTGCCCGTCGATGAACCGGTCCAGATCGGCGCGCGTCAGAACACCCGGCTGATCCGGCATCCCGGCCGCGTACCAGGCGAGGGCCTCGAGAAAATTCGCCTGCGGAGCGTCCTTGGGGAGGGCCGGCGTCCGGACCGCCGCCTCCAGCCCGCCGCTGCGCTTCAGCTCGTCATACGATTTCACGAGGTCCCCCTCGCTCCACCGCTTCGGAGCGTCCGCCGCGACCGCCCGCTCCAGCAGCGGGCCCGCGACCGCGGCGAACGCCAGAAGCGCCACCTGCAAGAGTTTCCTGCCGCGGACGAACGCCGCCCCGCACTTCGAAGACTCGCTCATGGATGTCCCCCGTCTGCCCTGGTTGGAACCTGAAGGCGGCACGAGCCCCCGGCGCGTGCCAGTCGCGGCGGCATGAGCAATCCGCGTGCCGCGCGCGCGGAAGCAGTGGGGAGGGTCGCTAAGTCGTTGAAGCGCCGATTCTATCGGCGGATCCCGGAGAATTCGTGGCGACGGCCCGGGAGCCCCGCGGACTCATGGCTCGTATGCAAATGGCGGGTGGAATATGCGCGGCGCTCTTATGGAATACGCGTTGCGCGTGCCCGCTCTTCCCACTTCGGAACGTTCACGCCCTTCACCAGGAGCCACA
>JAGYID010000113.1 GCA_018606725.1 Acidobacteriota bacterium
ATCTCCTCCAGACGCGGCCGGTCGGCGCGATAGAACACCCCGACCGGAACCGGGTAATCGGGATGGGTCATGCGCGTCAGAAGATACGCCAGCGTCGGCTCATGGGCGCTTTCGTCGTGCACCAGGAGATCCTTCTCGCCGACCCCGTCCTGTCCCAGCGTCACCACTTCCGGATGGACGCCGCGCAACCGGATCCCTTTGTTGCGCTCCTTGCCGAAGATCAGCGGCTTGCCATGCTCGAGCTGCACCATCCGCTCGGCCCGCACGTCCTTTGACGTGAAGGCGTCGAAAGCGCCGTCGTTGAAGATGTTGCAGTTCTGGTAGATCTCGACGAAGGCGGTCCCCTTGTGCCGGGCCGCGCGGTCAAGGACCGACGACAGATGCTGCGTGTCGGTGTCGACCGAGCGGGCCACGAAGGTGCACTCGGAGGCCAGCGCCACGCCGAGCGGATTGATCGGCTGCTCGGCGGTGCCGAACGGGCTCGACTTGGTCTTCTTGCCGAACTCGCTGGTCGGCGAGTACTGCCCCTTGGTCAGGCCGTAGATCCGGTTGTTGAACAGCAGGATCTTGATGTCGAGGTTGCGGCGCATGCAGTGCACCAGGTGATTGCCGCCGATCGACAGGCCGTCGCCGTCCCCGGTCACCACCCACACCGACAGCTCGGGCCGGCTCATCTTCAGACCGGTCGCCAGGGTGGGGGCGCGCCCGTGGATGCTGTGAAAGCCGTAGGTGTTCATGTAGTAAGGGAAGCGGCTCGAGCAGCCGATGCCCGACACGAACACGATGTTCTCGCGCGGGACGCCGAGGGTCGGCATGACCTTCTGCACCTGCGCCAGGATCGAATAGTCGCCGCAGCCCGGGCACCAGCGGACGGTCTGGTCGGTGACGAAGTCGGCCCGGGTTTGAGTCTTGGTATCAGGCACGTCGTTTACCCCTTCAGGATGTCGTCGATCGCCTTGACGATCTCGGAAACGCGGAACGGCTTGCCCTGCACCTTGTTGAGACCGGTCGCGTCGACCAGGTAGCGGGCCCGCAGCAGCAACCGCAACTGACCGAGGTTGAGTTCCGGCACCAGCACCCTGTCGAAGCGCTTCATCACCTCGCCCAGGTTGCGCTGGAACGGATTCAGGTAACGCAGGTGCACGGCGGACACCTGGCCGCCGCGCCGCTGCACCTCCTCCACGGCGGAGGTGATGGCGCCGTAAGTGCCGCCCCAGCCGACCACCAGGAGTTTGCCGGAGGGTGGGCCGTAGATCTTGACCTCCGGAATGTCGTCGGCGATGCGGGCGATCTTCTCGGCCCGCAGCCGGACCATCTTCTCGTGGTTGAGCGGGTCGTAGGAGACGTTGCCGGTGATGTCTTCCTTCTCGAGCCCGCCGATGCGGTGCTCCATGCGGGGCGTGCCGGGAATCGCCCACGGCCGCGCCAGCGTCTTCGGGTCGCGCAGGTACGGCTTGAAGGTCTCCGCGTTGTCCCAGAATTTCACCGCGAACTTCGGCAGCTCGTGCGGCTCGGGAAGGCGCCACGGCTCGGCGCCGTTGCCGAGGTAGCCGTCCGACATGAAGAACACCGGGGTCATGAACTTGGTGGCGATGCGGAACGCCTCGATCGCCATGCCGAAGCACTCCGACGGCGTCGCCGGCGCGATCACCGCCAGCGGGCATTCGCCGTTGCGCCCGAGGACCGCCTGGAACAGATCGGCCTGCTCGGTCTTGGTCGGCAGCCCGGTGCTCGGGCCGCCGCGCTGGATGTTGGCGATCACCAGCGGCAGCTCGGTCATCACCGCCAGGCCGATCGCCTCGCTCTTCAGCGCCACCCCGGGGCCGCTGGTGCCGGTCAGTCCCAGCGCGCCTCCGTAGGCCGCGCCGATGGCGGCGCCGACCGCCGAGATTTCGTCCTCGGCCTGAAAGGTCGTGACCGGGTAGTTCTTGAATTTCGACAGCTCGTGCAGGATGTCGCTGGCCGGGGTAATCGGGTAGGAGCCGTAGAACAGCGGCCGGCCGGCGATCAGCGCGGCGGCCACGAAGCCGGTCGCCGTCGCTTCGTTGCCGGTGATGCTGCGGTACGTCCCCGGCGCCAGGCTCGCCTTGCGGACCCGGAAGTGGGTGGTGAACACCTCGGTCGTGTCGGCGTAGTTGTACCCGGCCTGCAGGGCCAGCGTGTTGGCCCGCAGCATCTGCTCGCTGTTCTTGAACTTCTTCTCGATCCAGTCGCGGGTGTAGTCGACCGGCCGCTCGTACAGCCAGAACACCAGACCCAGCGCGAAGAAATTCTTGCAGCGGGTCGCCTGCCGCGTGCCAAGACCGGTCTCGGTCACCGCCTGCAGCGTCAGGCTGGTGAGCGGGATGTCGAAGACGCGATACCCGGCCAGGCTCCCGTCCTTGAGCGGGTTGGCCTTGTAGCCGGCCTTCTGCAGATTGCCGTCGCTGAACGCGTCGTTATCGACGACCAGGATGCCGCCGTCCTCGAGATCGGCGACGTTGGCCTTGAGGGCTGCCGGGTTCATGGCGATCAGCACGTTCGGTTGATCGCCCGGGGTGCGGATGTCGTGCGACGAGAAGCTGATCTGGTAGCCGCTCACGCCGGCCAGCGTCCCGGCCGGCGCTCTGATCTCGGCCGGGAAGTCCGGCAGCGTCGCCAGGTCGTTGCCGACCAGGGCGGTGGTTTCCGCAAACTGCGTGCCGGTCAACTGCATGCCGTCGCCGGAGTCGCCGGCGAACCGGATGACGACGGTTTCGACTTCCTGGACCTTCGGTGTTGGGGGGGCGACCTCGGTCTCGGTACTCACCTTGGCGTCAGGCTCCTTCCTTGGTGGTGAACGTCTGGTGGAGCTCCGGCGGCAGGTTGACGACCTCCACCGGGAAATGCTCCGCGATGTAATGCACGATGTCGTTGGCCGCGATGACGCCGGCGACCCGGCCGTCTTTCTCAACCAGCGGGATGTGCCGGTAGCCGCGCTCGGTCATCAGGCGGATCGCCTCGGCAAGGGTGTCATCGGGATGCAGGCAGCGCGCGTTCGGCGTCATCAGCGCGTCGATGGTCAGATCGCTGCGGTGCTCCTTCCCGAACAGCTTGTTGAGCACATCCCGCTCCGTGAAGATGCCGACCAGCCGGTCGCCGTCGCACACCAGGACGCAGCCGGCCCCTTCGCTGCGCATCTTCTCCAGAGTCTGGGGAACCGTCGTGGCGGGCCCGACGCGCACCGGGGCCTGCAGCGGCAGGCTGCCGACGCGCTCGCGCTTGAGAGCCTCTTCCACGGTCATCGATCCTCCCGGCGAGGCCGACAAATATACTCCAATTCCGGCGGCGGGAGCGAGCCGCGGCCGTCCGGCACAACGTTAATGTCCCGCGGCGCGCCGCGCTAGGAGGCTGTCCGTGTGCTCGGCAGGACCGCGCGGCTGGCAGGAACCGGGCGCGGTTCACGGCGGCCTGTGGTATAAATCGCCCACCCGGCGCGGCCGCCGGGCGCGACGGAGGCACGACGATGGCGGAGGCCAGACGACGACAGGGCGCCACTCCACCTGGCCAGTCCCCCCAGGGCGGCCGGCCCGGGCTGATCCCGGCCGATCCGCTGCCAGGGTGGAAGGCCTTGCTGCAGGCGGCCCTGCTGCTGGGGATTCCGCTCGCGCTGCTGCTCGTCGCCAAAGTGATCCTGAGAACCTATTTCCCGGCACTCGGATACTGAGACCCCGTAGCGGGCCTCCGAGGGTCCACGGTGAGCGTCAGGATCGGATCGGCCGACGAGACGACCAGCAAGCTGGTCGCCCACTTCAAGAACGGTCAGGTCTTCAAGGGTTTCTCGCGCGACTGGGCGCCCGGCAGGGAATCGTTCCACCTCGTGCAGCGCGAGGGGAAGATCGCCGCGTCGCGCGAAATTCATCTGGCCGACCTCAAGGCGCTGTTCCACGTCAAGACCTGGGGCCGCAAGGACCGGCACCGCGACGCCAAGCCGGGCTTCCCCGAGAAGGTCCGGTCCCGCCCCCGGAGCGTCGGCCGGGCGGCGATCAAGACGGTCCTCGAGTTCTTCGACGGCGAGAAGATCTTCGGCTATTCAGTCGATTACGATCCGAACCGGCCCGGTTTTTACCTGCTGCCGGCCAATCCGCGGGACAACAACCGGAAGATTTACGTCGTAAATTCGTCCCTGGTGAACATCCAGTTCGTCCGCGAGTGAAACGCGTCCTGCTGGCCGTCGTCATCGTGTCGCTCCTGCCCCCCGGGACGGCGCGGGCGGCGGCGACGAAGCGCCCGCCGATGGGCAATCCGACGGTCATCCTCGCCGGCCCGGGCGGCCAGGAACACGACCATCCGGTCCGCGATCTCCGCTTCGTCTCGTTCGAGCGCATCTATTACAACCGCAGCGTCCCGCGCTCCGACGAGCCTTCCGGGCGCCGGGTGGAGATCGAGGATCGCCGCGAGGATTGCCGCTGCGTCCGTTTCGACGACTACGCGAAGCTGAAGTTCAGGAAGCTGCGTCAGATCGAGATCACCTACCCCGCCGATGCGCGGGTGGCGCGCGTGCGGCTGACGACCCTCGACGGATCGGTGCGCGAGGTGAGCGCCGAGACATTGTGGGGCGGCCGCAATCCCCTGCCGCCCCGCTTCACCGCCACCATCGACGGCCAGCTGCGGGAATTTCCGCTGATCGCCGATCAGGGCGACGCCGCAGGCTGGCCGGAAGAACGCCTCGTCCGCATCCTGCTGAAGCGTCCGCCCGCGAAGCAGCCTCCCAAGAAGGAGTCGTCCCGCTGAGCCCCCGCTTCGGCGGCGTTCGCGGCAACCGACTGCTCGTGGCGCTGTTCACCCTGTCCGGGACCGCAGGGCTTCTGCACGAGGTCGCCTGGGCGCGGGTTCTCGCGCAGGATCTCGGCGCGTCGCCTCCGGCCCTCGCCGCGGTCCTCGCTTCCTTCCTCGGTGGACTGGCCCTCGGCGGCTCCGCCGGCGCCCGTCTCGCCGGTCGCGTCGGGCGCCCGCTCCGCGTCTACGCCGGCATCGAGCTGGGGCTGGCCGCGTTCGGTCTGCTCGCCCCGGTAATCGCCTCTGGATTGCCGGCGATTCTGGAGGCGGCCGGACCGGGCTTCAGCGACGGAGCCCCCCTGCTCCTGCTGCGCTCCGGTCTCGCCGCCCTCGTCCTCGTCCCGTCCGCGCTCCTCATGGGCGCGACCCTGCCGTTCGTGGTCAGGGAGGCCATCGGACGGGGCGCGCCGGGTGGGACCGCCGTCGCCTTCCTCTACGGCGCCAATACGGTTGGCGGCGCTGCCGGCGCCTGCCTCGGCTCGTTCGCTCTCCTGCCGCTCGCCGGGAGCCGCCTGACCTTCGTCGCGGCGGCGCTCCTGAACCTCATCGCCGGCACCGGCGCCGCGCTCCTCCTGCAGGCCAGGGCGCCGCGGGTCGATCCCCGCCCGGCGGGGATCGGCGAGCCGGCGGCCGGTTCCGCTGTCTCATGGCGCGTCTTCGCCGGTCCGGACCTGGCCGCCTTCGTCGGCGGGCTTCTCTTCGGCGCCCTGCAGATCGGCTGGATCAGGGTCGCCGGCCTGTCATTCGGATCGTCGGTCTATGCCCTCGGGGCGACGCTGACCGCCTGCATCCTCGGGCTCGGCGCCGGCCCGCTCCTCGTCGGGCGGTGCCTGGCGACCGGCGGCCGCGGCCGGCGAGTCGCCGCCATCGGCGCCCTCGTCGCGGGGTTCGCCTCGCTTCTGCTCCTGCCGCTCCTCGGCGCCCTGCCGCTCCTGGCGGCCCGGCTGGCCGGTTCTCTCGGCGATCGACCTCTCCTGATGGTCGGCGCCGAGTTCGGCGTGCTGGTTCTCATGATGCTGCTTCCCGCCACCGCTCAGGGGACCGTCCTGCCCGCCCTGATCGCCGCCGCCCGCGACCGGGGCGCACCGGCCCATGAATGCGCCGGCCGCCTGTACGCCGCTTCCACCTGGGGCGCCGTCGCGGGCTCGCTCTTCGCGGCGCACGCCGGCCTGCCGCACCTCGGAACGCGCGGCACGCTGGTCGGCGCCTCGCTCGGCGCCGCGCTCCTGGGCGCGACGTTGTTGATGCCGGATAGGGGGCGCGGCGTTCCGGCCGCCGCTGCCCGCCCGGGCCGCCGCCCCGTCCAAGCGGGCCTGGCGATCGGCTGCGCCGCCGCCGCGGCCTCCCTGGCGGCGATGCTCCCCGGCTGGGATCGCAGCGTCCTGAGCGGCGGCGGGTTCCTGTACGGGGCGGTCTATCGCGGCGCCTCGATGCCGCGCGCCGATCTCGCCGGCCTGATGCGCCGGCGCGGGGAGATCCTGTTCTATCGCGACGCCGGCGACGGCCTGGTCACGGTGCGTCGCAACCCGGCCGGCGTCCTGTCGCTGCAGATCAACGGCAAGACCGAGGCCTCGAGCGGCGGCGACATGCCGACGCAGGTCCTCGCCGCCGAGATTCCGCTGCTGCTGCACCAAGCGCCCCGCAATGTCCTGGTCATCGGTCTCGCCAGCGGCGTGACCGCCGGTGCTGCGCTGTCGCATCCGATCGACGAACTCGAGGTCATTGAAATCTCCCCTGCCGTGGCCGAGGCCGCCGCGCTGTTCGACGGGGTGAACAATCATGCCCTCGCCGACCCGCGCCTGCGGCTGCGGCTGGACGACGCGCGCGGGCGGCTGCTGGTGCGGCCGGGCCGCTTCGACGTGATCGTCTCGCAGCCATCCAATCCCTGGGTGGCCGGGGTGGCGAACCTGTTCACCGTCGAGTTCTACCGCCTGCTGCGACAGAGGCTTTCGCCCGGTGGCGTCGCCTGCCAGTGGCTGCAGGCTTACCGTCTGGCGCCGGACGATTTCCGTTCGATCGTTCGGACGTTCCTCGAGGCGTTCCCGGACGCCACGCTGTGGGAGGAGTCGGCCGGAGGAGGAGACTACTTCTTGATCGGGGGCGACGGACCGCTGCGCGCCGATCCGCGGCGGCTTGCCGCCGCCGCGGCGACGCAGGCCTGGGAGCCGCTCCGCCGGGTCGGACTCGAAGCTCCCGCCGACGTGCTGGCGCGCTTCGTCGCCGGGCCGGCGTCGCTCCGTACCCTGGCGGCTTCTGCGCCGCCGCACACCGACGATCGGCTGTTCCTCGAGACGCGGGCCCCCCTGGCGCTGTTCCGCGAAACGCTGCGCGAGCAGGTCGCCATGCTGCGACCGATCGTCGAGCCGGTGACTTCGATCCTGCCGCCCGGGGCGTTGCAGAATGATCCCGGTCTCGCCACAGCACTCGCCGACCTGCGCCGCCGCCGGCGGGAGCGACTCGACGTGGCGGCTTCACTGCGGGACGCCGATCTCTGGAGCCTGCGCGATCCGTACCTGGCGGCGGGGCTCGACGGCCTGAAGAGCGGCCGCCCACTCGAGGCGATCGGTCCCCTCCTCGAGGCGGCGCGCCGCGAGCCGGGCAGCGGCACGGCCCATTTCCTGCTGGCGGAGGCCTACCGGGCCGCCGGTTTGCCTGCCCCCGCGGAGGTCGCCTTGCGGCAGGCGGTGCGGGTCGACCCAACGCTCGCCCCGGCCTGGAACGCCCTCGGACGCCTGCTGTCGGACAGGGGCGACGACCGTACCGCGCGCGCCGCATTCGAGGCGGCCCTGCGCGCCGACCCGCGCCTGGCAATCGCCCGCGCCAATCTCGGCGCCTTGTTCCTGCGCTCGGGAGAGCGCGCTGCCGCCATCGCCTCCTGCCGCGCCGCGCTCGACCTCGATCCGCTCCTGGCCTCCGCCTGGGCCAACCTCGGTCTCGCGCTCAAGGATGACGGTGACCCGGCCGGGGCCGAGGCCTCGATCCGTCGCGCCCTCGACCTCGATCCGTTCAATGCCGACGCGCGCTACAACCTGGCGGTTCTTCTCGATTCGACCGGCCGGTCGGGCGCGGCGCGCGACGAGCTGCGCCGGCTGCTGGCCGACGATCCGACCGATCGGGAAGCGGCGCAGCTCCTCCGCAGGCTGGGCGGTTAGCACCTGGGCCGGCTCATCCCCTCGATCCGCCATCGACCGGTCATGGACGTCGCTCGCCTGGCCTATTCGTAGCTGAACACTCGCTGCGCGAAATCATTTCGATCCCAGTAGAACAACCAGAGCGCTCCGTCCTCCTCACCGAATTCAATCGCATCGTTCGCATACTTCAGGGTGACCGCTTCCTCGTCCGAGCCAATCCGGATTGGCCGACCCTTGGGCAGGGTCCTCAGAACAATTGCCTCGGGCCTTCCGAGGTTCACCGGCGATTGAGTGATGGGTCCCCCGTTCAGGATCCTGCTCGTGTACTGGCCGAGAGAGACCTGGTTGAGCACCACAAACTTCCATTCGCCTTCGCCCAGCAGCAGGATCGCCACATCGGTAAGTCGATTTCCATCGTAGTCTCCCCAGGCGGCGAAGGCCGGCACTCCCCTCGCCCATTCGGAGGCCCAAGCGCCCTTTACATCCGCGGTCGCCGGGACTCTGAATCCCGGGAAATCACGGCGCAGTGAATCGATGACCGACTGCGGCAGATTCAGAACCATGCCTTGCTCCGATTTGGAAATCGATGGGGCCGGATCGTTTCCCTTTTCTATCGCATCGGTCGGCGAACCGTAGAACGCTGCCGACCAGACAGCGGAATAACAGACAAGACCGAAGCCCAGCGCCCGCCCCATGGATCCAAGCCCCGATGCCAGCATCATCCCCCCTTGCGACTCAGGTAGTCTTGTCCCCCGCCAAACGTCCGAACCGTGCTCTTCCCGGCGGGACGATATCGCCCGGATCGATGCGAATCCACTTGAAGAGTCTTTGACAAGTCAAGAGGCCTGCAGCGCGCTTCGGCTGTAATGGACGAGAACCCGCGCGGTCGCGCAACCAACCGACGTGATAACTCCGGGCCAGGCGATCCGTCGCATCCCGGCGCTGGCTGCCTTACTGGCTCGGCGTGGCCGAGGCGTCCGGTGCCGCGGCTGCGGGGGACGCGGAGGCCGACGGCGAGGCGGCCGGTTTCGGGGCAGCCGCCTCGGCGCCGATAAGATCGAGCTGGTGCAGGACCGCCTCGACCTCGTTCTGCGGCAAAAACGCCAGCGGCCGCCATGCCATGTCGAACGCCGGCGCGCGCCCGGCGCGCGGCGTTCCGATCACCAGATGCTGGCTCTTGGCCGACCCCGTGGTCGCGTCCTTCTCCTCCTGCAGGAGGAGATCGAGCCCCGGGCGGCGCGACAACGACGCGCGCAGCGTCACCGGCGGATGGTCGTCGAAGGCGACCGCCTTGAGCGCCGCGAGGAGCCGCAGCAGCGCATCAGCCGTTTCGCTCTTGATCGAGCCGGCGGCTTTGCCGGAAACGAGCCAGCCGCCGTCCTTCTGGCGGGCCAGGACGAGCGCCGCCCCGCCGTCGCGGGCGGCGGTGATGGTCTCGATCTTGTACTGCCCGACGCCGAGCAGATCCTTGCGCCGCAGATCGAACAGGCCGGTGTGGAGCTTCGGCCAGATGTCGTCCGGAATCTTCACGACCGGATCGCGCCCGACGGTGCGCGCATAGCGGTCGCCGCCGGCCGGCTTGCCGAACAGCACGGTCCGGTCCGCGTCCCAGCCCTCCTGGCGGAGGCTCAGGCGGGCCGCCGGAGGCGCGAGGCCATAGCGCGGCAGGTCGCGATCGGTGGCCGTCTCCAGGACGAACTCCCTGGCCTGCAGCCGCTCGACGGCGGACAGCAGGTCGCTGACGGTCGGCCCATCGGCCGGCGTCTCGACCGGCTGCTCGATCTTCCAGCCGTCCTCGGGCTTGCTCAGGCGGATGGTCTCCCGCCCCCGTTCAATGGCGAAACGCTGCACCTTCCAGGCGTCGAACGAGAGGAGCGTCTTGTCGCGCAGCGACAGAAGATCCTTCGAGACGAGGTCGCCGATCGAAGCGCCGACGACCGCAACCTCCGTCCCGCCCGGCAGCAGGACGAACCGGGTGCCGCCGATCGGGTTGCTCTCCCCCACCGCGAGCTTCACCGGCGCCGGCGACGAGGCGAGATCGAGCGTGACGGTCGCGGCGGCGGGGTCCAGGCCGTAGGCCTTCAAGTCGGTCTGCGCTCCGAGCCGCCGCTCGACACGTGCCGACTCGAGCGACGCGATCAGGCCCTCGACCGCGTCGCGGTCGGCGGCGGTGGCGAGGGGCGCGGTGATGGTCCACGCTTCGCCGTCCTTCTTCAGGCCGAGCGGGCCGTGCTCGTTGGCGATGGTGATCGCTTTCAGGTCGGCGCGCTCGAACGGGATCGCCCGCTCGTCGGCACCG
>JAGYID010000114.1 GCA_018606725.1 Acidobacteriota bacterium
TGGCCGGGTTGACGCTGCTGCGCGGGTCGCTCGACGGGCGGATGTCGTGCGAGCCGTGGCACGAGGCGCAGTTGGCGGCCGCCACCGAGCCGCCGCGGATCGCCAGACCGTGGAACGAGTCGGAGAAGGTTCGGAACCGGTCGGTGCGGATGCCGTACTTCGCCGACAGCCGCACCGAGCTGTGGCAGGGCGAGCAGACCTGCGCCGAGACGTTGGCGGCGGCGACCGGCGAATCGGGGGCCTGCGCCTTGCGGATGGTGTGCTCGCCGTGGCAGTCGGTGCACACCGGCGCCTCGACGCTCCCCTTGGCGACCGCGACGCCGTGCACGCTGTCGTTGTAGGTCGCCGCGATCTCCGTGTGGCAGGCGCCGCAGGTGCCGGGGATGTGCCGCTTGTCCACCTTCGCCTGCGGCTCGAACCCCTTGGCCATCTCGTGGCTGCCGTGGCAGTCGACGCAGCCGGCGGCGCGCGCATTGCCGGCCTGCAGCGCCGCGCCGTGGACGCTCTGCTCGTAGGCGGCGATGAAGCCGGCGGTCGGCGCCATGCGGGCGCGCACCGCCGGGTCATCGAGGTGGCAGGAGAGGCAGAGCTTGACCTCCTCGCGCTTGTGCTCGACCGTCTCGCCACCGGCGCGGGCGTGGGTGATCGGTTTGGCGTGGCAGCCGAGACAGCGCGGCGCGCTCGGGGCCCCCGCGGCGGCGGCCCGGCCGTGCGCCGACTGTTCGTAGTGCGCCACCACCTGCGCGTGGCAGCGGCCGCAGGAGGCGTCGAGCCGCGCCGCGCTCCAGGGCGAGTCGGGAGAGGACGGGGCGACGATGTCGTGCGTCCCGTGGCAGTCCTTGCAGGACACGCCGGGGGCCGTCTCGCCGCCCTTGATCTTCGCCATGGCGGCGTGGAACTGGTGCACCGACGGCGCGTCGCCGTGACAGCCCATGCAGTCGACCGGCGCGATCTTCGGCCGGTGCGGCATTGCATCCGCCTTGAACCCGGCGTGACAGTCGACGCAGGCCAGGTCGGCGTGCGGCGACGCCTTCAGGAGGGCGGGATCGACGTGCAGCGACACCGTCGCGCCGCGTCGGGTCATCGTCAGCGTCGGATCGCCGTGACAGCCGAGACAGTCGTCGTTGGACGGGCCGCCGGACGCCGCGGCGCCGACAGCTGGCGCGGCGAGCGTCAGCGCCAGAAAAAGCAGCGGGAGCAGCGGGCGGAAGAGCGGGGCTGTCGGCGCGGGGCGGCGGAACGCCGCCCCGGCGGCCCGTTTCACCGGCCGCCTCCTCGCTCGATCTGGCGAACCTTGAATGCGAGGCCGGCGATGACGGCGGCGATGACGATCAGCGACAGCGCCAGCCCCTTGCGACGGAAGCGCAGCTCGGCGAAAGCGCGGTGGCCGGCGGTGAGGCCGGCTTCGGCGGCCTTGATCCCTTCCGTCGAGGCCTCCTTGAAACGGCCCAGATCGAAGCCGTGCGCCAGCACCTTCGACTCCACCAGTTGATCGCCGGCCTTCTTGAGGGCGAAGCGATCCGGCCCGACCGCCATCCCCGCCTGCTCGGCGCGGTCGAGCAGCTCGGTCGCCTCGCGCAGGGTGCCGGTCAGGCGGACGACGTCCTCGCCCATCTCCTTCGCCGCCTGGTAGCCCGGCTCGCCCGCCGCGTGGCAGGCGGTGCAGGTCGACTTGTCGCCGACCCCCAGCATGTCGTCGGTGGGCGGCAGGACGGCATGATTGCTGTGGCACATGACGCACTGAATGCACGCGCTCAGGTCGATCCCCTTCTTGGCCTCGGTGTCGCGGAACAGCGTCGCCTCGCGGGTGTGGCAGGTACCGCACACGCCGGCGATGCTCTCGACGCCGGGCGGCACGGCGCCGTGGCTGCCGTGACAGTCGTTGCAGGTCGGGGCGGACATGTCGCCCTTGTCGTACAGCGCCCGCGCGTGCACGCTCTTCTTGTAGGCGTCGACCTGGCCGATCTCGATGAAGTAGTGCCCCATCAGGGCAGCGTCGTTGTGACAGCGGGCGCAGGTGTCGGCGACGTTGGCCGGGTAGACTTTCGCGCGCGGGTCCTTGACGGCGCGGATGCCGTGCACGCCGTGACAGTCGACGCAGACCGCGACGCGCTCGTCGCCGGCGGCGTTCTTCTTGCCGTGCACGGAGGTGCGGTACTCCTGGAGCTGGTCGACGCGGGCTTTCGGATCGAACCGCTTCATGAACGCGGCGTCGGCGTGGCATTTGGCGCAGAAGACCGGGATGTCCTTGCGGTGCGGTCGGCCGGACCAGCCCTTCTTCGGATCGTGGGCCGCGTCCAGGTCGCCATCGGCGCCGGCCTGCGGGTTGCCGCCGTGACAGTCGTTGCAGCCGAGCCCCTTCAGGAAGTGGATGTCCTCGGCCGCCATCACCGCCGGCTGCTGCAGCTCGCCGTCGAGATCCTTGTGACAGGTTACGCAGCTCGACTCGAGAGCGGGCGGCTTCGCCGGTTTCGTGGGCTCGGCCGCGAAGGCGCCGGGAACGAGAAGGAGCAGGGCCGGGAGGATCGCAGGACGCCGCACGTTACCCTCCCGGCGCGACATAGACCCACACCGTCATGATCGCCATGTAGAGGATCGCCAGCACGCCGAAGGCGGAGAACAACCGGGACCGTCCCCCGGTGCCGGGGGTCCCGGGATCGAGGAACGGCACCAGCAGCCAGACGAGGCCGGCCAGGCCGATCCCGAAGATGCCGATCAGCTCCCCCTCGATACCGAGGACGTGCCCCGGCAGCAGCTTGAGCGTCTGGAACATCCAGCAGAAGTACCACTCCGGCCTGATGCCGGCGGGGGCCGGGGCGAACGGGTCGGCCTTGGTGCCGAGCTCCCACGGCAGGATCGCCGCCAGCGCCGCGAGGATGCCGATCGCCACGCACCAGCCGATGAGATCGCGCAGCAGGAAATTCGGCAGGAACGGCATGGTGCGCGCTTCCCGGCCCTCGCGTTTCGCCTCCGATTCGATGGCGGGCGGCACGCTCATGCCGTGCTTCTGCACCAGCAGGAGATGCAGGCCGAGGAGGAGGGTCGCCGTCGCCGGCAGGACGGCGACGTGAAAACCGTAGAAGCGGGTCAGCGTGCCGCCGGTGACGTGCTCGCCGCCGCGCAGCAGCTTCAGCATGAAGTGCCCGACGACCGGCACGGCGCCGGCCACCTCGGTGCCGACCTGGGTGGCGAAGAACGCCAGCGTGTTCCACGGCAGCAGATAACCGGAGAAGCCGAACGCCATCGTCAGCGCCAGAAGCGCCACGCCGCTGAACCAGGTGATCTCGCGCGGCCGCCGGTACGCCTTCATGAAGAAGACGCTGAACATGTGAACGAACAGGACGAACACCAGCAGATTGGCCGACCAGGAGTGGATCGAGCGGATCAGCCAGCCGAACGGCACCTGCGTCATGATGAACTGCACGCTCTCGAACGCCTCGCCCGCCGACGGTCGGTAATACAGCAGCAGGAGGATGCCGGTCGCCACCTGAAGCCCGAACAGGAAGAGCGTCATCCCGCCCATGTAGTACCAGATCGAGTGACGGTGCACCGGGACGCGCTTGTGGCGCCCCATCTCTTCCAGGGCCGACAGCTCGAGCCGCTCCTCGATCCAGTCGCGGATTCGGCCGGGCTTCGGCCAGTTCATGCGCGGCTCACCACGATTTCCCCGTCGGCCACGTTGACCTTGTACTCCTCCAGCGGCCGCGGCGGCGGACCCGAGACGTTCTTGCCGGACAGGTCGTAGAAGCCGTTGTGGCAGGCGCACCAGATCTGCTTGAGGTCGCCGCGGAACTGCACCGTGCAGTTGAGGTGGGTGCAGGTGGCCGACAGCGCCCGGTAGCCGCCGTCCTCGGTACGCACCAGGATGCCGGGCTGCTCCCCGAAGCGGAAGATCTTCCCCTGGTTCGGCTTCAGATCACCCTCGCGACCGGCGACGACGCTCTGGGTGGACGCCTCGGGGACTTCGGGCGGGGAAATGTAGCGCGCCACGGGGTACAGCATGCTGACGCACATCGCCCCCACCGAGGTCCCGAGGAACCAGTTCAGGAAACCGCGCCGGGTCGGAGATTGATCGCCTGTCACTTCGCGGCCTTCGCCGGGTTCGGATGGGCGATCTTGGCCTTCATCGCGGCGAAGTCGAAGCCCTTGAAGGTCGGGCTTTCGGAGTTGTGGCAGGTGGTGCAGGTCTTCTCGTCCGGCATCATCAGGCCGGCGGCAGTCGCCTTCGTCAGATCTTTCATGACATCCATCTTCCAGTAGTCGCTCCCCGGGCCGTGGCACGACTCGCAGGTGACGCCGTCGGTCGCCTTGTACTTGTCGGTCAGCCTGTCGGCCGGCGCGCCGCTGCCGGTGACGTGGCAGCGCAGGCACTGCGGGTCTTTCTGGGGATCGGCGACCCCCTTGGCGGCGGCGACCTTCTTCGCCTCTTCGCCGGCCAGCGTGACGAACGCCTTGGCGTGCTTCGATTCCGTCCACTTGGTGAATTGCGCGCCCTTGGCCGGCGAGTTGTGGCACATCTTGCACTTCTCGGCCCCGACGTAGGCGTGCGCCGGCCCATCGGCCGCCGCGCCACGAGTACACGCGAACGCCAGCAGGGCTGCGAGCCCCACACTCAAACCGACAATTGGTCGCCTCATGGTTGTTCCCTCCGCGAGATGAAGGTCCATGACCGGGCAAGCGAATTCCATGCCACACAGTGACTTACGGCGATTCCGCCATCCGGCGCCCGGTCCGACCGAAAGAACTGCGACATTAAATACCGGATCGACCCGTTCGATCCCCTCCGACACGAAAATTTTTCAGACGAGAACGGTCGCGCTCCACGATCCGACACGGAAGTCGGCGTGGCACCGGTTGTGCTTGTTCAATCGAGCCCCGGCGGGTGCGCGGGTCTCCGATGAAGGTCCTTTGATAAGATGACGCGCCGATGAGTCGGAACAGGTTCCGCGTCCGTCGCTGGACCGCTCCTCTCCTGCTGGGCGGTTTCGTCCTGGCCGGCGGCATGTGCGCCGCTTCCCGTGACGCCGTCGCGCAGGAGAGTTGCGTCACCGCGCAGTGCCACGCGACCCTGCTGAAGGCCGGGAACGTCCATCCCGCAACGGAAAGTTGCGACGCCTGTCACGAGTCGGTGTCGACCCCGCACCCTCAGAAGGGGAAGAAGACGTTCAAGCTCGCCCAGGAGCCGCCCGATCTCTGTGTCAACTGCCACGAGGCGTTCGGGAAAAAGAAGAACGTTCATCCCCCCGCCAAGGAAGGGATTTGCACCACCTGCCACAACCCGCACGCCTCGAACCAGCCCAAGCTGCTGGTGCAGCCGCTCAAGGAATTGTGCGGGACCTGCCACGAGGCCGAGACCAGCGCCAAGATCCCCCACGGTCCCGTCGCCGCCGGCGAGTGCACCCTCTGTCACGCTCCGCATGAGTCGGATCAACCGTCCCTGCTGCTGAAGCCGGGGGAGGAGTGGATGTGCTTCAGCTGCCACCTCGACCTGCAGGAGTCGCTGCAGAAGAAGAACGTCCACCCGGCCCTGTCGGGCGGCTGCACCTCATGCCATAACCCGCACGGCACCACGTATCCGAAGCTCTTGATCGACGAGGGCGCGCAGCTCTGCTTCCAGTGCCATGACCCGATCGCCGAGAAGGTCGCCAAGTCGCCGGTCGTGCACGCGGCCGTCAAGGGTCCCGGGAACTGCGCCGCCTGCCATTCGCCGCACGCCAGCGACAACGCGAAGCTGCTGGTGAAGCCGGAGAAGGAGACCTGTCTCGGCTGCCACGCGGGCATCCTGACGAAGGACATGACGGTGCTTCACGGCCCGATCAACCAGGGGAAGTGCGCACCCTGCCACGATCCGCACGGCGCCCAGAACGCCAAACTCCTGATGAAGGCATTCCCCGAGGGCGACTACGTGCCGTACACCGGCACCGAGTATGCGCTGTGCTTCGGCTGCCACAACCGGGATCTGATGCAGTACCCGGACACCTCCTTCGCGACCAACTTCCGCGACGGCGAGCGGAACCTGCACTACCTGCACGTCAACAACAAGCAGAAGGGACGGAGCTGCGCGCTGTGCCACAACATGCACGGCAGCCGATCGCCCAGGCTGATCGCCGACAGCGTGCCGTTCGGGAAGTGGAATCTCCCCCTGAAGTTCGTGAAGACCCAGACCGGCGGGTCGTGCGCGCCGGGGTGCCACCGGCAGCAGGCCTACGATCGGCAGAGCGCGGTCAGGAAGGTGGAGCCGCCGAAGCCGGCCGGCTGATCGCGGTGGCAGGTGCTGCCGTGGAAGAACGGATTATCCCGCGCGCCACGCAATTTACCGAACAACGTCACGTCCCGGCAGTACCGGCTGAATGTGCGCCTCGCCAACGGTCGGGCTCGAATCCCGTTCCGGGTCCTGGCGACCGAGCAGCACAAAGCGCTCGACAAGAACCAGCATGGACATCGGACAGCCGCGCGAGGATGCGTTCAAGCCGTCCAGGAAGAACTGCACGAAGGCCGGTCCGGGAGGGCTCGCGTTGCGGGCGGAGACAGAGGACTGATCACCGGTGGAGGTCTGCGCGTCATTTCGTCCACAGGACCGCGTGGGTTTCGTCCGAAGGCGTCTTGCTCTGCCCGACGATGTTCCCCTCCTCGTTGATCGCAGCGGGAAAGCTGAATCCTCCACCCAGCGTTCCAAGGTCGATCATGGTTCCGTCTTCCCACAAGAATGCATGGTCCTGTTCAGCGCCCGTATCGCTCGAGCCGATGACCTGTCCCCGGTTGTTCAGGGCTACCGCGACAGCGGAGTCGCCCCCTAGAGTCCCGAGATCCAGCATCTTGCCGTTCTCCCAGAGGAAAGGGTGGATTGCGTCAGTGGCGGTCACGCTCCACCCCACGATCTGTCCCCGCTCGTTCATGGCAACAGGGTTGGTATCGCCTCCGCCCAGCGATCCCAGGTCGGTCAACACGTTCCGCTCCCAGAGAAAGGCATGGGTGTGGCCCGACTCGTCAAAGAAGGCCCCCATCACCTGTCCGCGTTCGTTGATGGCGAGGGCCGCGGCTTGCAGACCTCCCGGTATCTGGATTTGAGTGAGGTTGCCATCCTCCCAGAGAACAGCGCCGTCCTTGCAGGAATCGTCCGAGCTGCTGCCGACAATCTGTCCTCTCTCGTTCAGGTCGTGGGCGTTGCTACCGCAATTTCCCAGAGTCGGGAGGGCGGTCGTGGTGCCATGCTCCCAGAGCACCGCGAGAAGTTCACCAGTGGCAGTGGAGCTGTAGCCGATGATCTGTCCCTTGTTGTTGATGACAAGTGCCGCGCTGAAGCGACCACCCAGGTTCTCTAATGTGGTGAGCCTGCCATCGTCCCAGAGGAACCCGTATTCGGCGCCTTCAATTGATTGTTCGTAGCCCACAATCTGTCCCCGCTGGTTTATCCCGGCAGCGACGAGGCGTCGCGTGCCGAGCGGATCTAGGTCCTTGAGGACACCCTTCTCCCATATGAACGAGCGATCGCGACCATTCGCGTCGTAGCCATTACCGGCAATTTGATTGCGCTCGTTGATGGCGTCGGCAGTGGAAAATCTCCAACCCAATGGCCCGAGGTCGATGATGGTAGGGTGGCCGGACGGCGACGCATTGGTCAGGAAAACGGCCACAAGAGGGAGAAGGAAGCGCAGCCTACTCAGTCTGTGCATGGGTGTCCGCCTCGCTGGTTTTCTACAATATACGTCGCTTGTTCCCGGGATCAACGCCTTTCACCGTTGATGCTCTGGTACACATTTTCAAAATCCTGCAACATTCCGGACCATTCGAGGAAGGCATGGTGAACATTGACCGGACCGTCATGGATTGCCCGGGTTTCAGGGATACGACGTGTTGTCATGGGCCACTCCATGACATGTCAGGGTGCAGGACCCGGAGAAGACCCCGGTATCGTTGAAGATCGGATAGGCGTTGCCGGTCTTGGGCAGGACGATCCGCGTATCGAAATTGATCAGGTGCGTGTGGGACCCAGTCCCCATCACGCCGCCCGGCGCGACCTCGTTGATGCCGTGCGGATCGTGACAGGCCGAGCACGGCGCGCCCGCCGCCAGATGACCGCTGTGGCCGCCTCCCGAGACCGTCGTCTTGATCGCCTTCCTTGCGAAGCTGGCGTCGTTCAAGATGCTCGTCCTGTCGTGGCATCGGTAGCACAGTGCGTAGTTCTCGTAGCTCTCCGGCGTGCCGTCCGCGATCTCATTGCGCTCCTTAAGGATCGGCGCGAACGAGGATCCGTGCGGTCCGCGCGATCCACCCTCGTCGTCGGCGTGACAGGAGGTGCAGTAGATCATGTCCGACGGGCTCATGCCGGGCCGGAACGACGACGGGATGCTTGGAATGTTGAGGTTTTTCCCGATCGCCACGACCGGGTGATACGAGGGGTTGGTCGGATCGAACGCCAGCCGCGTGTTGGTCACGGAGACGACGCGCGGCACGTAGTCCAGGTCCGGCGTGTAGTCGGCGTGGCACTTGAAGCAGACCTCATACTCGTACGTGACCCTGCGCAGCTCGCCGCCGTTCCGGTCGACGCCGTCCACCCCACGCAGCATGCCTGAGGCGTACGGCGCCTCGGCCTTGACATCGTTGACGAGATGCGGATTGTGACAGTCGGCGCAGCCGACGCTGCGGATCCCCGAGCGCGCCGCACCACCGCTCCGGCGCAGCGCCGTGCGGACGGTGCCGGGCTCCTCGTGGTGGGCGGAGATCTTGCGGCTCTGCCCCGCGATGTCGGCCCGTCCGGGGCCCGGCGGGACGAGTGGACCGGCGGAGGCCGCCGCCGGGGCGCCGCCGCCGGAGCCGACCGAGGCGTGCGCCGGGCCGGGGTCCGAGGAATGACATCCAGCGCTGGTGCACGAGAACGGGTCCGGCGGCGCGGCGGTGAAATTGAGCAGCTCTTCCGCGGTCGCGGCGAAATGCGACGTGTGGCACACCTCGCAGCCCCACTCGTTGAGCTGCGTCCAGGTCGGCCAGGTCTTCGGGGGCCTGGGCAGGATGCCGCTCACCGACGCGGTCGAGGTGGCATGGGCCGAGCCGCTCCAGCCGGTCAATTGATGGCAGGTGGTGCACAGCGCCGAATAGCGGTTGTCCTTGAGGAGGAACCTGCCGTAGCTGTCGTTGTGCGGGTCGTGACAGGTGATGCAGTGGACCTCGTCGCCGGCGCCGAAATCGAGATCGGCCGGCGGCGACGACACCAGCTCCGCATTGGGCAGGGCGCTCTGGTAGGGAAACGACACCGGGTGATGCCCCGACAGATCGAGGCCGAAATCGGACAGGCTTCCGGGCGGCAGCGTGTCGCTGCCCGCCATGCCGATGCCGCCGGCCGGGTTGAGCACCGCGCCCATGGCGATGGTGCCGTCATGACAGCTCAGGCAGAGCTTGGTCGGGCCTGATGGCTGGGGCAGCGGGCCGGCCTTCAGGGTCGGGCTCGCATAGACCGCGTACACCTGGGGCTCGATCTCCTTGTTCCAGAGCGGCGATTGCGGCGCCGCGCTGTGAGGGGTGTGACAGAAGATGCAGATGCGCGTTTCGGTCAGGGCGCGGATCGTCCCGGTGCCCGACGCCGAGAGGTTGTGCTTGGTGTCGGCCATATCCGACGACGACTGGGCCGGCGCAAGCGTGACCCGGCCGAAGCCGAGCAGGAGCAAGGCGGCGATCGCCAGACGCGCGCGGCGCCGGCCGGGGTCAGGACAGGCTGTCCGCATACCGCTCCGTGATCCGGAAGATCTGGACGCGCCGGTTGTAGGTGTCGCACACATACAGCTCACCGTCCTCGCTGATGAAGGCACCCGAGGGAAGCCAGAATTCGCCGAAGTCGACGCCTCTCCTGCCCAGCGTCAGCAGGAATTGTCCCCGCCGGTCGAACAGCTGGACGTTGTCGAACAGGCTGTCCACCACGTAGACCACGCCGTCCTTGTCGACGGCGACGCCTTTCGGCATCGCCAGGTCGCCCGAGCCGTCGCCGTGACGACCGAACGAGCCGGTCGCCTTCCCGGTCTCGTCGAAGATGTCGATCCGGAAATCGAGCGAATCGGTGACGTAGAGCTCGCCGGCGGACCAGAAGATGTGGGTGGGGAAGTTGAAGCGCCCCGCCTCCTCCCCCCGCTGCCCGAAGGAGAAGACCGGCTCCCCCCCGGTGCTGAAGGCGTGGACGCGGTGTGCGAGGGTGTCGACCACGTACAGTC
>JAGYID010000204.1 GCA_018606725.1 Acidobacteriota bacterium
CCAGCAGCGGATCGATCACGTTCCAATCTGCGCCGTCGAGGCCGATGATCAGCAGCCGTACGCCGGTCGACTCGGGACTCGGCATCGAGGCCGCCCCGGCGCCGGCGGCGAACGATCCCGGCGGGCCGATTCGCGCCGCCAGGCGGCGCGGCTCGACGCCCGCCGAGCGCAGGGCGCCCGTGACCGCCGCCGTCGCCGATTGAGACAACTGCGCGCGCCCTCCGGCGCCGGCCCGCGCTTCGGGCGGCATGAGCTCCCCGAGCGGCAGCGGCGACAGCGTCGCGGCGGCGAGACCTCCGACCAGCCCGGCGAGGCCGCCGCGCTCGATCTCAGTGGCGTGCGCGCGCAATGCCCCCGGGTTGAGGTCGTACTCGATTGACAGCCGCACGATGAGCTCGGCGCCCTCGGCGGTCTGCCGGGGAACATCGACTGCGTCGAGGCTCCCCTGCAGAGGAACAATCCGAACGGAGGCGAGCGGCGGGCGCAGACGCCAGCCGGCAGGCTTCAGTTCGCCCCTGGTCGCGGCGAGGTGTCCGTCGGGGACGCGGATCGCCGAGCCGGCGGCAAGCATCGCGACGAGCGCCGCGACTCCAAAACCGGCAAGACGGAGGACGCGGTGCGGGCGGGGGGGTGGACGGCTCTTCACGACCGGCGAGTATATGCCGGGAAGACAAAAAAGGCGGCCCCCCGAAGGGGGCCGCCCGATGGCTGCCCGGTGGGAGCCAGTGCTGAATCAGAAGCTCCAGCGCGCCGACAGACGGAACGTCCGCGGAGTCTGGTAGGTCAGCGGCGACAGATAGTCCGGGTCGAGCACGCCAGCGAGCAGTTCGACGTTGTCGTCGTACGTAAGCGGTTTCTGCTGGTCGGTGACGTTGAAGATGTCAAACATGAGTGACAGGTTCGTCTTGCCTATGGTGATCGGGTAATCGGCGTGGATATCGAGCGTGGTCGTGTTCGGTGTCCTGCCGAGGTTGCCGCGCTTCACCTTAGTGTAGTCGTACAGGAAGTAGACGCCCTGCGTGACGGCGTCGGTATCCCTGAGGATTACTCCAAGATCCGACTCGAAGTTGAGATGGAGCGGGTTGATCGTGTCATCCACCCAGTATGCGTAGATCGGATCCTTGCCCGGGATCTCCCCGGAGTTCTGGTAGTTCGGATGGGCCAGCATCGAGGTCCGCGGCACGCCTGTCTGGAACGTGATGTTCGCGCCAACCCGCAACTTGAACGGGAAGGAGTAGGAGGGGAAGATCTTCAACACGTGCCGGACGTCGGATGGCAGCGGCCCGCTGTCGAACTGGGTCTGCAGGAGCGGCGACGACGGGAAGTCGTAGAGCGACGTGATGTTCGGATCGCTCTGGCCGTTGTCATTGCGGAACAGCCCCTCGTAGTTCCCCTCGAGCGTCGCGTACCGGTAGTTGGCGTACAGCGACCAGTTATTGGTCAGCCGACGGTTGTATTCAACCACGAGGGCCTTGTAAATCCTCTCCGGCTTCGGGAACGTGTACACCCCACCCTTCGGAACCCGGTTGGTCCCGGGATTGGCCAGGACGTACGGGCCGAACGGCTTCGCAGGGAAGGCCGTGCTCAGAGGAGTGCTGGGGCTGCCGCCGAACGGGTCGTACGGGTAGCCGCCGGCATAGCCATAGTAGAAATTCTGGATCTCCTCCACCGAGTTGACCTGGACGTCCTCGAGGACGCGCCCCTGCTTGCGATAGATCCCACGGATCTTGATCGCAGACTGAGGGCCGACCTCGAACTCGTATCCGCCCGACAGCTCGTCGACATAGGGTAGCTTCGACCCAGCGTTGACGGTCGTTGGCGCGGTGCCCTGGGTCAGGACGGTCGTCAGCGGGTTGCAGGCAGTTGTGCCGCCGACGCCGTCGTCGCAGGTCGTGCTGCCGCCCAGCCTCGGTGCGCTCAGCGCCTTGTCGGTGAACTCCTGCGTGCTGATGCCGACCTCATTGCTGAGAGCCCGGATCGCCAGGTCGTTCGGCACCCTCTCGAAGTAGCGTCCCCAGTTCAGGAACAGCCGGCTCTTGCCATCGCCGACGACGTCCCAGCTGACCCCGATCCGCGGCGCCACGTTGCCGGTGAAGCTGTACCGGTTGGGCGCATAGCTCGAGGTCCCGTACGTGAATCCACCCGAAGCGTTGGTTGCGAAACCGAGGTCGAACCGGCCCGAGCCGGTGATCGTTTCCTGGGTTACCCGGACACCGGCCCTCAGGATCACCCGCGGCGTGATCGACCAAGTGTCTTGGGCGAAGACGTTGTATTCCCGCGCCGAGGTCGGCGTCAAGGCCGGCCCGACGCGCGCCCGAGTGACGCGGAACCGGTTGGCGCTATCGAAGGCCACATCGGGGTCGCCGGTGCCGTTGCGGACGCTGACCAGGGCCCCGCCACGGCTCGCGAGCGGGATGACGTCCTGCACCCCGTCAGGATTCGGACCGCCGAATCCATCGTCCACGCAGGTCCCTGGCGTGGTGCTGCAGTCAAAAAAGTCCACCGGGTCACCGGCGTCATTGGTGACCGGCAGCTGGACGAAGAACGACTGGCCGGTGTAGGTGCCGGTGTCGAGGTAGGAGATGTCGTCGTACTGAACGCCGTATCTCACCTCGTGGGTCGATACGATGTTGGTGAATTTCAGGAGGTACTGCGTGTTCTCGTCGTCTTGATTGCTGATGAAGCCGATGCCCCCCTGGTACGTCTGCACCGGCGTAATCGGGTCCGTGAGGGGCGAGGTGCTGCCGCTGGTGCCGTCGAGACTGTAATCGGTCGGGGCACGGCGGAACTCGAGATTGTTGCGGAGGTCGAGGTAGCGGGTCTCGTCCTTCACCGACTTCTCGCGGAACTTGGCGTCGTGCTTGGCGATCTGCGCCTCCAGGAAGAACTTCGGCGAGAACACCGCGTTCCACTTAATCGCGCCGTTGTGGCCGCCATACTCGATGTCGCTCTGTCCGCCGCCGGATGCGAAGTCGGTGAATTGGGGTGAGAGGTCCTGCTGAAATCCCCGGTCGCCCGTCGCCGGGTCTCCGAAGACGCTGAATTCGAGCAAGTGCTTGGCGTTCGCCTGCCAAGTCAGCTTGATGGCGTAGTTGTTGGCGGTCCTTTTCCGTTCCAACTCTTTGCTCGAGGAGGGGAACGCCAGAGGATCAGTCACATCGAGACCGACGGTCGGATCGGTGAAGTTCGGGTTCCCGGCGATTGCAGCCTGATACCCGGGGTTGAGGTTCGAAGTCGCCTGGTTGTTCTGCTTGGTGATCACCGGGTTGTAGGAGATGAAGTACCAGAGCTTGTCCTTGACGAGTGGTCCCCCGACCGAGACGGCGAAGTCCTGCTTGTCCTCATAGACGAGGTTGGAGGATCCACGTTGGAGGTTCACGAGCGTATAGTCGGAGCGCGCCCCGCCCGGGGTCGAGTACCACGCCACGCTGCCCTTGAACTCGTTCGTTCCCGACTTGACGATGGAATTGATGATGCCGCCCAGCGCCTGGCCGTACTCGGCCTCGAAGCCGCCCGTCTTGATCTGCACTTCTTCGAGGAACTCGCTGGTGACCCCGGTGCCGAGCGAGCCGTACACGATGTTGTAGGCGCCGATGCCGCCGTAGCCTGTGTTCGTGACGTTGACCCCGTCGATCAGGTAGGAGTTCTCAAGCCCCGACGACCCGCTGATCGAGTTGTTCCCGTCGCCGGTGCCGACGCCGCTGACCACGCCCGGCGCTACCGAGAAGGTGTCGGTGTAGGAGCGGCCGAGCGGCACCGAGGTGGAGAACTCGTCGTACTTGACGTTGGTGCCGGTGGAGGTCGACCGCGTGTCGACCAGCGGCGACTCGCCGACGACCTTGATCGTCTCCTTGACGCCGGTCTC
>JAGYID010000205.1 GCA_018606725.1 Acidobacteriota bacterium
GACGCCGACGTGGCGATTTATGCCGAGAACGCCGACCGGGAGGAGATGTTCTCCAAGCCGGTCTACGTCCTCAAGGATGGCGTCGTGGTGGTGCGTGACGGCGAGGTCGTCGCCACCCGCCCCGGACGCACCCTGTACGCCGACCTGCCGGCCGACGACCGCCTCACCGCCGAGATGGTCGGGCCGTTCCGCGATTACTACTCGGTCGAGGTCGAGAACTTCGTCATCCCGCTCGAGGAGCTGCCGTCGCCCCGCGGGATCCCGGCGGGGCGCGGCCGCCGAGCGACGGCGGCGCCTGGCGGCGCGACGCCATGAGCGCCGTCGTCCTGACCCTGCGCGACGGGGCGCGCTCGGCGATCCCGATCGAGGCCGAGGCGATCACGCCGGACCGCCTGCGCGCTCTCGACCGTGCCGCCATCGAGCGGCTGCCGCTGCAGCACGGGAACCGGTCCGTGGCGCTGGCCGAGGTCTTCTCGGTCGCGGGCGGCGGCTCGGACGACCTGCGCCTCGAGGGCGACCTGTCAACGGTCAAGGGGATCGGCGCCGGCATGGAGGGCGGCCGGGTGATCATCGAGGGGCATGCCGGCATGCACGTCGGGGCCCGCATGCGCGGCGGCTCGATCGAAGTACGCGGCGACGCCGGCGATTCGGCCGGCGCCGAGATGAGCGGCGGGCTGCTTCACATCCGCGGCAACGCCGGCAACCGGGTCGGCTCCGCGTACCGCGGCAGCAAGTTCGGCATGCGCGGCGGCGTCATCCTGATCGACGGCTCGGCAGGGCACGAGCTGGGCGGCTACATGCGCCGCGGCCTCGTCGCCGTGCGCGGCGACGTCCTCGATCACGCGGGGGCGCGCATGGCGGCCGGCACCCTGTTCCTGTTTGGCAGCGCCGGGATCCGGGCGGGCGGCGGCATGCAGCGCGGCACCATCGTCTGCTACCAGGCGCCCGAGATGCTGCCGACCTTCCGGGCGGCCGGTTCGTTCGAACCGCTGTTCGTGACCGTTTATGTGCGGGCGCTCGTGGCCCGCGGGTTCGCGGTCGAGCGCTTCGAGGCGGTCCACCGCTTCGCGCGCTTTCGCGGCGACCTGGCCGAGCTCGGTCGCGGCGAGATCCTGGTGGCCCAGCCGGCCTGAGGGGGCACGCCGCACCGCGCGCCGGACCGGGCCAGTGAGGACATGATGCAGATCGGCGGCACGTTCATCGACGACACCTACGCGGAGGCGTTCACGCTGCGCGCCGCGCGGCTGCTGATCACCGCCGACAGCGCCGGCTGGGCGGAGACCGCCGCGCGCTCGATGACCGGCTTCGCGACCTCCGTCATCGGCTGCGGCTGCGAGGCCGGCATCGAAGGGGTCGCCCCGGAGCGGACGCCGGACGGCCGTCCGGGCGTCCGGGTGCTGGTGTTCGCCCGCTCCGCCGACGACCTCCGGGAGCAGCTGGTCAAGCGGGTCGGGCAGTGCGTCATGACCTCCGCCGGCAGCGCCTGCTATGACGACCTCCCCGCCGAAGAGCGGGTGCGGGTCGGCGCCGTGCTGCGCTTCTTCGGCGACGGGCACCAGATCGGCAAGCGTCTCGAGGCGGCGCTGTTCCCGGAGGAGGGCGCCCGGCCGCGGCGGCTGTGGCGCATTCCGGTGATGGACGGCGAGTTCATCGTCGAGGACCGCTTCGGCGTGGTCAAGGCGATCGCCGGCGGCAACTTCCTGATCCTGGGCGCCAGCCGCCCGGCGGCCCTCGCCGCCGCAGAGCGCGCGGCCGCCGCGATCCGCGCCGTCCCGGGGGTCATCCTGCCGTTCCCCGGAGGCATCGTGCGCAGCGGCAGCAAGGTCGGCTCGAAATACAAGGGGCTGGTCGCCTCCACCAACAGCCCCTACTGCCCGACGCTGCGGCGCGACGTGCAGAGCGCCCTGCCGGACGGAGTGGAGAGCGCCCTGGAGATCGTCATCGACGGTCTGGCCCGCACGGACATCGAGCGCGCCATGGCGGCGGGTCTGCGCGCCGCCTGCGGCGACGGGATCGTGCGGATCACCGCCGGCAACTACGGCGGCCGCCTCGGCAAGCACCTGTTCCACCTGCGCCCGCTGCTGGGCGGCGCCTGAGCGGCGCCGGGAGGAACGCCATGACTTCTCCCCCCGACCCGGAAACCGCCCCCCGGCCGAAGATCAAGGAGCTCGAGGTGATCGTCGCGCAGGTCGTGCGCGAGTCTCCCGAGGCGTCCACCCTGGTGCTGTTCACCGGGAATGACCGCCTCGAGTACCTGCCGGGACATTTCGTGACGGTCGCGCCGCACCAGTTCCCGGCGCTGGAGCGGTTCATCGCCTATTTCGAGGAGGCCAAGGGGCGGAAGGAGCCGGCCCGCGCCTACTCCCTGAGCTCAGCGCCGCACGAGCGCTCCCTGGCGGTCACCATCAAGGAAGAGCGCTACGTCTCCGGCGTGACGCGCTACCCGCCGCTCCTGTCCCCCCATCTGGTCTGGGACATCACGCCCGGGACCCGCATGGTCGTCACCGGCTTCAGCGGGCCGTACACGCTGCCGGCCGACATCGAGTCCCGCACCGATCACCTGGTGCACCTGTGCGCCGGCTCGGGGATCGTCCCGAACATGAGCATGATCAAGGAAGCGCTGCACCGGGGCCTGAGACTGCGGCACACGCTGATCTACGCCAACCGGACCTGGAAGGACGCCATCTTCCGGAAGCAGCTTGACGCGCTGGCCAGGGCGCACCCCGGCAGGCTGCGGATCGTCCACGCGCTCAGCCGGGACCAGGCGCAGCCCCGGTCGCATTCCGAGGTGCGTCAGGGCCGGGTCAATGAGGCGCTGCTGCGCGAGTTCATCCCCGACCCGTCCGCCGCCGAGGTTTATCTGTGCGGGCCCGGCCTGACCAAGCACGATCGGGCCGCCGCCCGCGAGAAGGGAGTCGAGCCGGCGCCGCGCTTCCTCGAGTCGGCGATGACGCACCTCGCCGCCGTCGGCGTGCCGGCGGAGCGGATCAACCGGGAGAGCTACGGCTGAGGATGTCTCACTTTCGCCCCGATTTCGCGGCGCGCAGGCAGATGAACTCGAGGGCGATGGTGGCGGCGGCGAGGGCGGTGATCTCGCCCGCGTCATAGGCCGGGGCGACCTCGGTAACGTCGCCGCCGGCGAAGTCGACCTCGACGAGGCCGCGCAGGATCTCCAGCGCCAGGTGGGTCGACAGGCCGCCCACCACCGGCGTCCCGGTGCCGGGCGCGAACGACGG
>JAGYID010000206.1 GCA_018606725.1 Acidobacteriota bacterium
GCCAGGAGGAGCAGATACTCCCGCCCCTTCTCGTAGCGCGGCATGCCCTCGATCCAGGCGGCCAGACCGTCCGGCTGGACTCTGGTGACCCCGAACTGCTTGACGCGGAGCGAGCGATGCGGGCCGCCCTTGAGCGAGCGGCTGACCTCAAAGGTGGTGATGGTCGCAGGGATGCCGTGCTCGTCCCGGCCGGTCCATTCATCGACCGCGCGCGCCACCACGATCCGGTCGGCCTTGCTGACCATCTCCGGCAGGGTCACCGGCAGCAGCGACGACGACCAGATCGGCGGCGGCGTGACCATGCCGACCACGGCGAGTCCCGCCAGGGACAGGAGCCATGTGGATCGATTCCCGGGAACTCCACGCATGTTCATCGGACCTCCACGCGGAAAAACGCACAGGGTTGACGGATCGACGGCCCTGCGGGACCGCCGCCGGATCGGCCTCTTACGGACAGGACTGCTCCGGCCGGCCGATCCGCTCCAGCCCGAGCCAGTCGAAACCGAGCGTCTGCTCCACACCGCCGACGCGGGCGGTCACCAGATAGAAGAAGCCTTCCCCCGCCGCCGGCCAATCGGGATCTTCGAACCGGGTCTCCGCAAGGTCGGCGCCGGTGGTCAGACAGTCGCCGAACTCCCCCGACCGCAGCGCCGCCAGTGCGCCACGGTGCACACAGTACCCGGTGGCGCCGGCGAGAGGGCTCCACGCAAGATGCACGGCCGGCGGAGCCGGCTGGAGGATCAGGTCGCGGACCTCGAAGCGATCGAACTCGAGGGACCCGATATCCGGCCGGGCGAGACCATCCCGATCGCCGTCGAGCGGCCGGCGGGCCCCCGATAGGTCCGCCGGCGGCGTCCCTCCGTTCACCCCCGTCGGGCCGGCATCGATCGCCGCCGAGCCTTCTCCGAGTCGATAGTCCATCGCCCCGAAGTCAAGGAACAGCGGATCCCCGGAGATGTTGCCGTTCGTCCCGGTCGGGTTGAAGCGCGCCTGGTAGTCGATCTCAAGATTCCCGAACACATCGTTGCCGCTGAGGACCAGCTGGCTCGCGGAGTCCGCGTAGATCCCGCCCACCTGCCCCGAGAGCGCGCGGTTTCCGATCACGAGCGTCCCCGCGATGGTCGCCATGGAGCCCTCGACCCTGATTCCGGCGCCGGCGACGCCGGACGTGTTGCCGGCGATCGTCGTGAAGGTGATGAGCGCCGGAGACGAGCGCGTCAGCCGCAGGCCACCGCCCGAGGCGCCGTCGTTGCCGGCCACGATGCTGTTGACCAGCGACAGCCCGCCGTCCTCGACGAGAATGCCCCCATCGACGGCATGATTGCCCGCGACGAGGCTCGCGGCGATCGAGGCTCGAGCCGCGCCCGACACCATGATCGCCGCGCCGACGGCGACCATCCGCCCGTTGTCACGCACCCTCAGGCGTTCGAGCGATGGGGTGGCGCCGCCATAGATGTCGACGGCAGCGAAGCCCCCCTCGACGGCGGCGATCTCGAGGTCGGCGAACCGTGGCGCACCGCCGTTGACGAACAGGCCGTCAGCGAAGTCATAGCCTCCGGCGCTGCCCCGGCCGGCGGCGCGCAGGGTGAGTCCGCTCAAGCTGGCCCCTTCCCCGCACCGGTCCGCGACCACGACGCTGGCGCGCTTCCCGCCGTCGAGGACGGAGGCGCCGGCGCCGGCGCCGACGACGCTCACGCCGTCTTTCAGGAACAGGACCGCCTCGATGGTATCGGTGAAGCCGTCGATGTCGATGAGCCGCAGCGTCGTTCCCGCATAGAGTCCGGGCGCGACCCTGACGCGATCCCCCGCCGCCGCGGCGTCAACGCCGTCCTGGACGGCACAGTAGGGATCCCTGGCGCTCCCCGATCCGGTCGCCGGGCAGGCCGCCGCGTCGACGTACACCTCCGTCGCTTCCGCCCCGACCACGGTCTGGCACGCGCAGAGACTGCTCAAGACGAGTCCCCGAACGATCCTGGGCACCGGCCGCGCTGCTTCTCCCGCTACTCTCGAATTTTTGTAAAGAAGTTGCCGCCTATATACGCCGAGTGTCGGGGACTGTCAACCACCCGGATCGACCCCGCTCGGACCGACATGCCCCAAACCGAGGTCGTCGCTGCGGCCCCCGGCCGGGCAGCCCGGTGCGGCGGCGACTATTTCCCGAGCGGCACGCCCTCGAGGCTCGTCAATCGTCCGACCGGATAGAGCCCGAGGTGCGGATCGCGCCACGGCGAGCGGAGATAGAAGAAGTTGATGCGGGCCTCCGGGCTGGCGGCGAAGGCGGCATCGGCGGCGAGCCGGTCCCGGAACTCCTTCGCCAGGGCCGGATCCTTCGCCAGCATGTCGCGGGCGAGCGGCTCCATGACGTACGGCTCGGCGTATTCCTTCTGCTCGAAGATGGCGTTGAAGAAGCCCCAGGCGACGGCGGAGTCGGGCGCCTCCGGCTCCAGGAAGTGGATCGCCAACTTCGCCGCCGGCTGGTCGAGCGGCACGACCGCCGAGCCGGCGGGGAAGGTCAGCGTCTCGCGCGCCGGCCGGCAGATGCCGGGCGACGCGGCCGACTTCGGCAGACCTTCGCCCGGGTAGAACAGGACCTGGCGGCCCTCGAACGGATGCTCCAGCCAGCGGACTTCGTCGCACCGGTAAGTCTCGACCGCGGCGGTCCACGGGCGGGCCGTCCGCCGCAGGCGGAGACCGTGCGCCGCGAGGACGCCGATGACGTCGGTCCATTGCGCCGGCACGATGTAGGCGCGCGGCGGGGCGACGGCGCGCGTGACCCTGAGCCGGGTCTGTCGCGGCACTTTCAACTCGCCCGGCTCATCGGTGTAATGGATGACCGTCGCGCCGGAGATGTCGCTGGTCTCGCGCCGGTAGGCGTTGCTGCGGTATGCGAACGGCTCCGTCGTCTCGTCCGCCTCCAGGCGCAGCGGGTCGCGGGCGGCCGGATTGTAAGCGCGTCCCGCGGCGACGGTCGCGGCGTCCGCGTCGCGATTGATCGCCACCAGCCGGGCCGCGTCCCGGTCGATCACCTCGAGCGCCGCCACCAGGATCGCGTGGTTCCCGGTCACCCGCGTCCGGTAGTCCTTGAGCATGTGCATCTCGACGAGCAAGCCCGCCCGGTTTCGCAGGACGGCGTAGCCGGTAGAGTAGCGCGGCTGATCCTGGCCGATCCCCAGGCCCCTGGTCGGATCGGTGTCGTCGCGCAGCGCGATGTACGGGGCGAT
>JAGYID010000207.1 GCA_018606725.1 Acidobacteriota bacterium
CGGCCCGAGCCTCCTCGAGTTCCGGACCTTCAGGATGACCGGGCATTCGGCGCACGATGACGCCGGCTACGTTCCCAAGGAGGAGTTCGAGGAGTGGGGCCGCAAGGATCCGATCCGCCGGCTGGAGGACGAGCTGGCGCGGCGCGGCCTCCTCGACGCGGCGGCGATCGCGGACATGGAGAGGCGCATCGGCGCGGAGCTGGACGAGGCGGTCGACCGGGCCGACCGGCAGCCGTACCCCGAGCCGGCGGAATGCCTGAATGGAGTCTACGCGGAGTAACCCATGGCGCTGACGACCTACGTGGAAGCGATCCGGCAGGGCATCTGGGAGGAGATGGAGTCCGATGACCGGGTGTTCGTCCTCGGCGAGGACATCGGCGTCTATGGCGGCGCCTTCAAGGTGACCGAGGGGATGCTGGAGCGCTTCGGCGGGATGCGCATCATCGACACGCCGATCTCCGAGTCGGCGATCGTCGGCGCGGCGATCGGCGCGGCGCTGATGGGCATGCGGCCGATCGCCGAGATGCAATTCATCGACTTCATCGCCTGCGCCTTCGACCAGATCGTCAACTTCGCCGCCAAGAACCGCTACCGCTGGGGCGCCGGTGTGCCGATCGTCATCCGCGGCCCGAGCGGCGGCGGCGTGCACGGCGGCCCGTTCCACTCGCAGAACCCGGAGATGCACTTCGTGCACACCCCCGGGCTGAAGGTGGTGGCGCCGGCCACCGCGTACGACGCCAAGGGATTGATCAAGGCGGCCATCCGCGACGAGGACCCGGTCATCTATCTCGAGCACAAGTACCTCTACCGGAGGATCAAGGAGGAGCTTCCCAAGGAGGACTACGTCGTGCCGATCGGCCGCGCGGCGCTGCGGCGCGAGGGGCGCGACCTGACGATCCTGACCTACGGCGCCATGCTCTACCAGGCGATCGAAGCGGCCGAGACGCTGGCGCGGGAGAAGGGACTCGAGACCGAGGTGATCGATTTGCGCTCGCTCCTGCCGCTCGACAAGGACGCCATCCTGACCTCGGCCCGGAAGACCGGCAAGGTGCTGATCGTGCACGAGGACACCAAGACCGGCGGCATCGCCGGCGAGATCACCGCCATCATCAATGAGGAGGTTTTCGAGTATCTCGACGCCCCGGTCCTGCGGGTGACGGCGCCGGACACCCCGGTCCCGTACAGCCCGCCGCTGGAAGAGTTCTTTCTCCCCAATAAAGCTAAGATACTGGAGGCACTGGGGAAGTTGGCTGCCTACTAACTGCCCGTTTGCGGCCGGCGCGCCGGGCGCGCGGCCGAAACGGGCGCGGCGACGGGCTCACCGACAAAAGGAGCACCCATGCGCGTGGATGTGATCATGCCCCAGATGGGGGAGAGCATCGCCGAGGGGACCCTGACGAAGTGGCTCAAGAAGACCGGCGACAAGGTCGCCAGGGACGAGCCGATCTTCGAGATATCCACCGACAAGGTCGACGCGGAGATCCCGTCGCCGGCGGCCGGCGTGCTCGCCGAGGTCAAGGTCCAGGAGGGGCAGACCGTGCCGATCAACACGGTCGTGGCCCTGATCGAGACCGAGGCCGGGGCGGCCGCCTCGGCCGGGAAGAGCGCGCCCGCGCCGCCGCCAGCCCGCTCCGCTGCCGCCGCGCCTCCCGCCCGCGGCACCGCTCCGTCCGGCGCGCCCGCCGGCGCGATCCCGCCGGCGGCGACGCTGGCGGGCTCCGGGGCGACTGTCGACGAGCTGCGCCGCATCCGTTCCTCGCCGGTGGTCCGCAAGATCGCCCGGGAGCAGAACGTCGACATCGGCCGCATCCAGGGGACCGGGATAGGCGGCCGCGTGACCAAGAAGGACATCCTGGCGGCTCTCGGCGGAGCCGGGCAGCCGGCCGCCGCCGCGACGCGGGCCCCGGCCTCCGCTCCGGGGGCGCCCGCCATGGGTCCCGCGACGGCGCGTCCGGCGTACGCGCCCGGCGAGCGGGTCGTAGTCGAGCCGATGAGCGCCATGCGCCGCAAGATCGCCGAGCACATGGTCCAGAGCCGGCGGACTTCGGCGCACGTGACCACCGTGTTCGAAATCGACCTGCACCGGGTCATGGCCCTCAAGGACGAGCTGGGCCCGGCGTTCCAGGAACGTCACGGCGTCAAGCTGACGCCGACGGCGTTCTTCGTGAAGGCGGCCATCGACGCGCTCAAGGCGTTCCCGGTGGTCAACGCGTCGATCGACGGCGACAACATCGTCTACAAGAAGGACATCAACATCGGCATCGCCGTCGCGCTCGACTGGGGGCTCATCGTCCCGGTCATCAAGGGCGCCGACGACCTGAGCCCATCCGGTGTCGCCAAGGCGATCGCCGACCTCGCCGAGCGGGCCCGGGGCAAGAAGCTGACTCCGGAAGAGGTCCAGGGGGGCACCTTCACCATCACCAACCCCGGCATCTACGGCGGGCTGTTCGGCACGCCGATCATCAGCCAGCCGCAGGTGGCGATCATGGGCGTCGGAGCCATCCGCAAGCAGGTGGTGGTCGTCGAGGGCGACGCCATCGCCATCCACCCGATCGTTCACCTGGCGCTGTCGTTCGACCACCGGCTGATCGACGGCGCGGTCGCCGATCAATTCATGGCGCATATCAAGGCGACGTTGGAGGCCGGGACGTTCCCCGGTCTGCTCTGACGAGCCGCCGGTGAGCGGGGGGAGCGTGGCGGCGAGGCGCTGCACCTGGGGGTACCTGGGACGGATTGCCTATGCCGAGGCGGCCGGGCTACAGGAGGACTGCGCCCGGGCCCTCAAACAGGGCCGGCCCGACGCCGAGCGGCTGCTTCTACTGGAGCACCCGCCGGTGATCACGCTCGGACGCAACGCCGACCCGCGCGACGTGCTGTTCAGCGCCGGCGACCTCCGGAGCATGGGGATCACGATGGAGCGCTGCAACCGCGGCGGGCAGGTGACCTATCACGGCCCCGGGCAGCTCGTCGGCTATCCGATCGTCGACCTGCAGCCGGACCGGCGCGATGTCGCCCGCTACCTGCGCGACCTGGAGGAGGCCCAGATCCGCACGCTCCGGCGCTTCGGCGTCACGGCGGAGCGGATCGCGGGGCTGACCGGCGTCTGGGTGGGCGATGCCAAGATCGCCAGCCTGGGGGTTCACCTGTCGCGCTGGGTCACCACCCACGGCTTCGCGCTCAACGTCGCCACCGACCTGGCGCACTTCGA
>JAGYID010000115.1 GCA_018606725.1 Acidobacteriota bacterium
CGCCGGCGCCCCCACCGCCGGCCCGACGCGCGTCCCGCCCTCCGTCGGCGCCGCCGGCCTCGACTCGACGCGCGGCCTGTTCTCGTTCCGCCCCGACGAGGACGCGCCGCCCTGCCCCGACTGCGGCAGCATCATGGTCCGCAACGCCGCCTGCTACAAATGCCTCAACTGCGGCGCCACCAGCGGGTGCTCGTAAGGTCGGGTCCTCGCGAGACGATCGGGATTCAGGCTGAGACGATCCGGGTGCCGCGGGTCTCGGGCAGCGTCCACACCCAGCAGCCGGTGAACACCGCGAACAGCGCCGCCACCGAGATGCCGCCGCCGAGGCCGTAACGCGCCGCCAGGCCGGTGATGATGAACGGCGTGAAGAACTGAACGCCGCGCGCCAGGTTGAACGCCGCCCCCATGGCGGTGTTGCGCACCTTGGTGGGGAAAATCTCCGAGAAGATCGGCCCGTAGCCTGAGAAGTTCCCCGTCCCCAGGCCGACCAGGAACATGAACGCCAGGGTCAGCCACGGCCAGACGGCGATGGCGCTCCAGAACCAGGTGATTGCCAAGAGCCCCACCGCCCAGACGAACGAGAAGCCGGTGTACGCGACCCGCCGCCCGAGCCGGTCGGCGATGGCGCCGAACGACAGGTAGCCGAGGAAACCGCCCGCCTGGGTGGTCAGCATCCACAGCCCCGATTTCGCCATCGACAGGCCGAGCTGGTCGTACAGGTACTTCGGCAGCCAGGTGTAGGTGAACCAGTAGGCCGACATGTCGGTGATCGCCAGGACGAGACCGAGGAGGAACAACCGCCGCTGCCACGGCGTGAACAGGAGGTCGTGGAGCTGGCCGCGCTCCGCCGGGTCGCGCCGCCGGCGGCGGTCGAGCCAGATGTCCGACTCGGGCATGTACTTGCGGATGACGACCACCAGCAGGGCCGGCAGGAGCGACAGGAAGAAGCAGGCGCGCCAGGCCCGCTCCTCGCCGAGCGCTCCGGCGAGTGCCGGCTCGACGAACCCGCCGACGATCGAGGCGAGGGCGATGCCGAGCGGCGCGCCGGTCTGCATCACCGCGGCGAAGCGGGCCCGCATCCGGGCGGGGAAGGTCTCCGCCACCAGCGTCTGACCGGTGGCCCACTCGCCCCCCACACCGAGACCGGTGAGGACGCGAAAAGCCAGCAGCCACCAGACGCCCGCCGCGAAGCCGCACGCGAACGTCCCGAGGCTGTAAACGAGGATGGTCCAGGAGAGGACCGTCTTGCGCCCGAACCGGTCTGCCAGCCAGCCGAACAGGATGCCGCCGACGGCGGTGGCCGCCAGCGACGCGCCGAGGAGGAGGGACAGCGCCGCCTCGCTCAACCCCAGCGTCTTCTTGATCGGGATCAGCAGGAAGGAGAACAGCATCAGGTCGTAGAAGTCGAACACCCAGCCGGCCCACGACATCGCCAGGATGACGTAGTGCCTGCCGGTCGGCCTGTCGTGCTCGTTCAGGAAGGCGGGGATCGGCCGGTCCGGGGCGCCGCGATCTCGGTCCATGCGCACCCAGCCTACATCGATTTCCGGATAAGATGACGCGGTTCCGCCGCCGGGCGTTTCGGGGCGGGACGCGACGCATGCGCTCCTGGTGCATTGACTCCAAGGAGGATGACCTTTGCCCACCGATCTTGACTCGAGCATCTTCGTGTTCGTGCTGGCGACGTTTCTCGGCTTCGAGGTGATCCGCCGGGTGACGCCGCTCCTGCACACGCCGCTCATGTCGCTCACCAACGCCATCTCGGCAATCTCCATCGTCGGTGCCATCGCCATGGCCGGCTCGGGGAAAGACCTCTTGACCACGGTGCTGGGAGCGCTGGCGGTGGCCGCCTCGGCGACCAATGTCATCGGCGGCTTCATGATCACCGACCGGATGATGCGGATGTTCAAGAAGCCGGGGGCGGACAAGAACGCGGCGGACAAGAAATGACCGAGTCCCTGCTGCCGTTCTCGAGCATCGCCGCGGCGGCTCTGTTCGTGCTGTCGCTGCGGTGGCTCAGCTCCACCAAGACGGCGCGCCGCGGCGTCTGGGCGGGGGTGCTCGGCATGCTGCTGGCGGTCGCCGGGGCGCTGCTGCAGCCGGAGATCGTCACCTACAAGTGGATCGCGGCCGGCATCGTCGCCGGCACGCTGATCGGCGCGCCGATGGCGATCTGGATGCCGATGACCGCGGTGCCGCAGCGGACCGCCCTGTCGCACGCCTTCGGGGCGCTGGCGGCGGCCCTGGTCGGGACCGCCGAGTACTATCTCCACACCGACAGTCTCGGCACCTTCACCATGACCGCCCTGACGCTCGAGGTGCTCCTCGGCTGCCTGACTTTCACCGGCAGCCTGATGGCCTTTGGGAAGCTCCAGGAGATCCTGCCAACCCGGCCGATCACCTACCGGGGCCAGAACGCCTTCAACCTGAGCCTGCTCACCGTCGCCATCGGGCTCGGCGTCTATCTGACGATCAACCCCGGGGCGACCCACCTGTTCCCGGTCTTCGCCGGGCTCGGGCTGCTGTTCGGCGTCCTGCTGATCATCCCGATCGGCGGGGCCGACATGCCGACGGTCATCTCGCTGCTGAACTCCTACGCCGGCCTGTCGGCCTGCGCCATGGGGTTCGTCCTCGACAGCAAGCTGCTGATCGTGGCGGGCGCGCTCGACGGTTCGTCGGGGTTCATCCTGTCGGTGATCATGTGCCGGGCGATGAACCGCTCGTTCACCAACGTCCTGTTCGGGGCGTTCGGCACCGTGCAGGCCTCGGCGGCCGGTCCGGCCACCCAGAAAGTCGTGCGCAGCACCACCGCCGAGGACGCCCTGGAGATCCTCGAGGTGGCCCGCTCGGTCATCATCGTGCCGGGCTACGGCATGGCGGTGGCGCGGGCCCAGCACCGGGTACGCGATCTGTGCGACGCGCTGGAGAAGAAGGGGGTGCAGGTCCGCTTCGCGATCCACCCGGTGGCCGGCCGGATGCCGGGCCACATGAACGTCCTGCTCGCCGAGGCGGACATCGCCTACGACAAGCTGCTCGAGCTCGACGACGCCAACCTCGAGTTCCCGCAGACCGACGTGGCGCTGATCATCGGCGCCAACGACGTGACCAACCCGGCGGCCCGCAGCGACCCGGGCAGCCCGATCTACGGCATGCCGATCCTCGACGTCGACAAGGCGCGGACGGTCATCGTCATCAAGCGCAGCATGAGCCCCGGCTTCGCCGGCATCGACAACGAGCTGTACTACATGGACCGCACCCTGATGCTGTTCGGCGACGCCGCCCAGGTGGTCGGCGACATGGTCAAGGCGCTCAGCGGCGCCGGGGTGATGCATTGATCGCCGGGACCACGCGACGGGCGATCGGCGCGGCGCTGCTGCTGCTCATCGGCCTCGCCTCGCCGGGCGGCGCCCGGCCGGCCGGCGCCGCGCCAGCGGCCTCGGCAGCGGCTGCCGTGACCGGTGCGACGACGTCGCCGGCCGCCGCCGACCGGACGCCGATCGCCATCGTGCACGCCCGCATCATCGACGGGAAGGGGGGCGCGCCGATCCCCGACGGCACGGTGGTCGTGCGCGGCGGGATCATCCAGGCGGTCGGCCCGTCGGACGCGGTCCGCGTTCCCGACGGCGCGAATGTCGTCGACGGCAGCGGCCGCAGCGTCCTGCCGGGGCTCGCCGACCTGCACGTGCACCTGACCGGCGGCTGGGACGGCGTCAACGTCGATTTCCTGTCCTATGGGCGCTATCTCGACGCGCTGCTCTATGCCGGCGTGACGACCGTGCTCGACGTCGGCAACAACCAGCCGTTGGTGATGCAGCTGCGCCAGGAGACCGCCGCCGGCCGCCTGCGCGGGCCGCGCATCTACTGCGCCGGCGCGATGATCGACGGCACCGATCCGGTCTGGCCGGACCTGGCGTACGCCGTCGCCTCCGCGGCGCAGATCCCGATGATCGTCAAGCGGCAGAAAGACGCGGGGGTCGACATCATCAAGGGGTACGGCGGTCTGTCGGTGCCGGTGCTGGAGACGCTCGCGGCGGCGGCGTCGCGGGCCGGCCTGCGGGTGGTGGTCGACATGTGGGATCGCAACGGCTCGCCGGACGTGGCGCGCGCCGGCATCGCCGGCTTCGCGCACCTGCCCGGGCGCGTCATGTCGGCGGAGGACATCGGCGTCCTGAAGGAGCGGAAATTGTTCGTGATCACCACGCTGGCGGTCGGCGAGTCGTTCGCCCGGACGCGGCTTGCCGAGCCGCGCTTCCTGGCGCAGCCGCTGATCGCCGACACGACGCCCGCCTGGCTGCTCGGCGATCTGCGCGCCTTCGTCGCCCGGCCTCCGGCGGCGGACGAGGCGGAGAAAGCGGCACAGGACCTGGAGCGATCCCGCAAGGAATTCGAGGAGATGAAGCGCAACGCCAGGAAGCTCCTCGACGCCGGTCTCCTGCTGGCGGCCGGCACCGACGCCCCCTACCCGGGCCTGTTCCAGGGCGAGGGACTGCACCGCGAGCTGGAGCTGCTGGTCGAATCAGGTTGGACGCCCCTGCAGGCGATCCGGGCGGCGACCTTCGACGCCGCCCGCCTCCTGGGGGCGGAGAAGAGCTGGGGCAGCCTCGCCAAGGGGCTGCGGGCCGACCTCGTCATTGTTGATGGTCGTCCCGACGAGCGGATTGCCGACACGCGCCGGATCGCCATGGTCATGCAGGGCGGCGCCATCGTCGATCGCGCCGACCTGACGCTCGACCCGGCGCGCGCCCCCGACTTCCGCCCGGTCCCCGGCGGCTACAACCCCTGAAGCGGCAGTCGGGCTGTCGCGAGGGGCGTGTCGCCCGGGGCTTCAACCCCTGGCGGCCGCCGCGGCCAGGCGCCGCACGCCCAGCGTCGCCACCGAGGGGCGGGTCCCGGGGGCCTGTGAGGCACGCAGCGCCGCCACCGGGTCGCGGCCGATCAGATCCTCGAAATCGATGACGAACCGCGGCACGCTCCGGCCGCGCAGCCGCACCGCGCTCCACTGCCGATACAGGCCGTGGCGGGTGAAGCGGACGGCGCGCACGGCCCCGGAACGGATGTGCGGCGTCATCGCCCAGCGGGCCAGGACGCTGACGCCGTGCCCGGCCTTCACCAGCTCGACGATCGCCTCGGTCAACTGCACCTGCGTGACCTGGCGGGGGACGACCCCGGCCGGCACCAGCACCCTCTGCATGGCGGTGTTGTCCGCCGGCGTCGAGTAGATGTAGAGCTGCTCGCCGGCGAGGTCCTCGGCGGCGATGAACGGCCGGTCGGCGAGCCGGTGACCCGGCGCCACGATGACGACGAACTCGTCCTCGAACAGCGCGCGCACGTGCAGGCGGCGGTCGTTGACCGGACAGCTGACCACAGCGAGATCGAGCCGTCCGGCCAGCAGCGCCTCGATCGGCTGCTTGGTCTCCTCGGCGACGATGCGCACCTCGACCCGCGGGTGCTGCGCGCGGAACGGCTCGAGCAGCGACGGCAGCCAGTGGTAGCAGGTGTAGCACTCGATGGCGATGCGCAGCACCCCCTCGCCGTCGCGCCCCATCTTCTTGATCTCCTCCTCGGTGTGCCGCAGCTGCGCCAGCAGGGAGCGCGCCGAGGCGAGCAGCCGCTCGCCCGCCGGCGTCAGCACCATCCTCCGGCTCAGCCGCTGGAACAGCGGCGTGCCCAGTCGGCCCTCGATGTCGCGCAACTGGTGGCTGAGCGCCGACTGCGTCAGGTGCAGCCGGGCCCCGGCCGCGGTGACCCCCCCGTCGTCGGCGATCGCCTCGATCAGTCGCAGATGCCGGATCTCCAGGTCCATGGATGACCTCCCATGGTTCATGAATATACAGCATCAATTCTGATTAAACAATCAATTTGATTAATGGATTCGTCCCCGGTACCTTTGCCGCCAGACGGCCCGGAAAGGACGGTTCCCGATGTTGGTCGCGGCGATGGTGCTGGGGGTGTCGATCGGCTGGCCGGCGCACTGCGCCCCGGAAGGGGAGACACCGCTGGAGGGCGTGCTGGACGGTCTCTGGGAGGAGGCCAAGGTGATCGCGCATCGTCCAGGGGCGGCGTTGCCAAGACCGCGATTCTGCGTCGGCCCGCGGCCGCTATGGCACGGCGAGGCACGCATCCTCGGCGGCTACGACGCAGGGGCCAACGCCGTGGCCCTGATGCTGACACCCGGGGAGTTGCCGGAGTTCGGCCGCTGCGTCGCTCTGCACGAGATGCTGCACGCGCTGCTGGGGCCGCACATGGAGCGGGTCGTCCGCGCCGCGGCGCCGTGCGCCATCCGGATGGAGCCCGACGGGGGGCTGAGGCTCGAACCCGGCGGGCTGTCGCGAAGCGGATCGTGAGCGGCCGCGGCGCCCGCTTCAGGCCCGGTGGACCGCGTGGAAGTGGTCGAGCGGGCCGAAGCCCTTGCCGATGTCCGGGGCGGTCTGCAGGGCGGCGGTGAGGAACTCCTTGGCGCGGGCCACGGCGTCGAGCGGCGGCAGGCCGTGCGCCAGGTAGGCGGCGATGGCGGCGGTGAAGGTGCAGCCGGTGCCGTGGGTCGAGCGGGTCTTGACGCGCTCGGCCTTGAGCTCCTCGAAGTTCCTGCCGTCATAGTAAAGGTCGACGACGTTCGGCCCTTCGAGATGACCCCCCTTGATGACGACGTAGCGGGCCCCGAGGGCGTGGATCTCCTGCGCCGCCTGGCGCATCGACTCGGAGTCGGTCACCGGGTGGCCCGACAGGGCCGCCGCTTCGGGGACATTCGGCGCGATGATCGTGGCGAGCGGGATGAGCTTCTTCTTCAGGACGGCGACCGCGTCCTCCTTCAATAAACTCGTACCGGTCTTCGAGACCATCACCGGGTCGACGACCAGGTTCGGCACACCGCGCTTCGCCAGCGTCGCCGCGACCACCTCGACGATCGCCTTGCTCGCCAGCATGCCGGTCTTGGCGGCATCGCAGCCGATGTCGTCGAGGACCGCCTCGATCTGCGCCGCCACGACATCGGGCTGGATCTCCTGGATGCGCGTCACCCGGACGGTGTTCTGGGCGGTGACGGCGGTGATGGCCGATGTGCCGTAGACCCCGAGCGCGGCGAAGGTTTTGAGATCGGCCTGGATGCCGGCGCCGGCGCCGGAGTCGGAACCCGCGATGGTGAGGGCGCGCTTCATGATGCGTGTCTTCTGATCCGATCCCCAGGCGCCGCTCAGCATGGCGTGTCCACGGGCGGCTGAACCGGGCCCCGCAACTGATCGCCGCGTGGCACCTGCGTCGCCGGCGGCGACATCTTACCCCCGCGCCGCCGGTGGCGCTACTGCCCGGCGGCCCGGTTTCGATTTCACGTTCCGTGGGTCGACTTGCGCGCCTCGACGATCCGGCGCTTCAGGGCGCGGGCCGCGGCGGCCATGTCGTCGGCGGTGACGACGGCCGCGACGACCGCCACGCCGCCGGCGCCGGCGGCGATGACCGCGGCGACGTTGTCGAGGTTGAGGCCGCCGATGGCGACGGTGGGGATGCCGACGGCGCGCGCGATGGCGGAGAACGTCTCGAGACCGAGCGGCGCGCCGGCGTCCGGCTTGGTGCCGGTCGAGAACACCGGTCCGACGCCGATGTAGTCGGCGCCGTCCCTGGCCGCCTTCTTCGCTTCCTCGATGCTGCCCGCCGACACCCCGAGAATGGCCGGGCGGGGCAGCCGCCGCCGCGCCTCGCGGGCCGGCAGGTCCTGCTGCCCGACGTGCGCCCCGTCGGCTCCCGCCACCAGAGCGACGTCCACCCGATCGTTGACGATCAAGAGGGCGCCGTATTTGCGCGCCTGTGGCTGGATTTCGGCCACGGCGCGACATAAGTTGATGGCCGGGGAGGACTTGTCCCTGATCTGGATGGCGTCGGCCCCGCCCTCGAGAGCGGCCCGGGCGATCTCGGGGTGGGTCCGCCCGGGGATCAGGGTCGCGTCGGTGATGACGTAGAGGTCGTAGCGAGGCCACCCGTCGGTCATCGCGCCTCCCGCGAAGGGCCGGATTCTACACGATGGCGAACACCGACTCGAACGATTCGGCGGCAAGCGGGGCGGGACCCGCCGACAACCGGACCGTCGACGCGAGGCCCGCCGACAGCCGGGCCGTTGAAGCCGTGCACGCCGCGGCGCCGGAGCGGCGCTCGAACCCTCCCGAAGCCCCGCCCTCGTTTCTCGCCCACCTGCAGTCGCTGCGCGAACTGCAGTTCAACCTGTCCGAGACCGGCTCGGATGAAGCGATCCTGCGCGACGGCACCGCCGGAACCGTGGAGATCGTCGGCGCCGACTGCGCCATCGCGCTGGTCGAAGCGGTGCGCGAGCACGCGGCGCTGCGTTGCGGCTGGAACGAGGGGCGGCCGATGGCGCCGCACGAGACCGACATGTTCGCGCGCCGCTTCGAGCCTGAGATCGCCAGGCTGCGCGCCGGAGCGGCTCCCGTCAACGGCAACGGCAATGGCGGCGGCGGTCCGGCGGCGGCCGCGGCCGGGAGCTCCACGGCGGGCGACGGGCCGCCGGCGGCGCCGCCCGGGTCCGGGCGCTACGGCGCGGTGCTGGCGATCCACATGGGCAGCGGCGTCGGCCGCTGCGGCGTGCTGGTCCTGGCGCGCCACGACGCAATCCCGTTCACGCGCGGCGAAGCGCTGCTGGCCGAGATCCTGGCTTCACAGATGGCCATCCAGATCGAGCGGGCGCGCCGCGCCGCCGACGCGCGCCGCGCCAGCGAGACCCTGAAGCACGAGATCGAGGTGGCCACGCGCGGGCTGCAGGAACGCAATCGCGAGCTGGCGGCTCTCAACGCGGTCGCCGCCGCGGCCGGCCCGGCGCTCGACCATGACCGCCAGCTCGACGCGGCGCTGCGCGAGGCTGCCGTCGCCACGCGTCACGCCGCCGCGGCGGTCTGCCTGGTCGGCGGCCCCGAGGGGAGCGAGCAGCTGGAGTTCTCCCGCGGCTACGGCGATGAGGCGTTCATCGAGTTGGCGCGCGGCCGCAACGATCGGGCCGGCGAGGGCATCGCCGGGAGGGCGTGGCGCGACGATCGCCCGGTTATCGTCCCGGACCTGTGGGAGCTGCGCGACCAGGCGGAGTTCCAGGCGCTGCATCGCGCCGGCTTCCGGGCGCTCGCCTGCGTGCCGCTGCACGCCCGCGGCCGAACCCTCGGGACGCTGCTGTTTCTCGCGGACGAAATCCGGCGCTACACCGACGGCGAAGTGAGCCTGGTGCAGGCGCTCGGCGATCAGATCGCCCTGGTCATCCAGAACGCCCGCCTGTTCTCCGACATCATGCGCTACAGCCTCGACCTCGAGGGCTGCCTCGGCCGCCAGACGCAGGCGCTCGATCGGCAGCAGCAGCTGATGCGCACGCTGCTGGCGGTCGTCGGCGCCGCGGCCCGTTCGAACGAGGTGCGCGATCTCCTGGAAGGAGTGCTGACCCCGGTGCTCGAGATCCTCGGGGCCGCCGCCGGGGCGGTCCATCTCCTCGACCCGGCGTCGGGGTCGCTGACCCTGCGGGCCCAGCAGGGCTTCCCGTCGCAGGCCCTGGAGGAGATCGGCGCGCTGCGCCCGGGCCGGTCGGCGATCGCCCGCGCCTTCGAGTCCGGCGAGCCGCTGGGCGGCGGGGGCGCGGTGGTGGAGGACGTCGTCGCCGGCCTGCGCCTGCTGTCGGCGCAGCCGCTGCGCACGCTCTCGGGGGTGCACGGCGTCATCACGCTCGCCGGCCGCGAGCGCGCCTTCGACGCGGACGAGATGTCCTTCCTCGAGGGGATCGGCCGGTTGCTCGGCATCGCGGTCGAGAACGCCCGCGCCTTCCAGGACGGCGGTGCGGCGGTCCGGGCCGAGCGTGACCTGCCGGACAAGATCGTCGAGGCGCAGAAGATGGAGTCGATCGGCACCCTCGCCGGCGGCTTGGCGCACGAGTTCAACAACATCCTCGGCGGCATCCTCGGTTACGCCAGCCACATCCGCGCCCTGACGACCGCCGACAACCCGATCCACCGCCACGCCGG
>JAGYID010000003.1 GCA_018606725.1 Acidobacteriota bacterium
GCACCCGTCAACGTATGTCGAATACGTTTCGGGTCCTCGCCGCTGCGGGAGCCCGTCATGACGGCCATCTGCGCGGTCTCGCGACGAACCCCGGTGAGACATCCGGGCTAGGAGCCCGTCCAACAAGCCCCATGCGCGCGGCCCGGCCGAATACTCTGACCGGCTCCTAGGCTGGAATGAGGTCCCAGTCTCCGGCGCGAATCCGCTTCTGGACCTTCTTCTTGATCAGTCGGCGCTTGAGCGCGCTGAGATGCTCGATGAACAGATGCCCGTGCAGGTGGTCGATCTCGTGGTTGAAGGCGCGCGCCATCAACCCGACCCCTTCCAGCTTGCGGACCTTTCCATGGAGATCCGCCGCCTCGATGATGCAGCGATCCGGGCGGACGACCCTTTCGGTGAATCCGGGCAGGCTCAGGCACCCCTCGTCCTCGACGTAGCGGCCGGAGTTCTCCAGGATCCGCGGATTGACCAGCACGAAGATCTCGCCCTTAGACTCACCGGCCGTCAGGTCGACCACCGCCAATTTCAGCCGGACGCCGATCTGATTCGCAGCCAATCCAACGCCCGGCGCTGCGTGCATCGTCTCAATCATGTCCTGCACCAGACGCTCGACATCGGCGGTGATCTCGCGCACAGGATCGCACTCGGCGAGGAGGGCTTGGTGCGGATAGCGGAGGATCGGCAGGATCGCCATCGGGTCGCCGATCTATCACACGCTTCTTCGGACAGTCAAGGAATTCGCGGAGGAGCCATGAAGATGGGGGAACTCGGGCCCGCGCCTCTGGCTAGTGGTGGTCCGGTCTCGACCGTCCGGATTGGCCCTGTGGCTGAGAAGGAGCGGGGCGGGCCGGGGCGGGCCTGGAGCTGCCTGCGGCGGACGGGCGGCTGTAGCCCGGCGCGGCACGCGGCGGGGATGCCTCACGCCGCATCCCCTGGAAGATGCGTCCGACGATCTGATCGGGCGGGCGCGATTGCTGACTGGTTGCTCGCGGTTGCAGTCGTGAATTCGGGAGGGACATGGAGCCGCTGCGTCCCGTGTCGCGCGGCGCCCAGACATTGGCCCCCCCCGGTCTGCCGCGCATCGGCCGTTCAGCTCCGTGCGTTTGAGATCGGCCGCCGGCGACGGCACCGCGACTGGGCTGCGACCATGCCCGATTCTCGGGCGTCTGGTACAAGCCCGCGCGTTCAGGCCGCTGAGTGATTCGACCCGATCGTTCGCTGCCCAGGGCGGAGCGCTCTTGCTTGGGCTGTCTCTCCTGCTCCGTCGCATGGTCGTTGGGCTGCGGCTTCGGCTCGGTTCGCTGCGGGCGGCGTGACTCGGGTTGAGATCGAGGCGGCGCGGTCGGTTTACTGCTGTGCGGATCGTGAACGCTGCCATCGGATTGCGGGCGTCCGCCCGTTCCCTGTTTCTGGGTCGTCGTCGTGCGACCCGCGTCGTTTCTGTTGCCTCGACCGGGAGTGCCCCCGCCCGTCGGCTGTTTGCGGGAAACGGTTCTTCCGACCCCTTCGGCGCTCCTGAAAGGCGCCGGCTTGCCGCCTTCGCCGGTGACGACCTGCAGAGGCACGCGCTTCTGCCGAACCGTCTCCATCAGCTGGCGCCCTCGTTCAGGCGGACCGGAAATCTGCTTCGGCTCGAAGCGGGGGAGTCGGCGGCTGATGACGAAATCGGAGTCGCGCGGCAAACGATCGGCCGGCACCACCGACCGACCGCCGCGATGGTCGGAGAACCGGTCGGCCGGCACGAAGTGCCAGCCTCGTCCGCGCAGGTGGGTGGAGTTTACGTGGGTGGCGTGAGCGATGTCGACATTGTGATAAACGGGGTAATTGTAATAGTTGAGCGGGCACCAGCCGATGTAGGAAGGGCCGACCGCAAAGCTGACCCAGGCACCGCTCCAGGCGCTCCCGGGTATCCAGACCCAGCCGATTCCGACCGCGACATCCCACCGCCCATAATGGTACGGAGCCCAGCCCCAGGCATCGTAAGACACCCAACTCCAGCCGGTGGGATACCAGCTCCAGTACCCATTCAGATACGGCCCCCAGGCACCGTAGTAGGTCGGACGCCAGACCCAGCCGTAGGACGGCACACTGTACCAACCGCCATAGTAGGACAACTCGCGGGCATACGGCTGGACTTCAGAGGGCAGATCGTCGGGGGCGGGCCCTTCGCCGGCGTCCTGGTTGGCGTCCTCGCGGCGTGTGAACGCTGCCTGGCGTGCCTCGCAGAATCGATCGAATTCATCGGTCCGGAGGGTATTGAAACTGCGCGGTTCGGACGGCGTGCCGTCGCGATCAACCCTGCTCATCTCTCCCGAACGCACCAGGACCGACCCGTCGTCCCCCGAGAGTTCCGCGACGCCGCGGAATGAGGAAACCGTCGTTTCGTCAGCCCCGCAATCGACCCGGAACGAGCCACCGGAAAGCAGGTAGACGGAGCCGTGAGGGGTATCGACCCGGAAGACCTTCTCCTTGCTGTCGGGCTCGGCGGCTTCCAGGCGAATGGCACCGTCCGATAGCGCCAGCAAATTGCTCCTCTCATAGCGGTTGTTTATGTCTGCGAGGGTGCGCAGATCGAGCCGGGTGCTGTCATCAAGCCAGAGGAGGGAGCCGTCCGCCATCTCGATTTCGGCTCGACCATCCTGCGTCTGCAGCCGGTCCGCCGGCGCCAGCGGCGTGTTGGTGGTCACCTCGGCTTCACGTCCTTCGCTGGCGCTCACGATCGTCACGCGACCTTCGAGGTAACGGACCCGCGCATAGGTGGCCCCGTATCCTTCCTCATCGCCTGCGGCCATGAGGGATTCGGCGACCACCATCGTCATCGCCAGGCCGCCGAAGACCGCTGCCGGGATCACGCCGAGTCTCCTGCCGTTCCCTCTCGTCCACATCGTCATCAACCTGCCTTCCCGGGGCTCGCCTCACGGCCGTCCCACAACGCTCAGAAGCGAATCCTGTGCCACGCTAATCCATGCCGCCGGGTCGCCTGAAGGCAGCAATTCACGCGGAGTTGGCCCCTCCCCGGCGTCCCCCGACGGCCCGCGTGGCTCCGCCGCCCAGGCACGCGTCCTGCGGCGATGACACAGCGCCGTCTTCGGTTGTTGCCTCATCAGGCCGGGTCTATACTCCGCTCGTGACCTTGACCCGGTGCCTGCGTCCGCTGGGGTTGCTGCTTCTTCTGTCGATCCTGCCGTCCAGCCCGATCGGCGCACGTTCGGCCGAGAAGAAACACCCCCCGCAAGAGCAAGAGGACAAGCCTCGGGTGTCGTTGATCGTCCATCCGAATGTCGGTTTCACACCAGTCACCGTTGTCCTGACTGGCCACTTGAGCGGGGTCGATCCGGGCGCCCGGAACTTCTGCCACCCTGCCGTGACCTGGATCCGTCGCGATCCCGGTCGCACGGAGAACGATGCCTCGATGGTACGGGAAGATCCGGCCTGCCTGCACGACCCGCAGGAGGTCCACGTTCCGACTTCGTTCTCCAAGACGGTTGACTTGTATAGACCGGGTGCCTACCTGTTCCGCCTCATCGTGGAGGGCAAGGACGGCGCAATGGTGCAATCCGCCTATGTGACCGTGGAGGTTCTCAGGGTTCAGTAGCCGGCCCGTGAGCCTGCCGCTTCCCTTCGAGCCAGCTTTTGAGTCCAGCAGATCCCGCGTTTTGGAGCTGGGTGGCCCCTGCTAACGCCCGCCGTCGTCGGTCGGCTCGTTTCCGAATTGTTTCAGGATCTTGTCCTGCAACCGGCGGCGCAGATTCTCTTTCGCTTTCTCCTTCGCGGTGTCGATCTGCTTGCTGGTGTCGAGCTTGAAGCGCGGGCTGGCCAGGGGTCCATCGAGCGAGAAGTGGAGCGTGAGCCTGTCCTTCTCAGTGAAGGACGCCAGACGGGCGTTCTTGTCAACCATCCCTTTCGTGGCGTCCTCCGAGAAGCGGGTCGTGACCGCCAGGTTCATGGTGGCATCGAGGCCGACCCAGCCCGTCCCCTGGAGATCGAGGTCGGTGGCGTGCAGGGTGAGGTCGTCGGTCCGCGCCTTGCCACCCGCGACCTCGAGGGCCCCCCGCAGATACTCGAACGGCGTCTCTTCGCGCCCGATGCCCTTTCCACCCGCCATCTCGAGGAGCGCGGCCAGCTGTTTCAGGATGCTGAAGGACGTCAGCGATCCCTCGACCAGTTCGAGCCGTCCTGAGCCCTTGACCGAACCGAGAACTCTTTCCATGTCTGCGCCGGCCGCGGTGAGATCAAGCCCGCCGGTCATGCGGCCGCGCAGGAGTCCCTTCAGACCCGGGTCATACGCGGCCAGCAGCGGTTCGATATCGACCTTTTCCAGATCGACGACCAGGGCGGAGGTGGGAACGGCACGAGAGAGGTCGACTTTGACAGCTCCCTTCAGACGGCCATCATAGAATCCGGCACCGAGATCGCGCAGCGACAGGACCCCCTGCGTGAGCCCGGCACTCGCCTTCAAACCGGACAGCTCGAAATTCAGAAAGCGGACCGCCTCGATGGCCAGCGTTCCCTGGGCACTGACGGTTTCCAGCAGACCGCCCCCGCCTGAGACGGTGGCCGACGAGGCCGACGGCTTCGCCGCGATCTGCGGGGGCACGAACGTGGCGACGATTTCGTTGAAATCGAGCCGCGGCGACTTCAACGCGAAGCCGACCCTTGGCCGTGCAAAGTCTTCCACTTCCAGCCGCCCGGAGACCGACGAGCCGCCGACCCGGACGTTGAAGCCCTCCCAGGTGGCCCGTTGCCCGTCGACCCGGAGCGTGCCCGCCAGGTTGTCGACCGGTCTGGTCATCGTCGCATCGCGGTAGCTGAGATCGTGGAGCGCGAGCGATCCGGTGAACTGCAGCTGCTCCGGGCGATCGAGCGGCATCTTGACGGCGCCGTCCAGGTCCACCGAGCCGCCCACCTGCATGCCCGGCAGGCGGACCAACCCGGTCCACGGCAGCAGCAGCGCGAGCTCGTCGGCGCGCAATCCCTTGCTCTTCGTGGTGGCGATGAGGTGCTGGCTGCCGGGAGCCGTCATCAGCCGGGCAGTCGCCTGGAGAAGGCTCTTGCCGAGGCCGACGTCGAGGCTCAGGGACGCCCCCTCCGATCCGCCCCAGTCGCTGATGGTGGCATCGACTGGCGCCAGGAGGAGTTGGGCGCGAGCACCTGGCGTTACGAAGTCGTCGTAAAGCAGAACCTTGCCGCTGACAACCCGGGCCCGCTTGACGGCGACGCTCACCGGTGTCGATCCCGAGGGCTGCGCCCCCGATCCGGTTGGCGATGCGCCCTTCGCGGCCAGCAACAAGTCGTCGAAGTTCCATCGCCCCTTGACGTCCCGTATCAGGGTCAACGTCGGTTTCTTCAGCAGGATGGATTTGACGGTCACATGCCCGCGCAGGAGCGGCAGGAGCCCGATCCGGATGGAGAGCGTTTCGGCGCTCAATGCATCGCGCCCGGGATAGCCGGCCGAGTCGGAGATCCGCAGCGGGCCGACGGACAGGCTCGGTGACGGCAGGATCGCCAGCGACATCAGGCCGAGGTCGACGGATCGCCCGGTTGCCGCCTTGATCTGCTCGGCGATCACCGGCTTGTAGCGATTGACGTCAATGAGCAGTGGCAGGATCAGCGCGGCGGCCAGGATGACGGCGCACAGTGTTCCTGCGACGATGAGCAACAGAAGCGTACGACGGGACAATGACATCGGTGATCCCCTCAAAGAGCCGGTGCGGCCCGCCTCCCGCGATGAACGGGCCGGGGCACGGCAGTCACGAGCCTCCGGAGGCGAGGGCGAAGCATGCCGGCGGTGCCGGACCGCGCCCCGCGCGCGTACCCGCAGGATCGGCGCAACGGGCAGAGATGGCAGGCGGGATTGCGCGGACGGCAGAGCCGTCGCCCCAGAGTGATCATGTTGATGTGACCCGAGTACTGGCGACCCGGCGGAACGTGCCGTTCCAGGAGAGCATGCATCGTTTCCGCAGTGGCGCGGCGGTCCACCCAGCCGAGTCGCTGGATGATCCGCTCAACATGCGTATCAACCGGGAAGGCCGGCTGTCCGCAGGAGAATAGCAGGACGCAGGCCGCCGTCTTCTCGCCCACGCCGCGGAAACCGAGCAGGTACTCGCGGCTGCGTCCCTTCGGCCAGTGCTTCAGGACCTCGAGGGACAAGGTGCCCTGGTCACGCGCGATCCGGTCCAGGGCGTCGCGGATGACGCGGCTCTTGCCGCGCGACAGACCGCCGACCCGAATCGCCCTCTCGATCGCGTCGACAGGCGCCCGACGGACCGCTTCCCAGGTCGGGAAGCGACGACGCAGCAGATCAAAGGCGGCGTCACGGTTGCGGTCGCTGGTGCTCTGCGACAGGATGGTCAGGATCAACTCGTCGAGTGGCGGCGCGGACCGGCCAAGCCGGGGGACGCCGAAGGCCGCCTCGAGGCGGTCGAGCGCCGTCGCGATCGACCGGCGCAGACCCGCTCGGGATTCCGTGCTCATCGGGCTCCAGTCGAACCCGCTCCACCGCCCGGGGAAGGCACGTGGGTGAACTTTCCATCCACCATCACGATGTCGTCGTCGGTCCCGAGTCGGCCATCCTGACCTGGACTGGCCAACGTGTACGACTGGCCATCCGACCGGTAGTCGAGCGTGCCGCCCCATGCATCAACCGTCATCGGCGAGCGCAGGAACGCCGGGCTGAGCGCCGCGACCGCTTCCTGCACGGACGCGGCGGCGGGATAGCCGCCGCGGTCCACCGAGTAGGCGGACAGGGCCGTCGCAAATGTCTGCATCGTGCCGCGCGTCCCGGTGACCTTCCCCTGATCGAGAGCGCGCAGGACCTGGTGCGCATATTCATCCTGAGGATTGCCGCACCCGAGGCACATGGAGAGAACCATCGCCGCGAGGGCGGCGGGGCGAATCCTGTTCATCCAGATGTCCTCCATGACCGCGCTACCGTCGGCGATTGTAACGGATCGGCCGTCCGGAGGGCCGTGCTAGAATTCGATCCGAGGCGCCCACCATGGAAAGACTCGAAAATGATCCTTATGCGGGTGCCCGCCTGCGCATGGTCGCGGAGCAGATCGAGAGCCGTGGCATCACCGATGCGCGCATCCTCGCGGCGATGCGCACCATCCCCCGCCACCTGTTCGTCGCCGATGAGAACCGCGATCAGGCTTACGAGGACTATCCCCTGTCGATCGGTCATGAGCAGACCATTTCACAGCCGTACATCGTGGCCTACATGACCGCGGCCATCGGCCCCCGGTCCTCCGATCGCGTCCTGGAGATCGGCACCGGCTCCGGCTATCAGACGGCCGTGCTTGCCGGCCTGGTGCGCGAGGTGCTGTCGGTCGAAATCCGGCCGGGGCTGGCGGAACGTGCCCAGCGCGTTCTTGGAGCGCTCGGCTGCGGCAACGTCCGCGTGCGCCTCGGCGACGGGAACCTGGGCTGGCCGGAGGAGGCGCCATTCGACGCCATCCTGGTGACCGCGGCGCCCGAGTCGGTGCCGACCGCGTTGCTCAAGCAGCTCGCGCCGGGCGGGCGGATGGTGATCCCCTTGGGCGCGGCCGGCTGGGACGCCCAGCGGCTCGTCCGGCTCACCCGCATGGCCGACGACGTGCGTACCGAGGTCTTGTTGCCGGTGCGCTTCGTGCCCCTGACCACAGAGGAACCCCGCCTGCACTGACGCGCCGGACCGCACGCTCACCCGGGAGATCGCATGGCCAAGGTCATCACGCCCAGAAGCGAAGATTATTCGCGCTGGTACACCGACGTCGTCACCCAGTCCCAGATGGCCGACTATTCCCCGGTGAAGGGATGCATGGTGATCCGGCCGCTGGGTTATGCGGTCTGGGAGGCGATCCAGAAGGAGCTCGATACGCGCTTCAAGGAGACCGGGCACCAGAACGCCTACTTCCCCCTGTTCATCCCGGAGTCCTACCTCCATAAGGAGGCGCAGCACGTCGAGGGATTCGCCCCCGAGTGCGCCGTGGTGACCCACGGCGGCGGCAGCAAGCTCGAAGAGCCGCTCGTCGTCCGTCCAACCTCGGAGACGATCATCTACGCGATGTACTCCAAGTGGATCCGCTCCTACCGCGACCTGCCGGTCCTGATCAACCAGTGGGCCAACGTGGTCCGCTGGGAGATGCGCACCCGGCTGTTCCTGCGGACCACCGAGTTCCTCTGGCAGGAGGGCCACACCGCGCACGCCACCGAGGCCGAGGCCGAGGAGGAGGTGCTGAAGATTCTGGAGATCTACCGGACCTTCGCCGAGGAACAGATGGCGATGCCGGTCTATACAGGGCTGAAGACCGCGAGCGAGAAGTTCGCCGGGGCGCTGCGCACGTACTGCATCGAGGCACTCATGCAGGACGGCAAGGCGCTGCAAGCCGGCACCTCGCACAATCTCGGGCAAAACTTCTCGCGCGCCTTCGACGTGAAGTTCCAGACCAGGGAGGGCGAGTGGGCGCACGTCTGGCAGACGTCGTGGGGCGTGTCAACGCGCCTGATCGGAGCGCTCGTCATGGCGCATGCCGACGACAACGGCCTGGTCCTGCCGCCCCGGCTGGCCCCCACGCAGGTCGTCATCGTGCCGATCTGGAAGAGCGACGACGAGAAGGCGCGCATCTCCGAGGCGGCGGCGCTGGCGGTGGAGGAGCTGAAGCCGGCTTTCCGCGTGCGTGCCGACCTGCGCGACGAGGTGTCGCCTGGGTGGAAATTCAACGAGTGGGAGCTGAAGGGCGTGCCGCTGCGGCTCGAAATCGGCCCGAAGGACCTGGAGAAGGACCAGTTCATGGCCGTGCGGCGGATGGATCGCCGCAAGACGCCCGTGCCGCGGGGCAGCCTGCGGGGCGGGGTGGCCGGCCTGCTCGAGGAGATCCAGAAGGACCTGCTCGAGAAGGGGCGCGCCTTCCTCCGCGCCAACACCCGCGACGCGACCGACTACGCCGTCTTCAAGACGCAGCTCGACGAGGTCGGCGGCTTCTTCCGCGCCCACTGGTGCGGCTCGCCGGACTGCGAGAAGCGGATCAAGGACGAGACCAAGGCGACCATCCGCTGCATACCGCTTGAGGGCAATCGCGAGGCCGGCCGCTGCCTGCTGTGCGGCTCGCAATCCGAGCAATGGGTCTATTTCGCGCGCGCCTACTGAGAGGGTCGGCCCGGGGCGGGCGCCTGCCGGCCCTGCTGCTGCCGATGGCCCTGCTGTCGGTTCCGGCCGTCGCTCCCGGACAGGCCCCCGCTGCGGTTCCAGCGCCGAGCCCATCGCCCGGCCCGGAGGGCAATCCTCCGGCAGCCCCCTCCCCCGTGACCGTCCGGTTCACCGAGCCGGCGCCGCCGTATGTGCTGCTCGGGGACACTCGCCTCACCGTCGAGGCGACGACCACACCCGAGGCGCGCATCGAGCGCGTCGAGCTGTACGCCGCGGGCCGGCTGCTGTCGATTCTCGAGAAGCCACCCTGGAGCCTCACCTGGAATGCCGGCCGCTCGACCGGCACGCTGACGCTCCGGGCGGTGGCGATCGATTCCCTCGGACGGCGCGGCGAGGCCCTCCTCGAGACCCGGCCGATCGCCATCGGGCAGCGCGAGGAGGTGCGACTGGTCAACGTCTACGCCAGCGTCCGCGATCGCCGCGGCCGCGCGGTTGAGGGGCTGACCAAAGATGATTTCACCCTCAACGAGGACGGGGTGACCCAGGCGATATCGCACTTCACCCCGGCCCGCGGGCCGCTGACCGTCGCGCTGCTGATCGACGCGAGCAACAGCATGAATCTCGGCGGCAAGATCGAGATGGCCCGCCGGGCGGCCCTCGACTTCATCGACAGCGTGCAGCGCGACGATCGACTTATGGTGCTGCCGTTCAGTGATGACCTGCTCAACCCCCAGGAACCTCTGACCGACCGCGCCCGCTTGAAGCAGAGAGTCGAAGCGATCGTGGCGCGCGGCGGCACGGCGCTGTACGACGCTCTCTACCGGACCGCGGACCGGATGGCCGGACTCGAGGGCCAGCGGGCGATCGTCCTTCTGTCGGACGGACGCGACCAGGCCCTCACCGAGAATGAGCCCGGCAGCCTCCACCTTTTCGAGGAGGCCCTCGAAAAGGTCAACCGCGCCGAGGTGGCAGTCTATGCCGTCGGTCTCGGGAACCATCTCGAGACGGAGATGGATCTTGCCGGCGAGCGCAGCCTGCGGGAAATCCTGGAGGTCCTGGCCAGGCAGACCGGCGGCCGGTTCTACCAACCCGAGCGTCCCGGCCAGCTCGCCGCCGTCTACAAGGAGATCGCCGCCGACCTGAAGAGCCAGTATGCCCTCGGGTATGCCTCGACGAACCGCGCGCGCGACGGCCGGTGGCGGTCAATTATGCTTAAGCTAAGTGACCCGGCGCTCCTCGTCCGGGCCCGCTCGGGCTATTACGCGCCCGGGACCACGGCGCCTAGATGACCGGCGCGTCGACGCGCCCGACGGCCGAAGCAGCCTGCCGTGACCGACGCGTCAGAATGATGTTGCGGACGTAGATGAGGATGCCGGCGCCCTGGCCGAGGCTGAACACCAGGTCATGACGGTACCAGAGGGCGTACACGAACAGGATCACCCCGCCGACGAGGCTCAGGTACCAGAATGCCACCGGCACGGTCGACTCCTTCTTGCGCTCCGAGGCGATCCACTGGACGACGAAGCGCATCGCGAAGGCGATCTGGCCGACGATCCCGAACACCACCCAGGCGTTGACGTGCAGGAGATGCTCAAGAATCATCCCGCACCTCGTAGCGCAGCTTGCGCCGCTTCATCCAGCGCACCGCCAGCAGGTCGATGAAGGATGGCACCAGCCGGTTGCCGATTCCGTACTTCGACTCGCCGTGCAGTCGCGGACGGTGCCCCACCGGGATTTCCCGCACCCGGAACCCTTCCATCTTCAGGAGAGTCGGCAGGAAGCGGTGCATGCCCCGGTACAGGACGATCCGATCGAGCGCCGCGGCGCGATACGCTTTCAGCGAGCAGCCGGTATCCGTGATCGTCTCGTCGCTGAGGCGGTTGCGGACGTAATTGGCGACTCGCGACGAAAGGCGCCGTACCAGGCTGTCCCGGCGCTGCGTACGCACGCCAACAACCGCATCCCAGCCATCGAGGGCCGCCAGCATCCCGGGGATGTCGGCGGGGTCGTTCTGCAGATCGGCATCGAGGGTCACCACCACCAGGCCGCGCGCATGCCGGAACCCGGCATCCATGGCCGCCGACTGACCGGCATTGTGGACGAAGTTCAGGACCCGGACGCGCGGCTCGCGGGCACGCATCTCCTTGAGGAGACCCTCGCTGCCGTCCGTGCTGCCATCGTTGACGAACAGGATTTCGTACTCACGTCCAAGGGGGTCGAGGGCGGCCCGGATCTCGGCAACGAGAATCCGCAGATTGTCCCGCTCGTTGTAGACGGGGATCACGACCGACAGGGGCAGGTCGCGCGTCGTCGATTCACACATCTCGTCGTCCGGCCGGGTGCGACCCGGCCGACCTCAATTGAATATCCAAAACCGCCGCAGGAACGTCATGAGCCGGTGCCGCCGGCTATCCTCGGCGGACAGCAAGTGGGGCGCCAGGCGCGCCTTCCATTTCAGCACCGCCGCATCGTCGATCCGCCGCATCAACGGAAACAGCAGGCGCGCTCTCAGGCCGCCCGGGTCGAAGCAGAATGACGCGTTGAAATCGATGATGCACGGCCGGCCGGCCGCGGTCACCAGGATGTTGTCCCGCTTGCGCAGATCGATATGGGCCACCCCCCGGGCGTGGATGGCGGCGATCATGCCTGACAGGCCCTCGAACATGGCGGCGACCCGGGCCGTCGCGCCGGGGTCCGGAGCGGCGCCCGGGGCGCCGGTCTGCCGGCGGCACCAGCGGGTGACGCGCTCGCCGTCGATCCGCTCCATGAGAATACCCAGCCGGCCGACGGCGCCGTAGCACTTCGGCACGCCGGTGATCCCGTCCAGGCGTCGCAGCGCCCGCAACTCGCGGTCGACCTGACGCCGGCCCAGCAGTCTCACCGGCCACCGCTTGTCCGAGAAGTCCTTGAGGACGGCATCGTCCTCACCCAGCGCGACGCGCTTGATGTCCGGCTTGTACCAGGCACCGTGCCGAATTACACTGACCGTCAACGGGGGACTGGCGGTGGCTTCGAAGCTCTTCGTCAACACAGGCTCCTGACGCAGGTTGGAGCAGGGCGGCCGGTCATGTTACCACAGCCTCCGCGGGGCACCTCGCCGATGACCGGGCACGGGATCACGGAGGACCGCAGTGCCGGTACCCGGGTGACGCGTGCCCGGCTCGCCGGCCTGCGGCGGCGGCGGCTGCACGCCGGGCGGAACGTCACCAAGGCGATCGTCGACCTCGTCGAACTCGACGGTCGCGACATCGTCATCAAGGATGTCGCCGCGCGGCCCTGGCCGGTGCGGGTCTGGCTCGGCCCCTGGCAGCTCGACCGCGAGGTCCGCGCCTACGGGCGCCTCGTGGGCGTCCCGGGCGTGCCGCGCTTTCTCGGCAGGGTCGATCGCCAGGCGATCGCGGTGGAATTCGTACCCGGCGGCGATCTGGCGTCGGCGCGACGCGGCACCCTGCCGGCGGTCTTCTTCGACCTCCTCGATGGCCTGGTGGGGCGGCTGCACGAGCGCGGCGTCGCCCACGGCGACTTGCACCGTCACGATGTGATCAGCGGCCCCGCCGGGCAGCCCTACGTGGTCGATTTCTCCACCGCGGTCGTCACCGGGCCCGCCTGCGGTCCCCTGACGCGGCTGCTGTTCAGACACATGCGCGACGCCGACCGCCGGAGCGTCGCCAAGCTGCGGCACCGCTTCCTGCCCGACTTGCCGGGCACCGTCCCGGAGCGACGCGGGCTGTATCGTCTCGGCTCCGCCCTCAAGCGCGCCCTCGGCCGCACCCGCCGTGGCCGAGCTGGCCGTCGCGGCCCGTCGTGAACTCGGCGACGCCGAGGCGAGCGGCGACTCCCGGCGCGATGCCGCGCTGGCCCGCTGCGCTGCGCCGGCTTATATTCCGCCGGGACGTGGTAGGCTGACTCGATGATCAAGGATGTCCGGATCAAACAGCTCAAGGTGCTCCCCGATGAGCGCGGCCGCCTGATGGAGGCGCTGCGCTGCGATGACGATCTGTTCATCAAGTTCGGGCAGGCATACATCACCACCGCCTACCCGGGCGTCGTCAAGGGCTGGCACTACCACAAGGTGCAGGTCGACAACTTCATCGCCGTCAGGGGCATGTTCAAGGTCGTCCTCTACGACGATCGGGAGGGGTCGCCGACGCGCTGCCAGGTCAACGAGTTCTTCATGGGGATCCACAACCCCATCCTGCTTCAAATCCCGGCCCTCGTCCTGCATGGCTTCAAGGCGATCGGCGCGGAAGAAGCGATCATGCTGAACCTCCCGACCGAGCCGTACCGCCATGACCAGCCGGACGAGTTCCGCGTCGACCCGCACGATCCGGGCGTCCCCTACAAATGGGACCTGGTGGAGAAGTGATCCTCGTTCCGGCGGAGCGCTGAAAATGAAGGGCGTGATCCTCGCCGGCGGGCTGGGGACGCGCCTGCACCCGCTCACGAAGATCACCAACAAGCACCTGCTGCCGATCTACGACCGGCCGATGATTCACTACCCGATCATGACCCTGGTCGAAGCCGGCATCCGCGACATCCTGATCGTCACCGGCGGCAACCACGCCGGTGAGTTCCTCCGCCTCCTCGGCAACGGCCGCGAGTTCGGTCTCGATGACATCGCCTACACCTATCAGGAAGGCGAGCGCGGCATCGCCGACGCCCTGGCGCTGGCGCGGCATTTCGCGGACGGCGGGAAGGTCGTCGTCATCCTCGGGGACAACATCATCGAGAAGGACATCCGCGCCCCGGTCGCGGCCTTCGATCGGCAGCCGTCCGGCGCCCGGCTGCTCCTCAAGAAGGTTCCCGACCCGGAGCGCTTCGGGGTGGCTGAGATCGACGGCCGCCGCATCGTGTCGATCTTCGAGAAGCCCAAGAAACCGAAATCGGATTACGCGGTGACCGGCATCTACATGTACGACGCCGCCGTGTTCGACATCGTCGCGACGCTCGTGCCGTCGCACCGCAACGAGCTGGAGATTACCGATGTCAACAATGCCTACCTGAAGCGCGGCGATCTGCAGTTCGATCTCCTCGACGGGTGGTGGACCGACGCCGGCACTTTCGAGTCGCTGTTCCGCGCCAACCAGCTGGTGCGCGACAAGGCGACCGGCGGCCAGCCGGACCGGGCGTCGTGAGGCGGCCATGATGCGTATGCCGCGTATGCCGCGTATGCCGCGCGTACCTGCCGCCCCGCTCGCATGACACGCGTTCTCGTCACGGGCGGCGCCGGCTTCATCGGCTCGCATTTCGTCCATCACGCTCTGGAGGCCCACCCCGACTGGCAGGTGACCGTCCTCGACAAGCTCACCTACGCGGGGAACCCCGCCAACCTGGAGGACCTCGAGGGACAGGCGCGCTACCGGTTTCTGAAAGGGGATATCGCGATCCGGCGGGACGTGCAGGCCGCCTGGGACGGCGGCGTCGATCTCCTGTTCAATTTCGCGGCCGAGACCCACGTCGACCGCTCGATCGGCGACCCGGAAGGATTCATCCGCACCGACGTGTACGGCACCTACACCCTCCTCGAGGAGGCCCGCTCGCGGGGCCTGCGCGCCTTCGTGCAGATCTCGACGGACGAGGTGTACGGCAGCGTCCCCTCCGGCGTGAGCCGCGAGGACGCCACTCTTCTCCCATCGAACCCGTACTCCGCCAGCAAGGCGGCCGCCGATCGCCTGGCCTACTCGTACCACGCGACCTACGGCCTCCCGGTGTTCATCACCCGCGCCTCGAACAACTATGGTCCGCGCCAGTACCCCGAGAAACTGATCCCGCTGTTCATCACCAACGCCCTCGACGGGCAGCCGCTGCCGCTGTACGGCGACGGGTTGAACGTCCGCGACTGGCTGTACGTCGCCGATCACTGTACCGCGCTCGACACCGTGATCGAACGCGGCACGCCCGGAGAGGTCTACAACGTCGGTGGCGGCAACGAGCGGCGCAATATCGACATCACCGGACGGATCCTCGATCACCTCGGGGTGCCCCGGACATTCATCCGCTACGTGCCCGACCGGCCCGGGCACGATCGCCGCTATGCCCTCGACTGCGGCAAGCTCCGCGCCCTGGGCTGGACTCCGCGTCACAATTTCGAGGCGGCGATCGACGACACCATCCGCTGGTACGCCGCGCATCGCGACTGGTGGGAGCCGATCAAATCGGGGGCGTACCTGGAGTATTACCGGACGCAGTACCGTCTGTGAGCGGCGCCGGCCGGGTGACGACCGAGCGGACGAGACCGCGACGATCCATCCGGATGTCGAGGTCCATGACCGGTCGCCCGAGCGTGGCCGTATCCCAGAAATAGAAACGCGTTCGATAACCCTCCGGATCCTCCTCGACCTCCATGCGGTCGGTCGCCGGCGACGCAGTCAGACGGTCGACCACGGCGCGCTCGGCCGCATCATCGCCGACGGCCGCCATCGCGGCCGCGATGTCATTCCCCCGGAGGATCAGCTCGGGGTGGAATCCGTTGAGCCTCATGACGCAGGCGATCATCCGGCGCGCCCCCTCGGCGTCCAGCTCGAGCCGTTGGCGCGCCACCAGGGCATTGAAGCGGCGCTGCAACAGATCGGGAGGCTCCGGGGGCAGCCGTCCCGGGTTGGCGAGCGGCTCGGCCTGCAGGCCCCGCACCGCCACGATGCGCCACACCTCGTCGCAGCCACGAGTGCAGACCGCGTAGAGTCGCACGCTTGGAAGCGGCGAGCACTCGATCCTTTCGACCTCGGCGCCGCCGGTCGATGCGGGGTAGAGAGCGTAGAACGCGGCCACCGCGCGGCTGAGCCGCTCGGGAGGGGCGAGCGCGTTCACCCACCACAGGGCTCCCAGCACCAGAACCCCGATCAGGACCCCCGCGAGAACGCCACCCCACCTCACGGCCCGGCCTCCGCGGGCCCCGGCCGGGCGTCTGCGTCGAGGGGTGCGGCGCCGGCACGCAGCAACGAGAACGTCACGTCCGCGACCGGGCCGCTCAGGACCTCGACCACTCCCTGCGGCAGCGTTGGCCGGATGGCGCGCAGCGTGTCCTCGTCGACCACTGCGTAGCGCGCGCCGGCTTCCGACAGGAAGGCCCGCACCGCGTCGTTGCTGTCCAGCGGTTCGGCGAAATGACCCGCGTAGTACACCCACAGATCCCGCTTCGGGCGGACCGCGCCGAGCGGCGCCGAGGCCGGTACCGCCGCGCCGATCCGCGTACCGAAGCCGCGCAGGTTCTCGTAGCGGTTGACCCACGGCACCACCGTCTCGAGCAGAAGGATGACGGAGATCCCGACGGACGCGGCGATCGACGCCGCCGCACGCATCGGTCGGCCCGCGCGCCCGGCCAAGGCCGCCCCGACGCTCCCGAGCAACAGCACGAGGCCGACGCCCGCGGCCGCGCCGCGCAGATCGGGATGCCGGCGGCCGACCAGCACGGGCAGAGCCACCGCCACCAGCGCGCCGGCCGCGAGGCATAGGAGAAGCGGCGTCCGGAGACGCCGGAGCGCCGCAGGATCGTCGCCGCGGCCGGGCGCGAACAGCCGCGCCACCAGCAGCGCCGCCGCCGGATAGAGCGGGATGACGTAGACGGCACGCTTGCCGGTCGAGAAGGAAAAGAAGATCAGGATGGCAACCAGCCACGCCACAAGGAACTGCGCCCGCCGGCGCGCCACCGGGGCGTCGTCGGCCAAGGCGGCCGCGATCCCCCAGGGCAGGAACAGGCTCCAGGGGAGAAAGCCGGCGGGGAGAAGCAAGAGGAAGAACCAGACCGGATGCTGCGAGTTGGGCGCGTCGACGTAGCGATCGAAATTCTGGTGCACCAGGATCCGCAACGCCACCTCGAGACCGAGCCGGTGCGCGAAGACCCCGAACCACGACAGGGTCACCAGCAGGTAGAGAAGGATTCCGGTCGGCGGGAAGGTGCGCCGTACCTGCCGGAAGTCCCGCTCGAGCAGCGCCGTCGGGACGATGGCCAGGAGCGGCAGCAGCAGCCCCACCGGTCCCTTGGCGAGAGTCGCCAGCCCCATCAGGCCCCACGCGGCGCGCCGCATCCAGGTGGCCTCCCGCATCGCCGCCGCGCGATCGCCCTCGCCCGCCCGCCAGAGAAGCGCGATGGCGGCAAGCACGAACAGGTTCAGCGTCATGTCGATCGACGCCCAGCGGGCCCTGATGGCGATCTCAAGGGCGGTGGCGAAGATCAACGCCCCGAGAAGTCCGACGCGCCGGTCGTACAGCTCGCGCCCCAGGAGATAGACGATGAGGAGAGTCAGGAGGCCGGCCGTGGCCGACGGCAGGCGCGCGCTCCATTCGTTGACGCCGCCGCCGAGCAGCCCGAAGCCGTTGATCGCCCAGAAGAACAGGGGCGGCTTGTCGGTGTACAGACGATTGTTCAGGGACAGGACGGCGTAATCGCCCCGGTCGCGCATCTCGCGCGCCACATTCGCGAAGCGCGGCTCATCCGGCGGCCACAAGTCATGGGAACCCAGGCGCCAGAAAAACAGCGCCGCGCCGACCAGACAGAGCAGGACGAGATCGCGGCGCATGGAGCCCCACCCGGGGCGCGATCCGGCCTGTCCATCGCTTCGGCCCGACGTGGGAAGCGGGGTTCCCGGCGCGTTGACAGGGACCGGTCGGTCCATTACGATGCCGCCTCTCGCGGGGGGTAGGTTGTCGGAACGCAGCAAGATTCTCGGCTGGATCCGTCTGGCGCTGGTGTACGCATTCGTCGCCGCGCTCGTGCTCGTGTCCCGGCCGACCCCGGCGCTCTTCGCGATCGGCGCCGCGCTGGTGATCATCGGCGAGGCGGTGCGCATCTGGGCCGCCGGCCACCTCGTGAAATCGGTCCGGCTGATCACCTCCGGCCCGTACGCCTACACGCAGAACCCGCTTTATCTCGGCCGGCTCCTGATCCTGACCGGCCTCGCGATCGCGGCGCGGCAGGAAGCCTACCTGAACCTGGTGGCGCTCGCCATCGGCTACGCCATCTTCTTCTTCTATTACATCCCCCGCAAGCTGCGGGTCGAGGGGGCCCGGCTGGCGCGTCTGCATGGCGCCGCCTTCGAGGCCTATCACCATGACGTGCCGATCCTGTTCCCCGCGGCGCGGCGCTATCCCGCAGCCGGAACGGAGCGCTGGTCGTTCCGGCAGATGGTGCGCAACCAGGAACCGCTGGTGGCGGCGGGCCTGCTGCTGGTGTCAGGCCTGCTGGCCTGGAGAGCCGCTTAGGTGGAAGGTTGACCCCGGACCGCCGGGTCTGCTATAGACGACACCATGCATCCGACTCGTGACACCGACGCGGCCGAGTGGGAGCGCCCGCAGATCGCCCGGGCGCTCGGCGATACCTGGGAAGGACGGCGCGGACGCCAGCGCTGGAGCAACGAGCGCTATCGCATGGCGCTCCTGCTGCGCAAGAACCTGACGCCGGGACAGGACTTGGTGGACGTGGGCTGTGGCCCGGGCTTCTATATCCCATACTACCTGCGCGGCGTCGGACCGGCACATGTCCATCTGTTCGACCGGTCGGCCCAGATGTTGGAGCACTGCCGGACCCTCTACCCCGATCTGCGCCGTGAGAACCTGCATCGCGGATCAATCCACTCCCTGCCGTTCCCCGATGGCCGCTTTGACGTCGTGGTCAACTGCGACGTGCTCATGCACATCCCCCACTATCGGAGGGCGCTGGCGGAGCTGTACCGAATCTGCAACCCCGACGGCGGGCGCGTGCTCCTGCGCGTCAACCTGACGGATGGGCCGACCTACGGTGATCTCCCGAAGGCCGAGGATCCGGACCCGGATTACATCTACTGGATCGCCTATGCGCGGCAGGAGTTCATGCAGGCGCTCGCGGATTTGGGACCGTCGCAGATCACGGTCATCGATCGCATCTGTCGCAAGCCGCTCAAGCGCGGCGGCGACCCGTTCATCGCCGATGCCGCAATCGTCGCGCTCACCCGCGGCACGCCTAAGAAACGTCTGCGCACGGGCAGCCGTCTCGCCCACCTGCTGACGAAGGCGTTCGCACGGGGCGCCTGAACGGCCTCCGTCGGCATGACGCGTCGCGTCCTTGTTCTGCAGACCCTCGGCCAACCGCACCTGTTCACCCCGAACAACGCGCTGCTGACGCTGGCCCGCCGCCTCGACCGCGCCCGCTACACGCTCGGTGTGGCGGTGCCCCGCGAGGGACTGCTGACCGAAGCGTTGCGCCGTGCCGGCGCGGAGGTCTTCATCCTGGGCGGGCTGCGGACGTACCGCCGGCACGATGCCCTGTGGCGCTGGCCGGCGGTGTCGCTGAAGGCGGCCCGGCTGGCGTGGCGCTTCGGCGCCCAGTTAATCGTCGCGAACCACGCCGAGCTGGCCCCGTTCGCGCGCGCCGCCGCGCGCCTCACGGGCCGCCCCTGGATCTGCTTCCTGCGCCAGGCCGATCGGCCGCCCGAGTATTACCTCAAGTACGGCGTCGCGCGGGCGGCGGCCGTGGCGGCGGTCAGTGAGGGCGCCATCCGTGGCCTGCGGGTCGCGATGCCGGCGGGAACGATACTGCCGCCGACACGGGTGATCCCGACGGGCATCGAGCTGCCCGAGGATGGCGTCTCGTCCGATCGGTTACTGCGCTCCGTCCTTGGAGCCGCGCCCTCCGACCGGATCGTCGGTGCCGTCGGGCTGCGGGGCGTGAAGCGGCCCGATCGCCTCGTCGAGGCCCTGGGTCGAATCCTGCCGACCTTTCCCGGCGTGCGGGGTCTGCTGGTCGGCGACCTCGATCCGGTCCATCAGAGGTCTCTCGAGGCGTTGGTTGCGCAGCGCGGTCTGGCCGGGCGGCTGCACTTTGCGGGACGACAGGCCTCCATGGCACCCTGGTTCGCGGCGATGGACGTATTCGCCCACCCTTCAGAGAGGGAGGGGCTCCCGAAGGCGGTGCTCGAGGCGATGGCGCACCGACTGCCGGTGGTGGCATTCCGCGTCGGGGGGATCCCTGAGGCGATCGAGGACGGGGTGACCGGGTTCCTCTGCCCCCCGGGCGACATCGAGGCGTTCGCGTCGCGGTTGCTCCGGCTGGTGACCCAAGCAGAGGAGGCGGTGAAGATGGGCGAGTCCGGCCGGATGCGGATTTTGGAACGGTTCTCGGCGGCGACAATGGTTCAGGGCATGATGGACCTGTTCGACAGCACCATCGAGGGGCGCCGCCTCCGAGGCGCATGACCTCGAACGATCGGTGCCCGTGCGGGAGACCCGAGCCCGGCCCGGGTCCCGGCCGGGGATACGCCCCGGGGAGGGAGCGATGGGTCTGCGGCGAAGGTTGAGGGAATGGGTGGCGCGGTTGCGTCCCGGCAACACATCGCTGTTCTGGAATCGCGAGTATGGGGCAGAGAAAGCCGGTCGCAACTGGGCCTCCGACGTCCGGCTGGGCTTTTACGATTTCGCGGCCGGCGCGCTGCCAAGGGAGCCGCTTCGAATCCTCGAGATCGGCAGCGGCCTCGGCTACGGCGGGCGGCGGCTGATGGAGATCTGCCCGTTGTGGAAGGTCGAAGGGTTTGAGATCAGCCGGGTCGCCGCCGAGCAGGCGGTCATCCCGACCCGCTGCGGCGACCTGCTGCGCGACCCGCTGCCGCCCGGTTTCGATTACATCCTGATGGTGCAGACTCTCGAGCACTTCCGCGATACCGCCGCCATCCTCGCGCGCGTCACGGAGGCCGCTGTCCACGGGGTGGTGATCACGGTTCCCTTCAGGGGCCGGTTGAACCGCAAGCATCTCGCATCACTCGACGAGTCGTCGTTCGCCGCTTGGCCCGGGGCCAGCTTCGAAACCCGCCGGCGCCTTTACCACAAGGATGGCTCCGAGAAGGTCGACCTGCGCGTCCATCTCCGCGTCGGCCCGGCACCCCCCGCCGGCGCCGCTCCCTGAATCCGGCGTAAGCCCCTGTCGGGCTGAGACTTCCCAAGACTCATTCACGCGATTGTCGGACATTTTCTGCTATAGTTTCACTACGCGCACCGGAGCGAAACCATGAACTCTTCCGTCCCCGCCCCGCGGCGGCGGCGTCGTTGGGTCTGGATCCTGATTGTGGTTGTCCTCCTCGGCGGGGTATCCGCAGGGTTGCTGGCGTACAACAACCATACCCGCAGCGGCAAGGGACTCTCGCCGGACGACCTCGATGTCCGGATCGGCAAGGCCGAGGTCGCCGACATCCAGGTCACCGTCAGCGAGGTCGGGACCATCGAGCCGCGCGTCAAGGTCGACGTCAAGTCGACGCTGTCGGGCAAAGTCACCGATCTGCTGGTACGCGAGGGCGACCGGGTCACCCGCGGCCAGGTGCTGGCGCGGGTCGAGCCGGACGTCAACCAGGCCCAGACCCTGTCGGAGGTCCGCTCCGGCCTGAACATGGCGGAAATCCGGTCCCGCGATGCCAAGCGCGTCTACGACTCGAACGCCCGGCTGCACGAGCAGGGGCTGCTGTCGATCGAGCAGCTCAAGGATTTCAGGCTGCAGCTCGACACCGCCGCCGAGGCGCTCGATTCCGCCAAGACCAAGATGCGCATCGTCGAGGAGAGCGGCATCCCCCTGAACGGCGAGATCTCGACGACCCAGCGGGTCAACATCGTGGCGCCGATGAACGGCCACGTGATCAAGAAGAACGTCGAGGTCGGCCAGACCGTCATGTCGGGCGTCACCTCCTACAACGAGGGGACGATTATCTACTCCGTGGCGGACGTCAACTCGATGCTGATCAAGGCGTCGGTCAACGAGGTCGACATCGGCAGGGTCCGGCTCAATATGCCGGCGGTGATCACCGTCGATGCCTTCCCGTACCGGCGCTTCGACGGCACGGTCACCCACATCTCGCCCGCCGCCCGTCTCAACGACAAGGTCAAGGTGTTCGACATCGAGGTGACGCTCAAGGAGCAGGTGCCGGACTTCCGCGCCGGCATGACGGCCAACATCGAGGTCCGCGGCGACAAGGCGGCCGGTGCGCTGGGCGCGCCGGTCGAGGGCATCTTCAAGAAGAACGACCGGGAGATCGTCTACGTCCTGAAGCCGAAGTACGACCCCCCCGCCGAGGGAGAGAAAAAGCCCCGCAAGAACAAGTCCGGCAAATTCGACGTGTCCGAGATCTGGCAGCGCTTCTTCGAAGAGCGCCCGGTCAAGGTCGGACTGGTCAGCCTCGAGAAGGCGCAGATCCTCGAGGGTCTCGGCGCGGGCGACCGGATCGCCCTGGAAGACCCCACCCGACCGCGCGAGATCGAGGACTCCGAATAGTGATGCCCCGCCGCGACGAGGACGCCGGCCCGGGACCCGCCTCCACGCCCATCATTGATCTGGCCGAGGTCCACAAGATCTACGACTCCGGCGGCGGCGCCGTGCACGCGCTGCGCGGCGTCAGCCTGCGCGTCGAAGCCGGCGATTACGTCGCCATCATGGGGCCCTCCGGCTCCGGCAAGTCGACGCTGATGCACATCATCGGCTGCCTCGACGTGCCGACCTCCGGCGAGTATTACCTCGCCGGAACGCCGGTGTCGAAGATGTCGTCGCGCGCCCTGGCCGAGGTGCGCAACCGCAGGATCGGCTTCGTGTTTCAGACCTTCAACCTGTTGCCGCGCGCCAGCATCGCGCGCAACGTCGAGCTCCCCTTGATGTACGCGGGCATCGGGCGGGACGAGCGGCGGCGGCGGGCGGTCGAGGTGCTGGAGCAGGTCGGTCTTGCCGACCGCGGCCGGCACCTGCCGTCGCAGTTGTCGGGCGGCCAGCGCCAGCGCGTGGCGATCGCTCGCGCCCTGGTCAACGCCCCCTCCATCGTCCTGGCCGACGAGCCCACCGGCAACCTCGACACCAGGACCGGCCAGGAGATCCTGGCCATCTTCGACCGGCTGCACCGGCAGGGACACACCCTGATCCTGGTCACCCACGACCAGGGGATCGCCGGCCACGCCCGCCGCATCATCCGCATCGTCGACGGCCTGATCGAAGAACAGGGGCCGGCCGCAGCGGCTCCGGCGCCGGAAGCCGTGACGGACGCCGAGGCGGCGGCGCCCGTCGCCGAGACGCGGCGGGGCCGGTTCGACGGGCGCGAGGTGCCTGCATGATCCTGCCCGAATCGATCCGCGACGGGCTGGTCGACCTCAGATCGCACAAGCTCCGCACCGCCCTGCAGACGCTGGGCGTGGTCCTCGGCGTCGCATCGCTGGTCGCCGTCCAGGGTCTCGTCGACGCCGGCCGGCGCCAGGCCGTCGACTTTTTCTCCGAGGTCGGCGGGCTGACGAAGATCCTGGTTCTCAACCGGCCGCTCAAGACCACCACGCAGACCGCCAGGCAGCTTCGCAGCGTCGGCCTGAATCTCCGGGATGCCGAGGCGATCCGGCGCGAGGTGCCGTTCGCCGCGCTCGTCGATCCGATGAACATCGAGCCGCTGATGGTCCGCCACGGCGAATACCGCCGGGTCCAGATGATCACCGGCGCCACCCCCGACTATCCCTCGGTCTACAAGCACTTCACCGGCCGCGGCCGGTTCCTGAGCCCCGACGACATGGCCGCCGGAACGCGCGTCTGCGTGCTGGGGGATACCGCGGCGCGACGCTACTTCGGCAACGAGGACCCGCTCGGCAAGACGGTCTACTTCAACGACGTCGGTTTCGAGGTGGTCGGCCTGCTCGGACGCAAGGAGTTCTTCTTTGACAACGGCGACCGCAACGCGCTCGAGTGGATGAACGAGATGACCATCATTCCGCTGTCGGCGCTCTACGCCCGTTTCACCGGCGACACCGACAAGCGGGTCGCGTACATCAACGTCGTCGTCGACAAGGTGGAGAACAACAAGAAGGCGGCCGAGGCGATCCGCGCCGTGTTGATGCGGCGGCACGAGGGGGTCGAGGACTTCGAGGTGTTCAACCGCGACGAGATGATGAAGCAGCGCGAGGAGCAGGGGAAGGTCTTCGACATCACCTTCCTGGTGACCGGCATCGTGTCGCTCGTCGTCGGCGGCATCGTCATCATGAACATCATGCTGGCGTCCTACCAGGAGCGCATCCGGGAGGTCGGCATCCGCAAGGCCCTCGGGGCGCGCTGGAGCGACATCGCGGCGCAGTTCCTGGTGGAGTCCGTCCTGGTCACCTCCATCGGCGGCGCCGCCGGGCTGGCGCTTGGCATGCTGTTCGCCAAGGCAATCTCCCTGCTGATCGAAGAGCCGGCGGTGATCACGCTGCGCATGGCCCTGGTCGGCGTCGGGGCCTCGGTCGGAGTGGGGCTGCTGTTCGGCCTCTACCCGGCGATCCGGGCGGCCCGGCTCAACCCGGTCGAAGCGCTGAGGTACGAATGAACCTCGGCGAGATCCTGCGTACTTCGCTCGGCGAGATCCGGCATCACAAGCTGCGCTCGTCCCTCACCCTGCTCGGCATCGTCCTCGGGACGCTGTCGATCACGGTCATGACCTCGCTTCTCAGCGGCGTCATCGCGGCGGTGTGGGCGGGATTCACCGACCTCGGCTACGACGGCGTCGTCATCGTCGGTCAGCAGGCGCCGCGCGACTCGACGGAGAAGGCGATTTTCGCCCGCTCGCGCGGGCTGATGCCGGAGGACGTCCGGGTCATCATGGGGCGCAGGCAGATCGTCTCCGAGGTGGCGGCGGTCCAGGAGCACGACGCGATCGTCAAGGGGGACGGCGTCGAGCGCAAGGCGCGCGTCCTCGGCGTCACGCCGTCGTTCGCCACCGTGCGCAACCGGCGGGTGGCGGCCGGCCGGTTCCTCAATGATGCCGATATGGAGTCGTTCGCGCGCGTCTGCATCATCGGACACCGGCTGCGGGTCTCCCTGTTCGGCACCGACGATCCGCTCGGGCGGACCGTGGCGATCGCCGGCCGGCCGTTCGTCGTCGTCGGGATCGGCAGGAAGCTGGGCAACCGGTTCGTCAACGACAGCGACTTCGTCGAGGAGATGGAAGGGGTCATCATCCCGCTCAGCACCATGCGCAAGTTCTACGCCGGGGACGAATCGCCTCTGTCGTACCTGGCGGTCCGCACGCGCGAGGTCGAGCGGCTCGCCGACCTCGAAGCCGAGGTCAAGGCGTCGCTCACGCTGGCCCACCGGGGAGCGACCGACTTCCGGGTCGCGAACATCGCCGAGGAGATCCTGCGCTTCCGCAAGCAGGCGAAGGTGCAGCTGCGGAACTGGCAGATCGTCCTGGGGGCCATCGCCGGGGTGTCGCTCCTGGTCGGCGGCATCGGGCTGTTCTCGGTGATGCTGATCGCCATCGGCGAGCGGTTGTACGAGATCGGCCTGCGCAAGGCGATCGGCGCGACCGATCTGCAAGTGTTCCTGCAGTTCCTCAGCGAGGCCACCGCGCTGTCCCTGTTTGGAGGGCTGCTCGGCTGCGTGCTGGGGGTGGTGGTCACCAAGCTCGTCGAGGGGGCCTTCACCCAGGGACTGCCGATCCACCCCGATGGCCTCGCCCTCGCCCTGCTGATCGCGCTCGTTCTCGGGGTGCTGTCCGGCCTCTACCCCGCCATCCGCGCGTCGCGCCTCGAGCCGGTCGAAGCGCTGCGCTCGGCCGCGTAAGAGCCTGTCCGAGTATTGGGCTGGGCCGCGCCGTCTCAGCGGGCCGGCGCGCCGGCCTCCGCCGCCGGGAGCGGGCGCACGGGCCAGGCGATCCGCAGCCCCGCCGGCGTCACATCGATTTCGACCCGATGCCGCCGCGCCTCGCGCCACTCCCGCCCGCCGCGGTGCGAGTCGACCAGCAGCTTTCCGACCATCAGGCCGTTGATGTAGCCGAAGTAGACGTCCGGCAGCCAGTGCTTGTCGCGCGCCATCCGCTGCAGGGCGGTCAGCCCGGCGGTGCCGTACAGCGCGCCCGCCCCGAACCGCTTCCAGAACCGCACGCCGCGGCTGTCATCGGGCCGGGTCAAGAGGTGCCGTTCGATGACCGGCGCCAGGATCGATGCCGCGATGGTAACGTCGCCCGAGGCGCTGTGGCCGTTCTGGGCGAAGACGTTGATATCGTCGCCGTACTCCGGCCGGTCGGTGGCGATGACGTACTGCATCGTCCCGGTGATTATCCCGGCGTAGCCGAGGTTCTCCAGGATCATCACCGACGTCTCCTTGTCGTACGGCGAGTCCCGCGCCACGCCGGCGAGGTAGTAACCGAGCGAGACGGCCAGCGGCGTGCCGAGCTTGCCCATGGTGCGCGCACCGTCGAGGAAGCTGTTGACCCCCTCGTTGGTGTGATCGAGGACGAAATCGCGCGCGTCCTTGCGGACGGCGTACAGCGCGACGCCGGTGCCGACGATCCAGGCAAAGCGCTGCCAGCCGGCGCGGTCGAGGTGGGCCGGCCGGCCGAAGACGTACTTGAAATCGTCGCCCACCTGGCGCCAGCCGTATGGCGCGTCGGCGATCGGCGGCAGGCCGTACGGGCGCGCCGCGCTGACCGGCGGGGCCGCGGCGGGAGCCGCGGGTGCGGGGGCCTGCGGCGGGTCGTCCTCTGCCGCGCCCGCGGCGGCGACGGCGACCGGCAGGACCAGCAGTGCGACAAGGAGCCTGCCTGCCCGGCGGTCCATCATGGTCGTTCGGAGCTCTCCGCGCCGGGCTCGATCGCCGGGGCGGTGCCCGGCTCCGATGGCGCATTGGAGACCAGCAGCATGGCACGGTGCCCGATCTGCTCCCGGTCGAGGACATGCATCGCGGACGCAGCGTGGCGCCGCTCCGACTCGTAATTGCTCTCTTCGATCAGCACGAACACGCGCGGCCCCGATGCGAGATACGCCTGCAGCCGGGCCCGATCCGGCAGGACATCGATGAACCGCTCGGTATAGTAGACGTAGGCCGGGCGGAAATCGGGGAACATCGCCAGCGGCGCGCCCGCGGCGACCTCCCGCACCCGCAGGCTGAACGGGCGCGCCGACTTGTACTGATTGAGCGCCGGCATGGCGACGCCCGCGGTCACGAGATAGAGGGTCAAGAGGCCGGCACTGAGCGTCGCGAGGGCGGCGCCTCCGCCCAGTCGCCGGTGCACCAGCCGCGCGGCCACCGTCGCGGCCAGGCCGACCGCGGCGAGCGCCACCGCCGCCGGCAGCAGGTCGGGCGAGGCCCGCTCGATCTTCGGCAGCGCCACGGCCGCCCCGATGCCGATCGCCGCCAGGTTCAGCCACAGGAACAACCCTACCGCCCGACCCGCGACGGACGGCTCCCAATCGAGCAGGGCCACGTCCCACAACCGGCCGACGAGCAGCGCCAGAAACGGCAGGACCGGCAGCAGGTAGACGGCGCGTTTCTCGACCGACAGCGCGAACACCGCCAGGATCACCACGATCCAGGTGTAGACATAGGCATTCTGCGGATCCGGGCGGCCGCCACGGCGCGGGAACGTCTGCCGGATCGCCGCCGGCAGCAGCAGGGTCCACGGCAGGAAGATGACCAGCAGATTCACGAAGGTGGCCCAGAACGGCTCGCGGTGATGCACGCCGGTGGTGAAGCGTGTCATCAATCGCGTCAGGACATCGTCCAGCGGGTACGGCGAACCGGACGCGCGCCAGCCCAGCAGCCACAGCGCCGCCGGCGCCAGCGTGATCGGCAGGCCCCAGGTCAACCCCATGCGCCGCACGAACCCCAGGTCGCGCGTGACCGTCAGGAACGCGCCCGCCGCAAGCAGCGGCAGCAGGATCCCGAGCGGCCCCTTGGTGATGACCGCCAGCCCAATGGCGAGATAGAAGCCGAGCAGCCAGCGCCGCTCGCCGCCGCGCTCGTCCGATCGCTCGGCGCGGCGGTTCGCCCACTCCGCGCCGGCGCGCTCCGCCCGCTCGGAGCCCGCGCGCCGCCACGCCTCGTGGAAGCACAGCGCGGCGCACAGCAGCAGCGCCGACCACAGCATGTCGACGTGCGCCCAGCGTGACTCGAAGAAGTACTTCTGGGCCGTCATCAGGACGATGGCCGCCAGCGTCCCGACCCGGCGACCGAACATGCTGCGACCCAGGGCAAACAGCACCAGCACCCCGGCGAATGCCGCCAGGCTCGACGGCAGGCGCAGGGCGAAGGTGGTGACGCGGCCGGATGGCAGCGAGAACAGCGCCGCCAGCCAGTGGTACAGCGGCGGCTTCTCGAGGAAGGGGGCGTTATTGTCGGTGAGCGCTCCCCAATGACCGTTGAGCAGGATCTCGCGCACGACCTCGCCGGTATCCGGCTCGTCGGGGGCCCACAGGTCCCAGCCGGCCATGTTGAAGGAGAACAGCACCGCCGCCAGCGGGATCAGCAGCAGCAGGCATCGGCGGTCGGTCTTGAAGAGCGTGGTCTTCAGATTCATGACTGGCTCCGGGCCGTGGGCGGCGCGCCGCGCTTCAGGAGACCGACGCTTGCGGGGCAGCGCCGGCGCCGTGGAACTGCAGAGCGTGCAGCCGGGCGTACACGCCGTTGCGGGCCACCAGATCGGCGTGCGTGCCGCGCTCGACGATGCGTCCCTGGTCGAGGACCAGGATCACGTCGGCGCGGCGGACCGTCGACAGCCGGTGGGCGATCACGAACACGGTGCGCCCCGTCATCAAGTTCTGCAACGCACCCTGGACTTCCGCCTCGGATTCGGAGTCGAGCGACGAGGTCGCCTCGTCGAGGATCAGGATCGGCGAGTCTTTCAGGATGGCGCGGGCGATCGACAGGCGTTGTCGCTGACCCAGCGACAGCCGGTGCCCCGCCTCGCCCAGCGGCGTGTCGTACCCCTTCGGCAGCGCCTGGATGAATGCCTCGGCGTGCGCCGCCCTGGCTGCCGCCACGACGCGCTCGAACGGCACGTCGCTCCGTCCGTAGGCGATGTTATGGCGCACCGTGTCATCGAACAGGATCACCTCCTGGGTGACCAGGCCGATCTGCCGTCGCAGCGACGACACCGTCACCGTGCGGATGTCACGGCCGTCGACCAGGAGCGCGCCGGCCGTCGGATCGTAGAAGCGCGGCAGCAGGTTCACCAGGGTCGACTTGCCGGCGCCGCTGCTGCCGACCAGGGCCACCACCTGCCCGGCCGGCACGACCAGGTCGAGGCCGCGCAGGACCGGCGCCTTGCCGTAGGCGAATGACACGCCCTTGAATTCGATCGCCCGGCGGAATGGCGGCAGGTCCTCCGCCCCGGGCATCTCATGGATGCGGCGCTCGAGATCGATCACGTCGAAGACGCGGCGTGCCGCCACCATCGCCTGCTGCAGCTCGTTGTAAATCTTCACCAGGTTGCGCATCGAGGCATAGATCATGAACAGCGCCGCCACGAAGGTCGCCAGCTCGCCACCCGAGAGCTTGCCGGCATCAATGCGCTGAGCCGCGTAGAGGATCAGGCCGGCCGCGCCGATCGAGCCGACGAATTCCATGACCGCCGGCGTCAGCGACACCACCCTCGCCGCGCGCTTCTCGGCGGTCTGCATCTTGTCGAGCGCCTGCCGGAATTTGGCGGTCTCGAACTCCTCCATCCCGAAACCCTGCACGACGCGGATGCCGGCGATCCCCTCCTTCATGGTCGCGACGATCTCGCCCATGCGTTCCTGGCTGCGGCGGGTGGCGGCCTTCAGGCGGCGCCCCAGTCGCGCCACCGGATAGATGATCAGCGGCACCAGAATCAGGCAGATTGAGGCGAGGCGCCAGTTCAGGTAGAACAGCCACGCCGCCTGGCCGATGACGATGGCGCCCAGCCGGAACACCTCGGCCAGGTCGCCCGCCACCGCCCGCTGGATGCGGCCGACGTCGTTGACGACGCGGGCGATCAGGACGCCGGTCGGGTACTCGGAGAAGAACGCCAGCGACTGTCCCTGGATGCGCGCGTACAGGTGCGCGCGCAGGTCGCGCACGACTTGCAGCCCGGTCCAGCGCGTCAGGTAGGCCGACAGGTAGGTGAAGACGCCCTTGAGAGCGAACAGGACGACGACCAGCGCGGCGATCAGGATGGCGGCGCCGGTGGACACCCCCTGGAACCTGGCGGTCCAGTCGGCCAGCCACGCCGGCAGGTGCGCGCCTCCGAACAAACGGCGCGTCGCGTCGAAGAGCTGTACCTTGCCGGCCGTCGCCGCCGGCGAAGCGGCGCCGCGCGCGAAGATGTAGTCGACGATCGGCTGGATCAGCCCGAGCAGGGCGAGGTAGGTGAACGACAGGAGTCCGGACGAGGCGATTGCCCCCAGCAGCCGCCCGAGGTACGGGCGGACATAGCGCAGCAGCCGGAGCGCGTCCTTCATCGCCTCAGCGTGGCGGGATTTCGAGGGCGCTGAAGAAGTAGCCGATCTCGAACCGGGCAGTGTCGGGGCCGTCGGAGCCGTGCACGATATTGCGCTCGACCGAGTCCGCGAAATCCCGGCGCAGGGTGCCGGATTCCGCTTTGGCCGGGTCGGTCGCGCCCATCAGCTGGCGGACCTTCCCGATGGCTCCCTCTCCCTCGATCACCATCGGCACGATCGGCCCCGAGGTCATGAACGCGACGAGCGAGCCGAAGAACGGCCGCTCGCGGTGGACGGCGTAGAAGCCGGCCGCGCCCCTCTCGTCCAGGCGGGTCATCTTCAGGGCCACGACCCGCAGCCCCGCCTTTTCGAACCGGCGGATCACCTCCCCGACCAGGTTCTTCTCCACACCATCCGGCTTCACGATCGACAGCGTCCGCTCGCTCATCTCCTCCCTCGCTCACTCCCGCGTCGGTCCGGCGCTCAGCGCCCGCCCGCCAGGATCGTCTCCACGGCCCCGCCGATTTCGTCCGGCGTCTTCAGCACCTGCACGCCGGCCTCCCTGAGCGCCGCCATCTTCTCCGCCGCCGTGCCGTGCCCGCCGGCGATGATCGCGCCGGCGTGCCCCATGCGCTTGCCGGGCGGAGCCGTCTGCCCGGCGATGAAGGCGACCATCGGCTTGCCCAGCTCCCGGGCGGCGTAACGCGCCGCCTCCTCCTCCGCCGTGCCGCCGATCTCTCCGATCATGACGATCGCCCTGGTGTCGGGGTCGTCCTTGAACAGCCGCAGGGCATCGACGAACGACGTGCCGATGATCGGGTCGCCGCCGATCCCGATGCAGGTGCTCTGCCCGATGTTGCGGCGGCTCAGCTGCGCCACCGCCTCGTAGGTCAGCGTGCCGCTGCGCGAGATGACGCCGACGGGGCCCGGCTTGTGGATGTAGCCGGGCATGATGCCGATCTTGCACTTGCCGGGCGAGATGATTCCGGGGCAGTTCGGGCCGATCAGCCGCGTCGCGCCGGCGCCCGCGGCGTCACCGCGCCCGTCACCCAGGGAGGCCTTCACCTTGATCATGTCGGCGGCCGGGATCCCCTCGGTGATGCAGACGATGACCTTGATGCCGGCGTCGTGCGCCTCGAGGATGGCGTCGGCCGCGCCGGCCGGCGGCACGAAGATCAGCGACACGTTGGCGCGCTGGGCCCGGACCGCCTCGCGGACGGTGTTGTACACCGGCGTGCCCTCGTGCTCCTGGCCGCCCCGCCCGGGGGTGACCCCGGCGACGATGGCCGTGCCGTACTCGCGGCACTGCCTGGCGTGGAACGACCCCTCCTTGCCGGTCAGCCCCTGCACCACAACCCGCGAGTTCTTGTCGACCAGGATGCTCATGCGCCGGCTTCTCCCCTGTCGGCCCGGCGGCGCGCCGGGCTCATCGCACCCCCGCCGCCAGCGCCACGACCTTCTTCGCCGCGTCGAGCATGCCGTCGGCGAGAGTGATGTTCAACCCCGCCCCGGTCAGGATCTTTCGGCCCTCCTCGACGTTGGTCCCCTCGAGGCGGGCCACGATCGGGAACTTCACCCCGACCTTGCGGGACGCTTCGACCACCCCGCGGGCCAGCACGTCGACCCGCAGGATGCCGCCGAAGATGTTGAGCAGGACCGCTTTCACGCTCGGATCGGCTTGAAGAATACTGAACGCCGCCGCCACCTGTTCGGCCGAGGCGCCGCCGCCGACATCCAGGAAGTTCGCCGGCGCGCCGCCGACGTGCTTGATGATGTCCATGGTCGCCATCGCCAGCCCGGCGCCGTTCACCATGCAGCCGACCGTCCCGTCGAGCTTGATGTAGTTGAGCGCGTGCGCCGAGGCCTCGACCTCGAGCGGGTCCTCCTCGTCGGTGTCGCGCATGTCGCGGATCTCGGGGTGACGGAACAGGGCGTTGTCGTCGAAGTTCATCTTGGCGTCGAGGGCGAGCACCCTGCCGTCCGTCGTCACGATCAGCGGATTGATCTCGGCGAGCGATGCGTCGGTCTCCTCGTACGCCCGCACCAGCGCCGTCATCAGCTTCGCGGCGCGCCCGATCTCGTCGCCTTTCATGCCCAGGGCGAAGGCCAGCCGGCGCGCCTGGAACGGCCGGAAGCCGAGCAGCGGATCGATCGGCTCCATCAGGATCGCCGCCGGGTCGCGCTTCGCGACCTCTTCGATCTCGACGCCGCCCTGCGCCGAGGCCATGACGACCGGCGTGCCGCGCTGGCGGTCGAGCGTGATCCCCAGATAGATCTCGCGGGCGATCGGCAGCGTCTCTTCGATCAGCAGGCGCCGCACCTTCTTCCCCTGCGCCCCCGTCTGCGGGGTGACCAGCGTCATGCCGATCATGCCGCGCGCCAGCCGTTCCGCCTCCTCGACGCCGGCGGCGACCTTGATGCCGCCCCCCTTGCCGCGCCCGCCGGCGTGGATTTGCGCCTTGACGACGCACCGCCCGCCGAGTCGGGCGGCGATGGCGGCGGCGTCCTTGGCGCTGAAGGCGACTTCGCCGCGCGGGACTTCGACACCGAAGCGCGACAGGATCTGCTTGCCCTGATACTCGTGGATTTTCATGGGCGCCCTTTTTATCATCCCGGCCGGATCGTGTCAAACCGTTGTTTTGACAGCCTTTCGGGGCTCTGCTACGATGCGGCGCCGTCGAGCCGGGGGAATCGCGACCCGGTGAACGCCCGGCCGGAGCGCCAGCCGAGATGCACCGCCCGAATCGCCACCTGCTCCTGGTCGTCTCCGTGTGTGCCTGTCTCCAGGCCGTCGCCACCCGCTCCGTGGCGGCGCCGCAGCCGGCGCCGCAGCCGACCTCGTCACCCGAGGCCCCGTCAGCGCCGCCAGCGGCCTCGTCACCGGTGCCGGAGGGAAGCACCACGGGTCTGCCGCTGGCGGCGCGCCTCGCCGCCCATCTGCGGGCGCCAGCGTTCAGCCCCGAAGAGACCGGTCTCATCATCCTGTCGCTGCCCGAGGGGTCGACCGTCCTCGCCCGCAATCCCGATCGGCCTTTGCGACCGGCCTCGACGATGAAGATCCTCACCAGCGCCGCGGCGCTGTCGCTCCTGAAGCCGGAGTTCGTTTACAACACCCGCATCCTTGCCGAGTCGCCGATCGACGCCGATGGCGCGGTCGCGGGGAACCTCTACATCCAGGGGTCCGGCGCGCCGGATCTCGTCGGCGAGGCCTGGTGGCTGATGACCCGGCGCCTGGCCGCCCTCGGGCTGCGGCGCGTCGACGGCGACCTCGTCGGCGACGAGTCCTACTTCGACGCCGTCCGCCGTCCGGCCGGCTGGCCGGAGCCGGCCGCCGACTCCTGGTACAACGCGCCGGTCGGCGCGTTGTCGTGCAACTTCAACGTGGTGACCGTGCGGATCGATCCGTCGCCGCTCGTCGGCGCCCGCCCCGACATCACGCTCGAGCCGGTCTCGTCCTTCTTCCAGGTGATGAACCGCGCCATGACGACGACGGGCGCCGCTTCGGTTTCGGTGGCGCGCTCGTTCGAGGGTGGACAGAACTCGCTGGTGATCGCCGGCACCATCCGCAAGGGCGGCGGTCCGATTTTTTTCAATCGATCCGTCGAGGAGCCGGCCCTCTATGCCCTGCACGCCTTCAAGGAGATCGCCGCGGAGCACGGCATCGAGATCAGGGGCTCGCTGGTGACCGGCGTCACCCCGGAGAAGGCGCGCGAGCTGTTGCGCCACGAGTCGAGGCCGCTCGGTCCGCTCCTGCGCGACATGAACAAGAACAGCAACAACTACATGGCCGAGTCGATCCTCAAGACTCTGGGCGCCGAGTTCGAGGGCACCCCGGGCACGACCGCCTCGGGCATCCAGGTGCTGCGGACCTATCTGTCGGGACTCGGCCTCGATCCCGGCAGCGCCGTTTTCGCCGACGGCTCCGGCCTGTCGGACCAGGACCGCGTCCCGGCCCGTCTTCTGGCCGAGGCGCTCTGGAAGGCGCGCGCCGACTTCGAGATCGGTCCCGAGCTGGAGACGTCGCTGCCGATCGGCGGGGCCGACGGGACCCTCGACGAGCGCTTCGGCGGCGAGGAGGCCCGCCGCCGCGTACGCGCCAAGACCGGCCGCATCGCCGGCGCCTTGTCGCTCGCCGGCTACGCCGCCAACCGCGATGGCCACGTCTTCGCGTTCGCCTTTCTCGCCAACCGCCCCCGCGGCACCATCGACCAGGTCCACCGGGCCATGGATCGTGTCGTCGACGAGCTGGTCACCAGCACGGACGCCGATCTGCCGGGGGCGCGGTCGACGGCCGGCGCGCCACGCTGACGGAGAACGGCCGATCACCTTGCACCATCGCTCTGGCGTCCGGTCTCAAGTTTCGCTAGGATGCCCCCGCCCGGATCGTCCTCGGAGGGGATCACGATGACCGAGCCGCGCCACCCATCCGCAGCCCATCAATCGAACCGGTTCGAACCCGACGACCTCGGCCACCCGCGCGGCACCCTGGCGATCGTCATCGTCTTCGGTCTACTGTTCCTTCTCGGATGGATCGGCATGTACGTGTTCGGCTTCCTGGCGCGGGGTGCGCCGCACTCGTGAGCGCGGGGACGCTCTGGCGCAAAAGCCAGCCGAGGAGGGCCTGAGGCGATGCACGTCGAGTTGTATGAGCGGATCTGGATGTGGGCGGCCGCCGGGGTGATCGCGGTCTTCCTGGGGACCATCGTCCTGACGGCGGGGCTCCATGCGATTCAGCCGCCGAGCCACATCGAGACGATCGACCCGGCAACGCTGTCGCAGGATCCGGAGTTCGGCGACCCGAAGGTGACGGCGCGGCCCGACGGCGGCGTCGTGGTGTCGGTACGGGCCGAGATGTTCTCGTTCACCCCCGACCCGATCGAGGTGCCCGCGAACCGGCCGGTCACCTTCCGCCTGACCAGCGCCGACGTGATCCACGGGTTCGAGATCGTCGGAACGAACGCCAACGCCATGGCGATCCCCGGCTACGTCAGCCAGTTCACCGTGTCGTTCGCGAACCCGGGCGAATACCTGATCGCCTGCAACGAGTACTGCGGCCTGATGCACCACAACATGGTCGGCAAGCTGATCGTCAAGGAGGAAGCGCCGTGACCGCCGCAGTCGCGCCCCCCGCGCCCGGCAGTCACCGGCTGGCCGCGGCGCACATCGGCGTGGCGGTCGCCGCCTTCGGGGTCGCCTCGGCGATGGGGGTCCTGCAGGGGCTGTCGATCGCCGACGTGAATTTCCCGTGGCGCAGCGAGTCGCTCTACTACCTGTCGGTCACGGCGCACGGCGTTCTGATGGCTCTGGTGTTCACCACCTTCTTCATCATGGGACTGGGGTACGCGCTGGCGCAGGCGACGCTCGGGCGGATCACCGGCCGCGGCGCCGGCTGGTTCGCCTTCTGGCTGGCTGCCATCGGCTCGGTGGCGGCGGCCGCCACCATCCTCATGGGTCAAAGCACGGTGCTCTACACCTTCTACCCGCCCCTGCAGGCGCATCCTCTTTTCTATATCGGCGCGACCCTCCTGGTCGTCGGGTCGTGGATCTGGGGCGGGGTGATGATCGCCTCGTACCGCGCATGGCGCCGCGAGCACCCGGGCGTCCCGGCGCCTCTGCCGATGCACGGCATGCTGGCGACCATCATCCTGTGGTATCTGGCCACCTTCGGCCTGGCGGTCGAGGTGGTCGTCATGCTGATCCCGTGGTCGCTCGGCTGGGTCGCCACCATCGACCCGGTGCTGGCGCGGACCTTCTTCTGGTGGTTCGGGCACCCGCTGGTCTATTTCTGGCTGATGCCGGCGTACGTGGTCTGGTACAACGTGCTGCCGAGGGCGGCGGGCGGCCGGCTGTTCAGCGACCCGCTGACGCGCATGGTGTTCATCCTGTTCCTGCTGCTGTCGACCCCGGTCGGCTTCCACCACCAGTTCGCCGACCCGGGAATATCGGCCGGCTGGAAGCTGCTGCACACCTTCACCACCTACGCCGTCCTCTACCCGTCGTTCGTGACCGCCTTCACGGTGATCGCGTCGCTCGAGGTGGCGGGCCGCCTGAAGGGGGCGAAGGGGCTGTTCGACTGGATCGGCCGGCTGCCGTGGGGCGACCCGCTGTTCGCGTCGGTGGCGCTGGCGATGCTGTCGTTCACCTTCGGCGGCTTCGGCGGGGCGATCAACGCTGCCTACGCGATGAACTCGATGGTGCACAACACGGCGTGGATCATGGGGCACTTCCACCTGGTGCTCGGCACGACGGTGGCCCTGACCTTCATGGGAGCGACCTACTGGCTGCTGCCGCGGCTGCTCGGTCGTGACCTGCGCTTCCCCGGTCTGGCCCGCGCCCAGCCGTACCTGTGGTTCCTCGGCATGGTGCTGTTCAGCATCTCCTACCACATCGCCGGTCTGCGCGGCCTGCCGCGCCGGGTCTACAGCGCCGCCCTCAGCGGCGCGGATGGAGCCCGCTGGCACGGCCTGACCGAGATCGCCGCCGTCGGCGGCGTCATCCTGTTCCTCAGCGCCCTGTGGTTCGTGATCGTGGTGGTGGCAACGTGGGTCGGCGGCCGCCGCCTGGCGACGCCGGCAACGTTCGAGTTCGCCGTGCCGCTCCGGCCGGTGACGGCCCCCGGGGTCTGGGATCGCTTCGGTCTGTGGACCGCCGTGGCGATCGGCCTGGTGGCGCTGGCCTACGCCTGGCCGATCGCGCACCTCCTGATGCACCCGCGCTTCGGCTCGCCGCCGTTCAAGCCGTTCTAAGGCGGCCGGACTAGACTTTCAGCTTGACGATTAATTCCCGCACCGCGGCGGCGGACTTGTCGAGGGCGGCCTTCTCGTCCGGCTGGAGCCTGATCTCGATGACCTTTTCCATGCCGCCGGCGCCGAGCCGGACCGGGACGCCCAGGTAGACGTCGCGATAGCCATATTCTCCTTGCAGATAGACGGCGCATGGCAGGATCTTGTGCTCGTCGAGCAGGATCGACTGGACCATCTGCACGACCGAGGTCGCCGGGGCGTAATAGGCGCTGCCGGTCTTGAGGAGATTGACGACCTCGATGCCGCCGTCGCGGGTGCGCTGGACGATGGCGTCGATCGTGTCCTTCGGCAGCAGCTCGGTGATCGGGATGCCGGAGACGGTCGAGTAGCGCGGCAGCGGCACCATGCTGTCGCCGTGGCCGCCCAGGACGAAGGCGTGGGTGTTCTCGACCGCCACCCCCATCGCCTCGGCGATGAAGAAACGCATGCGGGCGGAATCGAGCACGCCGGCCATCCCCAGGACCCGCTCGCGCGGAAAGCCGCTCGCCTTCAGGGCTGTGTAGGCCATGGCATCGAGCGGATTGCTGACGATGATCAAGGTGGCGCGCGGTGACGCTTTCGCCACCTGCTCGGTGACCGATTTGACGATCTCGAAGTTCTTGAACAGCAGATCGTCGCGGCTCATCCCCGGCTTGCGTGGCAGTCCGGAGGTGATCACCACGACGTCGGAGTCCTTGGTCTCCGCGTAGCCGTTGCTCCCGGTCAGGCGGAAGTCGTAGCCATCGACCGGCCCGGCCTCGTTCAGGTCGAGCGCCTTGCCCTGCGGCAGCCCCTCGACGATGTCCACCATGACGACGTCGGCCAGGCGGCGCTGCACGATCCGCTCCGCCGCCGAGGCGCCGACGTTGCCGGCGCCGATGATCGACACTTTCCTGCGCATTGCCCGCCTCCGCTGCGGTCGGCGAGGGGTCCGCCGCGTCACCGTTCACATCACCGCATCGACCGGGAGCCTGTCCGGGTATCGGGCCGGCTCCTGGCGCCCGCCATCCGCCGGCTCAGCCGGCGGCCTCGATCTTGGCGATGATGGCGTCGCCGAACTCGGAACACTTGACCGTTGTCGCTCCATCCATCAGCCGCGCCAGGTCGTAGGTGACGCGGCGCTCCTTGATCGCCGCGCCGATCCCGTCCACGATCAGCGCCGCCGACTCCAGCCAGCCGAGGTATTCGAACATCATCGCCCCCGACAAAATGAGCGAGCCGGGATTGACCTTGTCCTGGCCCGCATAGGCCGGGGCGGTCCCGTGGGTCGCCTCGAACACCGCCATGAAGTCGCCGACGTTGGCCCCGGGCGCCAGCCCCAGCCCGCCGACCTGCGCGACCGCCGCGTCCGACAGGTAGTCGCCGTTGAGGTTGGGAGTAGCCACCACCGAGTAGTCTTGAGGTCGCAGCAGGATCTGCTGGAACATCGAGTCGGCGATCCGGTCCTTGACCACGACCTTGCTCGCCGGCGCGCCGCCAGGCAGCTTCGCCGCCTCCTCCTCGGTGACGGTGTACTCGGGGAACTCCTCCTTGGCCACCTGGTAGCCCCACTCCTTGAAGGCGCCTTCGGTGAATTTCATGATGTTGCCCTTGTGCACCAGCGTCACACTCGGCTTCTTGCGCTCGATGGCGTAACGGATCGCCTTGCGCGCCAGCTGCTTGCTCGCCTTGACGCTCATCGGCTTGACGCCGATGCCCGAATCGGCCGGCACCGAGCAACCCATCTCCTTGTTCAGGAAATCGATCACCCTGCGGCACTTCTCGGTGCCCTCGCGCCACTCGATGCCGGCGTAGACGTCCTCGGTGTTCTCGCGGAAGATCGTCAGGTCGACGTCCTGCGGGCGTTTCACCGGCGACGGCACCCCCTCGAAATAGCGCACCGGCCGGATACAGGCGTACAGGTTCAGCTCCTGGCGGATGGTGACGTTCAGGCTGCGGAAGCCGCCGCCGATCGGCGTCGTCAGCGGCCCCTTGATGGCAACCGTGTAGTGCCGGATCGCCTCCAGGGTGTCCTGCGGCAGCCAGTCGCCGTACTTGTCGCGCGCCTTGCCGCCGGCGTAGATCTCGAACCAGTGCACCCGCCGCTTGCCGCCATAGGCCTTGACGACGGCGGCGTCCATCACCCGGCGGGCGGCGGCCCAGATGTCCGGGCCGATGCCGTCCCCCTCGATGAACGGGATGATCGGTTCGGACGGCACCTTGAGGCCGCCCTCCGAGCCGGTGATGCGCTTCCCTTCGGAAGGGAGATTGAGCTTTTCGAATTTCAAGCTGCTGTTCCTCCGGCGCCGGCGTGTGGCCGCGTGGCCGCGGCCCCCGGTGGCGCCTCCCCCGCGCCGGTCGCGTGCTGTGTGAATGGAAGCGAAAAATAGCACACGCCCCGGGGGGTGTCAACGAACCGGCTCAGTACTGGACGAGCGATCCTTCCTGGCGCGCCTTGCGGATGGCGAAGCTGGATCCCTTCAGCAGGGCGCGCCGCAGGCCACGCAGGGCATAGGTGATCGGCAGCAGGCGGGACAGATGGCGCATGAACGGCCACATGTCCTCGGCCGGGTAGAAGACTTTGCCGAGCAGCGCCGAGGCGCTGGCGAGCAGGTAGGCGATCGGATCACCGCGCTTCAGATAGATGACGAAGGCCGCCGACAGGATGCCGATGCCGGAGAACGCCAGGATGGTGAGCCCCAGGATGACCAGCGCCGCTAGAAGGTTTCCGAGATGGTATGCGCTCAGTGATACTGGATGTACAGTATCGGCGCGTCGGCGGGGGAATAATCATAGGCTGGGAAAGAGCGCTCGCTGGGTGTACCGTCGTTCGAGATCAGGAACGCCATCGAGTTTCCGGATGTCCAGCCAGCCAGATTGATGATCTCTTGCACGATCGCTTTGAGATTTGGACTGGAGTGCCAATGCTCGGCCTTCCATAGCCCATTTTCACTGTCATCAAGGTTAACCGCTGCAACGGTCGGTGGCAGAGTGGTCAAGGGAATCGTGGTAGAGAAAGTCGCGGGATTTGCGGACGAGACTCCCTTGATCGTGACCTTCAGCGGCTCAACATAACTACCGTTCTCGAGTGGCTTATATATGATCACGGCACTGTCGATCGTCACCCCGCGTGGCAAGGCTATACCGTTAAAGCGCAACCCCGCGACATAGGAAGGATTGGCGGAACCCGCCGGGCAACCTCCGACAACGGTTAATGAAGCACCCGTGGTGGTAGAACCCGCGCAGTCGGTATGAGCGTCATCACCCAACGCCATGATGTGCGAGATGATCTGCGTCATCGCCGGATATGCCGGCCCGGGCGGGGCGCCGGTTGGATTGTTGAAAGGCTGCTTATAGATAAATACCTTGCTGCGGTTGGGGTCGCCGATGTAGAGATTGTTGAACGCGTCGAAGGTGACCGCGTAGGCGTAGACCATATGATCATTCAGGAGGCAATCCTCACCTGATACGGAAGGAAGACATGTCGGGTTGGTCGTCGAAGTCGGATCGGTCGCGGTGGAAAGGGGATCATCGTAGATCCCCATGAATGACGGGGCCTCCGCCACATAGGCGTCATAACCCACGACCATGCGATTGGTGCTGTCAAACGCCGGTTCATACGTAGGATTGGCGCTCGCAGGAAACTCCTTGGAGGCCGGAGGATTGTACAGCACGGTATCGCCGGGGGAGATCGTAGTGATGCTGGTAAACAGCGACGCATCGAATCTCAGCATGCGTAGATTTCCCTGGCGCTCACCGCGATGGTCCGAAACGTAAAGGTTCCCGAGGCGATCGATCGATAAGTGCCATGGGAAACAGAGCCGGTTGAGACTGTTGGGACCGGAAACCGGCAGGGTGCCATCCTGATTACACAGCGCGCCGGCGAAATTGGCTTGACCGAGCACCACATCGATCAACGGCGTTGGACCCAGCGGATGACGTATGCGCAACACACGGTGTTTCTCCATCTGGGAAATCCACAGGAAATTTCCGTCCGCCGAGGGAGCGAATCCAAATTCCCCCCAGCCTGCCGTACCAAGGATGTCGATCGAGTCCGTGCTGTTGATCACACCGATCGGTGCCCCTTGGCGTGCTTCGATGACCTTGATCGGCTTGCTCCAGGCATACAACGGCGTCTGAAACACGAAAAGGCGATTACTACTGGCCACCCACAGCCGATCGCTGGCATCGGTTTTCATCTGGCCGTAGCAATTCCCTGCATTGAAGTAATAGTCCTGCGTTTGCAGGTCGGCCTGGCCGATGAAGCTGTCGGCCGCCCTGCCGTTGGTCAATGCATCAAGATTATTCCAGACCATGATCCGGCAATCGTCCGAGAGATAGAGTTGATTCTTGGCGGTGGCGATGCCATGGGCATTCGTCAAATGACGATCGGTGACCATGTTGTACCGGCGGATTGGGGGTAGCAGCGTGGTGGGTTGGGCCGTATAGGGCGCTGTGTGAATGAACACATCGCTCGCATCCCGATTCCCGGGGACCAGCACGTGTCCGGATTTATCGACGTCAACCGGACCGAAGAAATGGTTGGTCACGTCGGCCACCAGCGGCAGGGTCTTGAGAAGCGTCCCATCCCAGTTGAATAGTTCTACTTTGTGTCGCTGCTGGGTGATGCCCTCCTGCCCTGGCTCCCATGTGTTGATCCAGAGACCCGAAACCCCCGCCACATCCCTGACTCCGGTGATCAGCGACCTCCTGAAGTGCGTTGTGCCGCTGCCTGAAAAGAGCGCTCCAGTCATGCCGTCGCCAAATGGGGAAGTAAAGACCAGCACGCGGCTATTGGGATAGACATTGTCATCTTGTGGATCTGTCGATCCATCCGCAACATACAGCTTGCCGTCGGGCCCGAATGCCAGCGAGGAAGGACCTTGCGTCTTGTTCAGACCTGTGCCGCCGATGTTCGACGTGAAGTTGGTTTGCCCGAGCACCACACCGGCGGACTTCTGAAGTTTTTGTGTGACCGGGTCCTTGGAAAAGCGCAGCACCCGATTATTCCCGCCATCGGCGACCCAGAGGTTGCCCGAGGCATCCAGCGCAACACCAAGACCCTGGGATGAAATATCGGACATGGCGCATAGCGACGAGGCGCTGGGAGCGGCGACCGGAGTGGAGGGATCGATATCACCGTCATAGCAACTCCTGCGCTTATACGGCACCTTATTGCAATACACCCCGGAGAAGTCATCCTGACCAATGACATCGTCCGCTATCGCAGGGGTGCTGTCAGTGAACGGATTGTTAAAAATCAGGACGCGATTGTTCTCGAAATCGGGAACATAAAGGTCGCCCGTCTGCTGATCCACCGCCATGCCTGGCGCCCTGGCGCCCTCCTTCTGGCTGATCCTCCAGGTAGGCGTTCCACAGAGGGTCGTGGCGCTGGCTGGAGCCAGATAAGGGTAGCGCGACGTGCTCGCATCCTGGTTGCACGCGCCGTCCTCCCAACCCGAACTTTGGCCGATTACGATGTCCGGTGTGCATGCAGTGCCGGTCGGAAGCGTATAACAGTTATTTTGTTTGCTCAGGTCGAACCCGAGTATCCGGTTGTTGCCTGCGTCCCATACATAGGCCCGGCCATTCGTTCCACTCCCCGGGGAGCGATCCACCACGACGCCGCTCACATTGTAGGCGTGGTTGGGTACCACATGGTTGGAGTTTGACTGAGTAAAGTCTCGCTGGCCCAGCACCACATCCGCCCAGTAATCGCCCACGACGCCTCTCGGCGGAGAATCGTAGATGGTGAAACTATGCGATGTCGTTGTTCCCAATGTCGCATGGCTCGGGCTGCTCAAGACCAGCCTCATGGATTCGTCACTCTCGACCGTATCGTCCCGCTGAGACCTCACACGGATGGTTTTCAGCATCTCGCCGGGCGCAAAGGTCAAGGTTCCGCTGGTCGCACCCGCGGGGAGCATGAAGTAGTCTGTGCCATTCTTCGCCGTACCACGGTTGGCCACAGCCCAATTCACCGACACCGTCTGCGTCGACACGGTGTTCAACGATACGGAGATGTCGCTAATGGGAAGGTTCTCGCTTCCGAATGAAGCAGCGGTGTTGAACGACACTTGGGGGACATTACCCGCAATCGTGTAGGTATGGGTTGTTGTTGTGCCGAGGCTGGCGTTCAAGGGGTTACTCAGCGTGACGACGATTGTTTCATCCGGTTCGCCCAGATTGTCGTTCACAATGGAGATTGTGATGTTCGCAGAAAGCGTGTTGGCGGGGATGGACAGCGTGCCGGCAGCGAGGGTGTAATCAACACCGCCTCCGGTCGCGGTACCGCCGGTCACGGCATAATTCACCTTGACGGTCTTGGCGGTTGTGGAGCTCAAGACCACGGTCAAGTTGACCGGAGTCGTCGCCTCCCCCCCGCCGGAGCTTGCCTGGCTGAATTGCACCTTTGGTTTCGCGCCTGCCGCGAAGGCAGGCAGGACAGGAACGCTAAGAAGTGCCGAGAGGATTGCGACGACGGTGGCCCGTAACATCGTGTTACTCCTTAATGGTTTGTCATTCGCCGGTCCCAGCGTTTAGTACGACGTGGCGAACTTGAAATAGTTCCGGTATTCCTGGGATCATAGCCGATTCACCGTCCTGTTGCGTGCCCCCGATTACTGGTCCGGCACTCCGTCGGTGGGATGCGGCCGAGGGAGCGGCGAGGTCGTCGCTCAATAAGACTCTCGCCGCCTGGAGGGTGATCTTCGTCCCCACCGCTCGCTCTCAACGCAGGCTGTCGTCGCGGCACACCTCGCGCCCGTCGAAGAGCGTCAGCACGGCCCTGGCGGCGTTGATCTCGGCAGGCGGGATGGTGAACAGGTTCCTGTCAATCGCGAGCGGCGGCGGGCGCCGGCGGCACCCCCGGCCCGGCTCAGTACTGGACGAGCGATCCTTCCTGGCGCGCCTTGCGGATGGCGAAGCGGAAGGCGTAGATCCCGAGCGGCAGCAGGACGGCGACGAACAACGTCAGCATCCGGATGTCGGGCAGCAAGTCGGCGAAGCTGGACCCCTTCAGGAGAGCGCGCCGCAGGCCGCGCAGCGCGTAGGTGATCGGCAGCAGCCGGGACAGGTGACGCATGAACGGCCACATGTCCTCGGCGGGGTAAAAGACGTTGCCGAGCAGCGCCGAGGCGCTGGCGATGAGATAGGCGATCGGGTCGCCCCGCTTCAGATAGATGACGAAGGCCGCCGACAGGATGCCGATCCCGGAGAACGCCAGGATGGTGAGCCCCAGGATGAGCAGCGCCGCCAGCAGATTGCCGAGGTGGATGGTGACGTGGAAGAACAGCCAGCCGACCAGGAGATAGATCACGACGCGGAACGACGACAGGATGAAATCCCACAGCGAGGACCCCAGGACGATGGTGCCGGTGGCGGTCGGCGTGACCAGCATCGCCTCGAGGGTGCCGGTCGTCTGTTCGGTGCGGATCTTCTGGGCCAGCGACATCATCGCCGCCGACAGGAAATGATAGAAGGCGACGCCCAGCAGCACGTAGGCGAAATAGTCGACCCCTTCGAGGCCGGGCGTGGTCTTCGGCGCGTTGACGACGCCGGCGATGAAGTACCAGATCAGGACGCTGAAGATGATCCCGAAGAACTGCATCAGAAACGAGGTCCGGTAGGAGATCTCGATCAGAAAGTCTCGCTTCAGAAACGCCCCGAGGGTGCGCAGAGTGCTCATGACGCGCCCCGGGCTCCGGCTGCACCCCCGCCGCCGCCTCCGGCCTCGATTTGATCAAACACCTCTTGCAGACTCGGCTCGCGGCGGGCGCACGACAGGATCCGGCCGCGCCCGTCGAGCAGCCGCCGCAGCAGGTCCGAGAGGGCGTCTCCGTCGCGGTCGACGGACGCGCTCAATCGCAGCAGCTCGCCGTCGCGGTTGTCGACAGCGATCGCCCAGCGAGGGTCGCGCGGCGGCTCCGCGACTCCGGCGACCGCCAGCACGTACTGGTCGCGCCCGGGAAGACCGCGGGTCACTTCGGCGACCGTCCCCTGTCGAAGCACCCGCCCGCGGTGCAATACCAGGAGCCTGCCGCACATCTCCTCCGCCTCCTGGAGGTTGTGGGTCGCCAGCAGGAGAGTCTTGCCGCGCTCGCGGTTCAGCCGCTCGACGGCGAACCGGCGCAGGTGCTTGGCGGCGATCGGGTCGAGGCTCCTGGTCGGCTCGTCGAGGCAGATGATCGGCGGGTCGTGAAGCAGCGCGCGCGCCACTGCCAGCCGCTGCCTCATCCCCGACGAGTAATCGAGAAACTGCTGGTCGGCCATCGCCCCCAGGTCCATGGCCTCGAGCAGCTCGGTGGCGCGCCCCCGGCAGGCCGCCGGTTCGAGTCCGTACAATCGCCCGAAGAAATTCAGGTTCTCCCGCCCGGTCAGGCGCCAGTAGAAGGAGCGTTCATCGGAGGTCACGAATCCGATCGACCGTTTGACGGCGCGGTCGTCGCGCGTCACGTCGTGGCCGTTCACCAGGGCGCGGCCGCCGCTGGGCAGGACCAGGCAGGCGATGATCTTGAGGAGGGTCGTCTTGCCGGCGCCGTTCGGGCCGAGCAGGCCGAAGATCTCGCCCTCGCGGGCCTCGACCGAGACTCCGTCGAGCGCGGTGACCCGCTCGGCGGCGCGCAGCGGGCGGGCGGCGATCTGCCGCAGCGACCGGCGCCGCACGTAGACCTTGGTGAGGTTCTCCGCCACGATCGCGGCCGGCATCGCGCTCCGTCTCAACGCCCCTCGAGGCGCCGCGTATTGTAGGTTTTCAGATACTCCTGGTGGTACGTATCTTGAGGATACGACTCGTCGTCCCGATACGGATAGCCGGACATCCCATGGAACGGCAGCGGCTCGACGGTGTCGCCGAAGGCCGTGTGCGGGTCCATGTCCTTGCAATAGCCGTTGGCGTACAGGATGAAGCTGCGCTTGAACCCCTTCTTGACCTCGGGCAGCCCCTTGACGGGAAATTCGAGCGTGATCTCCTCGGCCTTGCCGAAGATGACGAAGCGATCGTCGGTCGCGGTCAGCAGATCGGTGACCCTCCCGAAGCGCGTGTAATTCCCGGTCATCACCTTGAACGGCTGCGTGTTGTCGATGATGCCGTAATCGTAGAGCTTCGGCTCCCGCCCGTCCGGGCTGTGTTCGCGCGGGAAGCCGCGCCGGTGCAGGTGCGCCGCCGACAGCTTCACCTCGTTGCGCACGACTTTCTCCGCCGCCGCGCCGTCGAGCGGCTCGGCGATGTAGATCTGGTCGTAGTAGACCCGCATGTTGGTGCGCAGCCGGAGACTGCGCGACTTCAGCGGCGCCAGCCCGCCCAGGTCGACCGTCATCATCCGCGGCATGCCCGCCGGGAAGCCGACCGGGTCGATGACCGGCGCGAAGATCCCGTCCTCATTCTCCATCTCGAGGACGGGCGGCTGCAGCGACAGCCCGGCCTGGTGGGCGGCGAAGTTGGTCGAGGCGTACTCGAAATCGACCCAGCCGTGGAGGAACAGGACCGGATGCTGCATGCGGGTGACCGCCTCCGGGAACTCCAGCGTCAGGTGATGCATCTCGGCGTAGCCGGCCAGCCGGCTCAGGGTGAAGTCGTCCGGGTAGCGGCGATCGATCTTGAGCACCGCATCGGTGACCTCGCGGTCGTGATGGTCACGCGCCTTCACCGGAAAGACGCGGTCGGCGGTGGCGATGGCGTAGACCCGCTCCTCGGGCGGCGTCTTCGCCCCGAACGCCTCGTTCGGATAGACCTCGATGCCGGCCGGATGGTCCATGACGATCAGCTTCGCCTCGTCGAGGTAGCTGATCTCCTCGAGGTTCTCCATCACCTGGAACAGGTACGCCCCGTCGCGCGGCTGCAGCTGCGACGGCTCGATCTTCACGAACTCGTCCGGGTCCGGCGTGCCGTAGACGCCGGGCGCCATCCACATGCCGAGACCTCCGACGCCGAGAAAATCGGTGACGAAGCCGAAACGGCCGCCGTTCCAGGCGAACAACAGCGGGCAGGATGACCCCTTGCGATCGAGCTCGGCCTGCTCGGTGCGTTGCCCGGCCGGCACATCGAGCTCCGCCTGCAGCACGCCGCCGGGCCACAGCAGCCGCACGAAGTCGGCAACGCCGCGCCCGCCCATGCCGAAGTGCGCCAGCGGTGGACCCTGCGACAGGTAGCCGCCACCGGCCTGGATTTCCTGACGCTGCCAGAACGGCCCCGACTGGACGTCGACCTTGGTGCCGATGCCGTCGCGGTTGCTGTTCAGCCCGGCGGTCCGCACCTCGAGCCACTTGTTGCGGTTGCCCCCCTCGTTGCGCAGCAGGAGCGGAGACCCGCCGTTCTGCGTCACCACCACGTCCAGGTCGCCGTCACCGTCGAGATCCGCCGCCGCCGCGGCCCGGCCGGCGCGCACGGCGATCTGGTTCAGACCGGCGTCGCCGGTGGCGTCCTTGAAGGCCCCCTTGCCGTCGTTCAGCAGGAGGAGATTGGCGCTGCCGGTGAACAACAGATCGAGGTCGCCGTCGTTGTCGGCGTCGAACAGCGCCGCCCCCCAGGACGACGCGCCGCGCGGTCGCGGCAGGTCCCGCGCCGCAAAGGCCCCGCGCCGGTTGTTGAGATAGAGCCGGTTGGCGCCCGCCGGCCCCGCCGCGAACACCAGATCCGGGAAGCCGTCGTCGTTGACGTCCCCGACCACGACACCGCGTCCCTCGCCGCGCGCCGCCAGCCCCGCGGCCTTGGCGCGGTCGGCGAATCCCGCATCGCGCCGGTTGTCGAGCAGCACGTCCGGCCCGCCGGCCGACGACAGCACCGCGTCGGTGTCGCGGTCGCCGTCCAGATCGGAGAAGCTCATGCCGACGACCCCCGCCGCCGGCGCCTTGAACCCCAGCTCGGACGTGGCGTCGCGGAACGATCCGTTGCCGAGATTCAGGAGGAGAGCGACCCCGCCGCCCGATTCCCCCGGTTTCCGCAGGCGGGCGACGCACAGGTCGAGGTCGCCGTCGTGGTCGAGGTCGGCCCAGGAGGCGCCCAGCAGGAGCCCACCGACCTTCGCGCCCGCCGGCACGGTGACGTCCACGAAGACGCCGCCTTCGTTCTGCAGCAGGACGCCCTGACCCGGCCGTGTGATGAAGATGTCGGCGTCGTGATCGTTGTCGTAGTCGGCGACGGCGGCGGCGAGGCCGCTGACGGCCGCGAGCCCGCTCTTGCCGGTGATGTCCTCGAAATGCCAGTCGCCTCTGTTGCGGTAGAGGGCGGGGTGCGGGGCGCCCTGCCCCCCGGCGTCGCTGAACAGCAGGTCGAGGAGACCGTCGCCGTCGAAGTCGACGGCCGACACGCCCGCGCCATAGCGGGCCGCCCAGGCCTGCAGAGTCACTCCCTGGGCCGGAGCCGCGACAGCCGAGTCGCTCCCGGGGCCGCCGTGCGTGAAGGCGATCCCCGAACCCCCGGTCGCATCGCTGAAATGGATCGCGACCGGCGACGGCGGCGCCGGCGGGCCGCCCAGCGCCGCGTAGTCGGTGAGCACCAGGGCGTAACGGCCCGCCTCGCCGTACTGGGTGCCGGTCGGCACCGAGAACCTCGGGTTGGCGGACAGCTTCTGGTAGACCGCCATCTCCTTCTCCCCCGCCTCGGTCTGCCCCGACTGGATGAGCGCCCGGGCGAGCTGGTAGCGAATCGACATGCTGTTCGGGTCGATCTGCCGCGCGCGTTGGAGGAGGGAGATCGCCTCGGTGAATTCGCGCCGCCGGGCATGCAGCAGCCCCAGGTTGTAGAGCAGATCGGCGTCCTCCGGATCGAGCGTCCGCGCCTTGTCGAGTGCTGTGATCGCCCCCTCCGCGTTCCCGAGGTTCTTCAGCAACAGCCCCAGCCCGTAATGCGCCTGGACCAGGGCCGGATCGAGGCGCACCGCTTCGCGGAAGGCGGCCTCCGCCTTGTCGTTGTCCCGGTTGTAGAAGCAGGCCAGCCCCAGGTTGACGAACCCCGGCGCCCACGTCGGGGCGCCCTTCGTCACCTTCAGGAACTCCTCCGCCGCCTGCGCATGCTTGAACTGCTCCATCAGGGCCGCGCCGCGGTTGTTGGCGCGGATCGCGTCGTCGATGACGGCGCCGGGCGGCGTCGAGTCGGGGCCCGCCGCGAAGGCGAGCGCAACACCGAGCGCCGCCAGGATCAGCGCGGCAACCGGGCGGCCCGTGCCCGCGGCCCGGTTCTTCGCACCACGCATCGATCGGCTCATGCACCCCTCTTCAAGATGCGGCCGGCGGCGGCCGGCCGGAAGGTGCCGCCCGCGACCACCCGCCGGCCGTTGATGATGACATCGTCGATGCCGGCGGCAAACTGGCGCGGCCGGCCGTAATCGGCGCGGGCGGCGACGGTGGCGGGGTCGAACACCACCAGGTCCGCCGCAAACCCTTCGCGCACCTCGCCGCGATCGCGCAGCCCCAGCCGCCGGGCCGGCAGCGAGGTCATCTTGCGCACCGCTTCTTCGAGCGGCAGCAGCCGGCGATCACGCACGTAGTGGCCGAGCACCCGCGGGAAGGCGCCGTAGGCTCCCGGATGCGGGAACCCCTTGCCGATCTCCCAGGCATCGCTCACCACGGCCAGCCGCGGCGAGGCGAGGAGCGGCAGCAGCGGCTCGTCGACCCGATCGTCCCCCGAGATCCCGAAGATCAGCTGGGTGGCGACGCCGTTCTCCTCCAGCAGCAGGTCCGACAGGGCATCGAACGGATCGAGCCCCCGGCGGCGGCCCAGCTCGAGCAGGGTCAGCTGTTCCCACCGCTTGTTCGCCGCGCCATCCACGTGCGCCAGGCGGATCCGCTCCCAGCCGCATTCGCGCGCGATGTTCATGGTCCAGCGCCCCGGTTCCTCCCACGGCGGCCAGACTGCCGAGGCCGAGGCGACCTCGTCCTTCATCCGGCTCCGCTGGCGCGGGTCGCGCAACCGGTCGAGAAACGCCGTCACGCCGCCATCGAGGGACCAGGGCGGATAGAGCGCCAGCATCGTCGTGCACACCGCCGTGTACGGGATGACGTCGCCGCTGACGTCCGCGCCGCGCCGGCCCCCCTCGTCGTGGATCTGCAGCACCTCGCCCGAACCCGCCCAGGCCCGCGGCCCCACCGTCTCGACGTGCGAGTGGTGCACCGGGCCGTCCGACCGCAGGCCGACCTCGATGATCTCCCGCACCGCCGGGGCCAGCGTGTCGCGGCTGCTGCCACGCTGGTGGAAGGCGGCGAACCCGCCGGCGGACGCGGCGGCACGCGCCACCGACACCAGCTCGCCGGTGTCGGCGAACTGACCCGGGGGGTAGATGAGGCCGAACGACACGCCGAACGCCCCCTCCTCCACCGCCCGCCGCACCTCGCCGTCCATGACGCGCTGCTCGTCCGCCGTCGGTCGGCCGGCGCGGCCGCCCATCGCCAGGAAGCGCGCGGGCCCGTGCGCCACCAGCGTCGCCACGTTCAGCGCGGCGCCGCGCGCCGCGAGCAGGTCGAGGTAGGACGCCATCGACCCCCACGTCCATTCGATCCCGTCCGGGGTGATGAACCCGCACACGCCGGCCGCGAGCGGACGCGTGGCCGGGGTGACGGGGACGCAGCCGATGCCGCAGTTGCCCAGCAGCTCGGTGGTGATACCCTGCCGGATCCGCCCTTCCAGCAGGACCGCCTGGCGCTGCAGCGGCAGGGTCATGCACAAATCGGAGTGCGAGTGCAGATCGATGAAGCCGGGCGCGACGACCCGGCCGGCGGCGTCGAGCCGCTCGGCGGCCGGCCCGTCCAGCCGCGGCGCGATGGCGCGAATCCGGTCCCCTTCGATCCCGATGTCGGCGCGAACGGGCGGCCGCCCCGTGCCGTCGATGAGGGTACCGCCCGAGAGGATCAGGTCCACGCGCGGGTCAGCGGACCAGGCGGGGCGGATCGCCGAGGTGACGCATCCTCCGGTACAGGTCGGCGTTCGCCCGGAGATTGCCCTCGCCCTGGCCGCAGGGCGCGCATCCCTCGTAGGTGCGGTGGTCGTGCCGGTAGCAGCAGTCCATCAGGTTGTACCAGACGCCGTACTTCCAGCAGAAGAAGTTGGCGTCGGCGGGACGGAAGGTCGACTTGAAGCCGGTCCGCCGCCGCCGGCGGTGCGGCGCCTCCCCCTCCGCCGGCGGTTCGATCGTCCGCAGCCGGCTGCGGTTGTGGGCCCGCTTCAGAGGGTCGGGAGCGCTCATAGGCCGGCTATTGTACAGCGATGCGGACCGCGCGCCAGTTGAAAGGTGCCGGGCGGGCTGTTACAGTCGCCCCTCCTGGAGCCCCCATCGATGCGACGCGACCCCCCGCTGGCCACGACTGTTCGACCCTCCGCCCCCGCAGTCGCCCGGTTACGGCTCGCGCGCCCCGCCGCGGCCGCGCTCCTCGTTGGGGCGCTCCTGCCGGGCTGCAACGCCCCCGAGCCCGGCGTGCCCCCGGAGGAATCGGTCACCGTGCCGGCCGATGGGAAGGTGATCGTCTACGTCGAGGCGCCCCGCTACATCGCCGGCCCGGTGCTGCGGCTGTTCCAGGACGAGACCAACGTTCAGGTCGAGGCGCACTACCGCTCGGGGACCGCCGAGGATTTTGCGGCCGTCGTGAAGCGGGAGGCGGCGGCCGGTCGCGTCGACCTGCTGTGGGCGGTCTCCCCGTTGACGGCGCTCGACCTGGCGGCCGACGGTCTGGTCCGGTCGTTCCGCCCCGCCGGTGCACGGCCGGTGCTGAGGCAATACCGGGACCGGCAGTACCGCTGGATCGGCTTCGCGGTCACGCCGCGCGTCATCATCTATAACAGCGACCGGGTGAAAAAAGACGACGCCCCCGCGTCGGTCGAGGATCTCGATGCGGGAGCCTGGAGCGGCAAGGCGGCGATCGCCGCAATCGGCCGGGACGGTCCGGCATTCCAGGCCGCGGCGCTGTTCGCGCTGTGGGGCGAGGAGCGGGCCGGCGCCTTCTTCGACCGGGTCGCTGCGAACGGCAACCGGGTGGTCGCCGACGACGCGGCGGTGCGGACGATGGTCCGGTCCGGCGACGCGCTGTGGGGGTTCGTGGGGCTCGATGAGGCGATCTGCGCCAAGCGCGCCGCCGAGACGGTGAATATCATGTTCCCCGACCGGATGGGCTCCGGGGCGGTGGTCGTGCCGCACGTCATGACGCTCCTCGCCAAGGCGCCGAACCCGGCGCAGGCGAAGGGACTGTTCGCCTACATGTTCACCAGCGAGGCCGCCTACCAGGTCGGACAGAACGACTGCGCCCTGATCACCCTGCTGCCGGACATCCCGAAGCCGGACTGGGTGCCGACCCTCGGCGTGTTCAACGTGACCCCGGTTGACAACGAGGCGGCCTTCGACATCTACCGCCGTCGCCGCGCCGCATTCCAGTCGTGGGGCACCGCCCCGGCGGCCGGGGCCCGGGTCACCGCCGCGCCCGCCCCCTCGCCGTCCGGAGCGCCCGAACCCTGACGCGCGCGACGGAACCCTGACGCCCGATCCCTCGGAAACCCGCGACAGACAAGGATTTTCACGTTGCGGGCCGGTTCCGGCGGTGGTATAGAATAACCACCCGTCACTGGGATCCAAGGGAAAGGAGTGCCCCGCACGGGGCTCCCGATGCAACAGGAGCTTCACACCACCCCGCCGAAATCGCCCCCGGTGGCGACGCGCAAGTTCCGCATCCTGATCGTCGACGACGATGAGGACAGCGTCGATCTGCTCGCCAAGTGGCTGACCATGAGCGGCTACGACGTGAGGAGCGCGGGCTCCGGCCAGGAGGCGCTGCAGCGCATCAGTCAGGACCGGCCCGACCTGGTGCTGCTCGATCTGCTGATCCCGCCGCCCGACGGCCTCACCGTCATCCGCACCGTCAAGAAGGATCGCCTCATGTCGACCATTCCGCTCGTCGTCATGACAGTGAAACGGGACGTCAAGAGCAAGGTCGAGTGCCTGCGGAGCGGCGCCGATGACTTCATCGTCAAGCCGTTTCACTTCGACGAGCTCGACGCGGTGTTGCGCGCTTCGTTGAAGAAGCGCTATTTGTACACGTCGCTGGAGCGCGCCAACCAGCAGCTGCGTGACGCCAACGAGAAGCTCCTGAAGCTGACGGTCACCGACGAGCGGACCAGCCTGCTGAACGACCGCTACCTCCGGCGCCGCGCCACCGAGGAGTTCAAGCGCGCCCAGCGCTACGGCACGCCGCTGTCGTTGATCATCCTGGATCTCGATCACTTCAAGCAGGTCAACGACAAGTACGGGCACGACTGCGGCGACCAGGTGCTGCGGGATTTCGGCCGGCTGCTGATGGCCAACGCCCGGACCACCGACATCGTCGGGCGTTTCGGCGGCGAGGAGTTCCTGGCGGTCCTGCCGAACACCGACGGCATCCGCGCCGCCATCGTGGCGGAGCGGATCCGGCGCGCCACCGAAGAGCACATCTACAAGTACCGCGAGTTCCTGATGCGGGTGACGGTGAGCGCCGGGGTCGCCTCGTACCCGGCGAACCAGGGCGTGGCCAGCGAAGGGGATCTCCTGAAGGCCGCCGACGACGCCCTCTACCGGGCCAAGCAGGTGTCGCGCAACCGCGTCATCCTCGACCGCGCCTCGATGCCGGCCGACATCCTCGAAGGCGATCTGTCGGCCATCTTCAAGGCGTCCTACGAGGACGCCCAGCCGCTGAAGGACGAGCCGGAGATCTGACCGGCGGGACCGCCCCGGAGGCGGGGTCCTTACCAGCGCTCGGCGATCACCCGGACCAGGTCCCCCAGCCGCTCGAGATCGCGCTCGTCGATCACCTCGACCGGCGAGTGTGAATGCACCGTCGGCCAGGAAATCGCCGCCGCCGGAACGCCCAGGGCCGGAAAGACCGACGCATCGTTGCCGCCGCGCGTCAACCCCGCCTGGATCGGCAGGTTCGCCTGCGCCGCCAACGCCAGGATGCGGTCGACGATCGCCCGGTCGGTGATGTTGCTGTTGTCGATGGCCCGCACGACCGGGCCCCTGCCCAGGATGCCGCGCGCGAACCCGTGCCGCTCGAGCGGCGTGTCCGAGGAGACGAATGTGTCGACCGCGATCGCCAGGTCGGACCCCGGCCCCTTCGCCGCGTCGGACGCGAGCTCCTTCGCCAGCGCCGCCGCCCCGTCGAGACCGGTTTCCTCTTCGACCGAAAAGGCGAAGGTCACGCGGTTGCGCAGCCGCTTCGGGTCGAGGGCGCGCAGCGCCAGGAGCAGCGCCGTGCAGCCGGCCCGGTCATCGACGGCGCGTCCCGATCCGAGCGTTCCGGCCAGCCGCTGGAACGCTTTCGGCACCGTGATCGCGTCGCCCGGCGCGATCCCGAGCCGCTCGGTCGCGGCCCGATCGCGCGTCCCGAGGTCGACCCGCACCTGCGCGCCGCCGAACGCCGTCGGAGCGCCTCCCCCGGCGACGTAATCCGCCCGCGGCGGCACGACCCCGCCGACGTCCCCCTTCGTCGCGTGGACCAGTACGACCTGTCCCTCGTAGAGCGTCTCGTAGAAGCCGCCGACCGGCTTGACCTCCAGCATCCCATCATCGGCGACCCCCGTCACCAGGTAGCCGGTCTCATCCATGTGGGCCACGAACAGCAGTTGTCGCGCGCCCCGCTGCGGGCCGGCGACGATGCGCAGATTGCCGCGCGCATCGACCTCCGCCTTCGCCCACGCCGGCAGCAGCCGGCGGATGGCGTCGCGCACGAGCATCTCGCGCGTCGACACACCCGGGGTTTCGACCAGCTGCTTGAGGATCGCGAAGGCCCCCGCCCGACCACCCGCCGGGACGGCGAGCGCGGCGCCGGTCGCGGTTGCGTCGGCGGCGATCGCCGCCGACGGCCTCGGTGCCGCGGTCGCCGGCGTCCGATCGGCCGCCGGCGGCTGGCCGTCCTCAACGAGCGACTTGAGCAGACGGACGGTGTCGATCAAATCCCCAATGTCGACGATCACGGCCGGCGTCACCGGATAGCGCACCGGCGCCGTGAGCTGGGCGACCTGCGCGCGTTTCCGGAAAAGCTCTCCCTGGCCCGGCCGGTCGGAGAGCACCGACTGCAGCGCGATCCCCAGCCCGGTGGCCCGCTCGATGATGCGGGCGTACAGCGCCGGGGAGAACGGCCCCTTGCCCGGCGCGGCCAGAGCGGGGCCGTCTCCCGGCGTGCCCCGCAGCGGGTCGACCACGATGACGTCATCGAGCTCAAGCCGGTTGGCGAGCCGCTCGGCGCCCCGGCCCTCGACGAAGCCCTGCGTCGCGAAGGCGACGGTGAGCGTGCCCCGCACCTTGGCGGGCTCGAGGCGGGACAGCAGCTCGACCAGCACGGCACAGCCGGCGCGCACTCCGAGGAACGGCCCGGCGATCTCGCCGTCCGCCAGGTCGACGAGCCGCCGGGCGATGACCACCGGATCGAGCACGCCGACGCCGGCCGCCCGCACCGCGTCCTCGCTGCGGGCGCCGATGTCGACGTACAGATCTTCATCGGTGACCGGCGCCGTGATCGGCGGGCCGTCGCCGCGCCAGAGATGGGTCGAATGGATCGCCACGACACCCGGCACATCGCCGCGGTGGGCTCCGATGACGACCGGCTGCCCCAGGTGGAACTGGTCGAACAGGGCGGGCAGCGGCTCGGTCGCCAGCCGCTGCACGCGCAGATAGCCGGACGGCTCGACGGAGGTGATGACGTACCCGGGCTCGTCCATCCGGGCCAGCAGGAGCCGCCGCGGCGCCCCGGCGCCGACCGTCACCGTCAGGTTGCCGAGGTTGTCCACCTCCGGCGTCGCCCATGACGGCAGCGAGGCGCGGACGGCCTCGCGGACCCGCTGCTCGTAGCCGGAAATGCCGGGCACGGAGGCCAGCCGGCGCAGCAGCGCGTGGACTTCCTCCGGCTCTCCGGCGCCCGCCGGCGGAGCGAACACCATCGGCGCGAGGAGGAGGAGAAGGGTGAGGAGTCTGGAGCGCACGCCGGCATCATATACAAGGTGACTCCGGAATTGTTGAGTCCGATCGGCCGCTTTGCTCCGGAGGCGACGCCGGTGCTACCCTTAATGCCCTCGCGGACAGGATCCCATCCCCTCCGCGGCCGCCCGAAGCGAGGTCCAGCATGGCTTCCAGCGCCGCCTATCCGGGTTCATCGATGTCGCGCCGACCCTCCCGCGGCCGGCGTTTGCTCCTGAAGCTGGTGATCGGCAGCGGTATCGTGCTCGCCGGCCTGTTCACCTTCGTCCTGGTCGACGTCAACTGGCGGTTCGCCCGGCTCGAGGCGGCGGCGCCGGCGCGCGTCTTTTCGGCGCCGTACGTGATGACCGGGGGCCTGCCGATCGACCGC
>JAGYID010000208.1 GCA_018606725.1 Acidobacteriota bacterium
GGCGCAGCGGCCGGCGCGGTGGACGGTGCAGCGGTCGGCGCCGGGTTCCCCTCGAGCTGCGAGACGGCGGCGGCAGCCGCCAATGCGGGCGCGGGCGGAGGCGGCACGATGAAGCGCACCGGCATCAAGGCGCGGCTCGGGAAGCAGGCGACCCGCAGCACCTCGGGCTCGAAGACGACCGGCCGCAACGCCGCGGCCTCCTCGACCGACTTGGGAACCGCCACCTCGCGCAGCGGCTCGAAGCGGGTGGCGTCGAGCAGGGCGAGCCGGGGACCGGTGCCCCAGGCGGCGGCGAGCCGGCCATCCTCCGAGAACAGCAACCCAACAGGCTCGAACGGCAGGGGCATGACCGCGCTGGCGTCATCGGTCCGCTCGCGGCTGGAATCCCGGTCCCGCGCGCCGATGACCGCCGGGTCGAAGACCGCGACTTCGCGGGAGCGGGCCACGAACAGCGTCGTCGTGCCCGGGCGGAACGCCAGGGCGCGATTGAGCCCGGGGGAGCGGTACCGCCAGGATGCCGCCAGCGGCCGGACGGTGTACGTCTCGATCCGGTCCGGCGCGGCGAAGAACAGGCGCCGTTCGTCCGGGTGCAGGGCCAGCCCCGGAGGCAGTCGATCGAGGCGCGTGGAGGCGAGCTCCCGGCCGCTTTCCAGATCGAGGGCCCGGATCGCAATGGTCGGCGGGGGAGCCTCCACTCCGGGGCTGCTCGAGGTGAGGATGTAGGCGGTCCGCCCGTCACGGTCGACGACGATCCGCATGCCGACCCCCTCGATCGGGATGTCCCGCCGGGCACCCGGGTGCAGGGCGGCGCCGCTGACGCCGGCGATCTCGACGATGCCGGCCCTGGCGCCGCGCTTCGGACCGGCCGGTGGTTGGGCCGGCAGCAGCACCAGACGCAACCCGCCGTCGAGGATCGACAGATCATTGACGGGGAAACCGACCGGGACCGCCTCCAGCGCCGCCCCGTCTCCGGTCCGGATGTAGTGGACGCCGCCATCGGGTCCGACCAGGTAGCCCTGGAAAGTCGAATGGTCGGCGCCGGCCGGCGCCGGCGCCGCCGCGGCGCAGGTCGCGATCAGGATTGACGGGAGCAGCCAGGCGCGCATACACGGCGAGTCTAGAGCCGACTGCCACCCCTTGTCACCCTCTGCTTGTATGCCGCACGGGAGTAAGGATTTGGTGTTGCGCGCGGCACACGCTCAAGGTAGACTTCCGGCGCACCAATCCCAGGATAGGAGAGGCCTCAAACATGGCGCAGAGTCTTTTCGATTCATACGATGGGAACGCCGAACTCCCGCCGGAGAAACCACCGCGGGACTGGAAGAAGATCCTAAAAATCAGCGCCGCGGCGGTGCTCGCGGTCGGGTTGGGGGTCGGCGGGTACTTCGGCTACACCACCCTGTTCCCGAAGCCGCTGCCGCAGCGCCCGGTGCCGCCCAACGAGGCCCGCCTGTTCGAGGAGCTCAAGGACGCGCGCGACGATATCGACAGCCAGACGCGCGACATCTACGCCCGCATCCAGCAGTTCAACCAGAAGATGAAGATGATCGGGCACAAGCAGGTGTCGTTCTCGCAGATCTTCCTGCAGGGGCTGTCCGCCGAGGAGCAACAGGCGCTCGACGAGCTGGTGCGCCAGGAGAAGGACCCGTCCTACCGCGGCATCCTCGGCCAGGTCGTCGAGGACATGAAGAAGATCCGCGACCTGCAGGCGAAGGTCACCGACCTCGAGGGCAAGCTCCCCGGCGACGGTGTTGAAGTCAAGCCGGGCGACACCCACATGAAGCTGGCCAAGGAATTCCTGATCAAGCAGCGCGGCGTGCCGGAGAGCCGCGCCGGCGAGCTGGTGGCGCGCCTCAACATCATGGAGTCCGGTCTCGAGAAGGGGATGCGGGTCCACTTCTACTACGACCCGGCGAAGGACTTCTTCGGCACCTGGGTGGCGCAGGGCGACGCGGCACGCAGCCCCCTCGCCATCGTGCGCGCCCGCGAGATGAAGCTCATCGGCGAGCGCGACCAGGCGATCGCCAAGGCCACCGGCTTCGAGAACGACAAGATCGAGTTGGAGACCTTGCGCGATCAGCTGAAGGACGAGATCGCCCAGCTCGAGGCGCGCAAGTCGATGCTCGAGTCGAACGTGGCGCAGCTCGAGGCCGACAAGTCGAAGGCCGAGCGCGAGGCGATGCTGAAGGGCTCCCAGCTGGCGGCGCGCGAGAACTCGATGTTCTACGACGCCGACCTCGAGGATCGCCTGCGGGCCCGTGGCGTCCTGAAGATGTTCAACAAGATCGAGAGCATCGCCGACGTCAAGTTCACCGACTCGATCGATCTGCGCAGCTCCAAGTCGCTCACCCTGAAGCCGAGCCAGTTCGGTATCGCCGAGATCAAGGACATCCGCATCGTGCCGTCCTATATCGAGGAGGGGCGCGATCTGGGCGTCAAGTTCGGCGACGACGGCACCATCGAGGTGACCGTCCTCAACGAGGCCGCCGTCAAGGGCCAGCGCATCCTGTTCGTCCTGGCGAAGGGCGAGCGCTGAGTTCCGGTTCCCGCAGCGAATCACCGTGAGGCTCAAGGATCGTGTCGCCCTGGTCACCGGCGGGGCGTCGGGCATCGGTCTGGCGACCGCCGGGCGCTTCCTCGAGGAGGGGGCGACCGTGGTGATCGCGGACGCCTCGCGCGCCGGCGGCGAGACGGCCGCGGCGGGCCTGCGCGGGGCGGGCCCCGGGCCGGTGGCCGCGGTGACCTGCGACGTGACGCGGCCCGACGAGGTGGCGCGGCTGGTGGACGGGGTCGTGCGCGCCCACGGCAGGATCGACATCCTGTTCAACAATGCCGGGATGTTCGCGCCGAACGAGCTGCACGACATCCCCGAGGAGGAGTGGGCCCGCCTGCTGGCCGTCAACCTCACCTCGGTCTACCTGGTCTCGAAGCAGGTCATCCCGCACATGCTGGCGGCCGGCCGGGGCGCCATCGTCAACAACTCCTCGGTGGCCGGGCTCGTCGGCGACGTCAAGTCGGCCGCCTACTGCGCCACCAAGGGGGCGGTCGCCATGCTGACCCGGGCGATGGCGCTGGACTACGCGCGGCGGGGCATCCGGGTCAACGCCATCTGCTGCGGCGAGATCGA
>JAGYID010000116.1 GCA_018606725.1 Acidobacteriota bacterium
CCGTCAGCCTGGAGACCATGCGGCGCGGCTCGCGTTTCGAGTGGCCGGAGCGGATGCCCGACTACGACCGCGACCCCGGCCTGTACGAGCACTACGAGAACTTCACCCTCAAGCCGCTGGCGACCGCCGTCGGCCGCCTGTTGCGGGCCCCCGGCGAGCAGCGCGGCCAGCCGGACATCGTCTTCGCGCGCGGCGACGAGGACACCCTGGCCGCCGACCTGTTCATGGTGCGGCCGTTCACCGGCGCGGTCGTCTACGCCGAGTCGCGCCGGCGCCCGTACACGATGTTCGCGCCCCAGGCCTGGATGCGGCAGCGCCGCGCGCTGTTCCCGTCGTTCGAGATCATCGGCACCCACATGGGCAATCCGCAGCAGGGGCGCGAGGTGATCGACTGGATCGCCCAGGGGCTGCTGACCATCCGTCCGCCGCGCGTCTACGCCGCCGACGAGGCGCCGCGCGCCTTCCAGGCGATGCACGACAACAGCGGCACCGGCTCGTTCGTCGTCCACCTGACGGCGCCCGGCCGCGGGCTGATGACCGAGCGCGAGATCGACGAGGCGAACGGCGCGCTGTTCCACGACGACAAGTACGTCACCGTCCGACTCGACGCGCTGCGCGACGCGCCGACCGGCCGATCCCACATCGCCCGGATCACGCTGCGCGGCGACGCCGGGCGGCCGCCCACCCTGGCGCGCGATGCCGTCTACCAGATCGGCGACGCCTTCCGGCGACTGGAGGCCGACCCGCGGGTGGCGGCGGTCATCCTGACCGGCGAGGGGAGCGTGGCGTTCCTGGCCGGCCAGGACCTGCGGCAGCTCTACGACGAAGTCCAGGACGTCGCCTCGGCGCTGACCATCGCCCGCGACGCGCAGCGGATCTTCGAATCGATCGAGGCATTCCCGCAGCCGGTCGTCGCGGTGGTCAACGGCGTGGCGCTGGGCGGCGGCCAGGAGCTGCTGATGTGCGCGCACCACCGGATCGCCGTCCGCTCGCCGCGCATCCGGCTGGGGCAGCCGGAGATCGAGCTGGGGATCGTGCCAGGGTTCGCCGCCACGCAGCGGCTGACCCGGCAGCTGGTCGATCGGCTGGGATTGGAGCGCGGCGTGCGCGAGGCGCTCGAGATGATCCTCACCGGCCGGCACTACGAGGTCGACGAGGCGCTGGCGCTCGGCCTGCTGGAAGAGGCGGTGCCGTGGGGCGCCCTGCAGCGCGCCTATCTGCTGGCGAGCGGCCACGCCCGGGGCACCGACGACCGGCTGGCGCAGGCCCGCGAGGCGCGCGCCCGCGCCCGGGCCGCCTGGAGCCGCCCCATCCCGCTGCCGCCCCGCTTCCTGGACGGCGACGCCCGGCTGCTCCGCCTGCTGTCGCAGGCGCTCGATCCGTCGATCGGCCGCGACGCGCCGGCGGTGCGGGCGATCGAGGCGACCCTGCACGGCCTGCGTCACGGGTTCGAGGCCGGCAGCGAGCTGGAGGCGCGCCTGTTCGCGGCGCTGGTGGTCGACGAGCGCTTCGGGCGCAAGGGGATCCGCGCGTTTCTGGAGCGCCGGGAGCCGGCGCCGCTGCCGCCGCGGCGGACCGAGGAGATTCGAAGCGAAGGAGGTGGGGACCGATGAAGGCGCAGGGTGACGAGGACAAAGAGTTCTGCCTGTTCGACGCCGCGCAGTTCCGCGGCAAAGTGGTGCTGATCACCGGGGCCGGCAAGGGACCCGGGCCGGGCGGCATCGGCTACAACGCCGCCATGCTGTTCGGCCGCGCCGGGGCGCGCCTGGCGATCATCGGCCGCACCGAGGAGAAGGTCCTCGCCACGGCCCGCGACCTCGAAGCGGCGGGGGCCACGGTCCTGCACGCCGTCGGCGACGTCAGCGACGAGGCGGCGCTCGACAACCTGTTCGGCCGGATCGAGCGCGACTTCGGCCGGCTGGACATCGTCATCAACAACGCCGGCCTGTCGGGCGAGGTCCGCGCCCTGGCGCGCATGTCGTCGAAGGCGTTCCGCTACGCCTTCAACGTCCACCTGCACACCATGGCCTCGACCCGCATGGCGGCGGCCCTGATGCGCCGGCACAAGATCGCCGGCACGATCATCAACATCGGCACCTACTTCACCTCGCCGCACCGGCAGATCACCCGGCCGTACCCGTTCCGCACGCCGTACACCGGCGCGCAGGCCTGGAAGCTGGAGCACACGCGGGTCAGCGCCTGGGAGCTGGGGCGCGACGGCATCCGCGTCATGGCGGTGAACTTCGGGCCGGTCGAGGGGGGGCGGATCGACACCATCGTCTATCCGCTCGGGGCGTTGGAGCGCGGCCTGTGGGGTCGCGAGGTCAGCGGCGACGACATCCGCCGCAAGACGGTCGAAATGCACCCGGCCGGCCGCTTCCTCACCCAGGACGAGATCGCCCGCGCCATCATCGCGGTCGCGTCGCGCGAGCTGCGCGAGGCGGCCAACGGCAGCGTCGTCGAGCTGGCGGCCGGTCTCGACTACCGGGTGCCGCCCCAGTCGGCACCGCCGCTGCTGGCCGGGCCGCCGCCCGATCTCGCCGGCCGGCGTATCTTGATGACAGGCCGGCCGGGCGCCGAGCAGGCCTCGGCCTGCGCGCTGGCGTTCGCGGCCAGCGGCGCCCGGGTGATCCTGGCGACGCCGGACGCCACCCGGCTGCTCTCGGACCTGGCCGCCGGGCGCGCCCCCGAAGCCTACGGCGACGGGCAACGGCGGATCCTCGGCAACCTCACCGCGCGCGATCTCGACCCGCATGACGAAGCCGCGATCACCAGCCTGTTCGACGAGCTCACCACGACCGAGCCGGGCGACAATCTCGACGCGATCCTGATCATGACCGGCGATGCGGAAGCCTCGACCGGCTTCAATGAGATGCCGCCGGAGGAGCACGAGCGGATCAAGGAGCGTTTCGCCTTCGAGCCGACCGTTCTGATGCGCCACGCTCTCGCGGCGATGCTCCTGCAGGGGAACCGGCGCGCCGGTCTCGACGATGCCCGCTTCCTGTCGCTGCGGCCGTTCCTCGGTCTGCTCGAGCGGCAGCGCGGCGTGCCCGGCCGCGGCACCGCGGTGCAGCGGATTCACGGCGGCTGGACGCCGGAGGAGGAGAAACTTCTGCAGACCGGGGCGCGCGCCGGCCGCGGCGGCATCGTCGTGGTCGGCCCGGCCACCGGCCGGGACGGCGCCGAGGAAGCGAACGTGGCGGCGGTGGTGCGCGCCTCGCTGCAGTCGATCGTGACGTCGGTCGCGGCCGAGACCGCCTCGGCCCGCGCCGCCATCCGGGTCAACGCCATCTTTCCCGGAGCCGACGCCGTCCAGCCGGACGCCTCGCGCACGGCGCGCGCGGCGCTGTGCCTGGCAGCCGACGGCGACGCCTCGATCTCCGGGATGATCTATCACCCCGACGAGCGCGGCGCCGCCCTGCCGCAGGACGGGCCGCTCGCCGGCCGGACCGCCGTGGTCACCGGGGGCGGCCGCAACCTCGGGCAGGCGATCGCCTTCCGGCTGGCCCGCGACGGCGCCTCCGTGGTCCTGGCCGGGCGCGGCCAGACCGATCTCGACCTGACGGCGCGCGCCATCCGCTCCCTTGGGGGCGAGGCGGCGACGGTGGCCGCCGACATCGCCTTCCCCGGCGAGCGCGAGAAGATCGTGCGGGCGGCGCGGGCCATGATCGAAGGCCGCGGCGGCCGCCGCGACGGCGCACGCGCCGGGAGCGGCGCGCCGGCGGGCGTCGACCTGTGGGTCAACAATGCCGGCATCGGCGGGGCCTTCGCCGCGCTGCCCGAAATCGAGCTCGACGGCGAGGCGCGCTGGCACCAGGCGCTGGCAGTCAATTTCACCGGCGCCTGGCTCGGGATGGTGCAGGCCGTCCTCGACATGCGCCGGCGGCGGGCGCCCGGCGGCGTGGTCAACGTCAGCACCTTCTACGCCGACCAGCCGTACGTGTTCCGCATTCCGTACACCGTGCCGAAGGTGCTGCTGCGCCGCTCGGCGCGCCTGCTCGCCGACGCCCTGCGACCGCACGGCATTTCGATCTCCGACATCGAGCCGAGCCTCATCGACGGGCCGCGCTTCCAGTGGGTGGCGCGCAACTATGGCGAGCACTTCAAGCGGCACGGCATCGAGGATCCGTCCGCCGACCCGGCGGTGGCGGAATGGTTCCGCGCCCTGGTCCCCGGGGTGGCGCCGCAGCCGTCGGATGTGGCCGACGCGGTGGCGTTCGCCGCGCGGCGCGGCCTGACCGGCTCGGGGCAGGAGCTGGCGGTGTCAACCCTGCCGATCGGCGGGCGCGCCGTCCCCGGCGGGCGCGAACGGGTCCGTCCCGGGCGGACCGCGGTGATCGTCACGACCGGCCGCTCGATTCCGGAGATCGATCGCGCCGGGCTCCTGGCCGCGTGGTGCCTGGAGTCCGGCTCGGAGCGGGTGATCCTCGCCGGCGATGACGGCATGCTGACCCGTCTCAACAGGAGGCTGTCGCGCGGCGCCTCCGGCTCGCCGTGGTGGAACCTGCCGCTCGCTTCGCCGGCGCGGGGGACCCTGGAGATCCGCGGCGTCGACGCCATCTCCGCGGGTGCCGTCGCCGACCTGTTCGCGGACCTGGAGGCGGTCGACACGGTCATTCACGCGCCGGGCGACCCGGGGAGGGGGGAGCGGTTCGTGATGTTCCCGGCCGACGCCGATGTCGCCGGCCTGGACGAGGAGCGGCTGCGGGCGCTCTACCGCGAGCATCAGCGGGCCCTGTCGCTGTTCGTCGAGCGTCAGGTCACGGCCTCGCTGATCGTCGCGCGCCAGGCCGCCCGCGCCCTGGCGCCGGGCGGGGCGCTCCTGGTGTCGCGCCGCCGGCCGCGCACGCCCGAGGCGGCGCTCGCCTGCGAGGCCGAACGCCAGCTGGTGCGCACGGCAGCGGCCGAGTTCCGGCTGCTCGGCAAGCCGCTGTCGGCATCGTTCACCCACGCCGCACCGCGGCTCCGCCTCGGCCAGCCGGCGGTGCAGGAAGCGGCCACCGCCTAGGAGCCTGCCCGGCTGAATACCCGGGCAGGCTCCTGGTTGGTGGTTGCCGCCCGCCGCGGTTGACGGTACCTTTCCGACGATTCGCCGCACCACCGACCGGTCTCGCCGCCCGGCTCGCATTGGGCGCTTCGGCCCCCGGGGAGCACCGTCATGGAGTTGGCGTCTCTCGCGTCCCTCCTCAAGGAAGCCATCACCACCGGTCGTCTTGCCCAGCCGTTCAGCGCCGTCGAGGCGGCCAGCGCCCTGTCGCAGCCGGAGTGGCCGCCGGCGCGCGTGCAGAGCTACCTGATCCGCCACTGCCTCGGCAACCTCGCCGCCGCCTCGATCGACGTCGAGCGCGTCGCCCACGGCCGCTACCGGCTGGTCGACGAGTGCTGAAGTCGGGCGGGCGGCTTGACCGGACCTCCCGGTCGATTATGATAGGCTCCGCCTTCGAGAGCGGGGGGGTCCGTGAAAGGTCTGGTCCTCATCAAGCAGGTTCCCAACACCGACTCGCCGTTCCGGATCAACAGCGCCGGCACCTGGGTGGACGAGAGCAATCTCACCTACGTCCTCAACGACTATGACCGCTACGCGCTCGAGGCGCTGCTGCGGCTGAAGGACGCCGGCGCCATGACCGAAGTCGTGGCGCTGACGGCAGGGCCGGAGCGGGCGTCGCAGGCGCTGCGCACCTGCCTGGCCACCGGCGCCGACCGCGCCATCCACATCAAGGACGACGCGCTGACGGCGGCCGCGCCGCTCGTCGTCGCGCGCGCCATCTGCGCCGCCATCAAGGGCGAGGCGTTCGACCTGATCGCCTGCGGCCTGCAGGCCGATGACGACAACCACATGCAGATCGGCGGGGCGGTGGCGCGCCTGCTCGATCGTCCCTGCGCCAGCGCCGCCATGAGCCTGGAGCTCCGTGACGGCGGCACCGCGCGGGTCGAGCGCGAGTTGGAAAACAACCGCCTGCAAGTGGTCGATCTGAAGCTGCCGGCGGTGATCACCGTGCAGACCGGCATCAACGAACCGCGCTACGCCAGCCTGAAGGGGATCATGGCGGCCAAGAAGAAGGAGATCCGGACGGTCACCCTCGCCGATCTCGGGATGGGTGCCGACGCGATCGGCGCCGACGGCTACCGGACGGTGCGCCTGACGCCGCCGCCGAAGGGGAAGGGGGCCGAGATGCTGCAGGGTCCAGCCGACCAGGTGGCCCGGGAGCTGCTCAAGCGGATCCGCGAGAAGACGGGGGTCATCTGATGGGCTGCAAGATCCTGGTGGTGGCGGAGCACGAGGGCGGCGCGGTGCGCGACATCACCTGGGAGCTGCTCGGCCTGGCCCACGCCGTCGCGCCGCAAGGCGGCTGGGGGGCGGCCGACATCAAAGCGGTGCTCCCGGGTCAGGGGATCGGCGCCGTCGCGGCGGCGATCGCCGGGCGCGGTGCCGCCGAGGTCCTTCTCGTCGAGGCGCCGGAGCTTCAAGACTATGCCTGCGACGGCTACGACCGCGCCATCGAGGCGGTCGTCAAGGCGGAGCAGCCGGAGATCCTCCTGTTCGGCCACACCCCGAACGGCTGGGACGTCGCCCCGCTGGTGGCGGCCGGGCTCGGGGTGCCGCTGGCCACGGAGTGCTCGCAGATCGCCCGTGAGGACGGGCGCTGGCTTTTCTCCCGCAAGGCATTCAACGGCAAGTTCATCCAGGTGCTCGACCTGGGGAAGGCTCGACCGCTGGTCGCGACGGTCCAGAAAGGGGCGGCGGGGCCGTTCGCGGGGACGACGGCGGGCCAGGTGCGCGCCGTCACGCCGGCGCTCGGCGTCCTGAAAGCCCGCTTCGTCGAGACCAAGAAGGGCGAGGCGGGCGGCGTCGACCTGACCCAGGCGCCGGTCATCGTGGCGGGCGGGCGCGGCGTCGGCGCCGCCGACAAGTTCGAGATCATCAAGTCGCTCGCCGCCGCGCTCGGCGGCCAGGTCGGCGCCTCGCGCCCGGTCACCGACATGGGCTGGCTGCCGCACCAGCACCAGGTCGGCTCGTCCGGCGTCACCGTCAACCCGAAGCTCTACATCGCCTGCGGCATCTCCGGGGCGATCCAGCACATCGTCGGCATGAAAGGCTCCGGGTACATCGTGGCGATCAACAAGGACGCGGAGGCCCCGATCTTCGGCGTCGCCGACGTCGGCGTCGTCGGGGATCTGTTCGAGATCGTCCCGGCCCTCACCAAGGCGGTCAAGGAAGCGCGGGGCCAGTAAGACCGCGCGCCGTCCGATCGCTCCTCAGGCCCCCAACGCCTTGGCGGCCGCGTCGAGATCCTTCTGGGCGACCCAGAGGATCATGCCGAAACCGCCGCCACCGCCGCAGGCGGCATTCGCCGAGTGAATATTGATGCCGGCGTCGGACAGCCGCCTGGCGAGATCGGCGACCGCCCCGGGCCGGTCCTTGCCCTGCACGAACAGCGCCTGCCTGCGCGCTTTGAAGGTGATGCCTGCCTTCTTCGCCGCCTTCTCCAGGGCGGCCGGGTCCTCCGGCACCACATCGATCTGCGATCGGCCGCCGCCGATCGGAAAGGCGGTGAGCGACAGCAGGTTGACGCCCGCCTCCTTGAGGGAGCTCAGGAAGCGGAACCCTTCTCCGGGCCGGTCGGGAACCTCGACGTAGAAGTAGTCCACCCGTCGGATCGTGTCGGCCATGTGGCACCTCCTGCTCGATGGATTTAACTTGTGCCTGAATGCTAGCATAGCCAGCTTATCGGAGGGCAGCCGACGATGTCGAAGCAGAACCGGGATCAGGGGCAGGGTCGGGGGCCGGCGATGGAGCAGCGGCCGCTGCTCGGGCCGGGGGGGATGCGGTTCGCCACCCTGCTCGGCGTTGCGGTCGTCATCTTCATCACCGCCATCAACTGGAACGAGACCCGCCGCCTGCAGACGTCGCTCAACGAGCGGCTCAATCAGCTCGATAACCGGCTGACGCAGATGTCGACCAAGCTCGATTCCGCCGGGCGCGCGGCCGCGCCGGCGCGGCAGGGGCCCGACCCGAACAAGGTCTACACGGTCAAGACGGAGGGCTCGCCGTTCAAGGGGCCGAAGAGCGCCCCGGTGACGATCGCCGAGTTCTCCGACTTCCAGTGACCCTTCTGCGCCAGGGTCGGTCCGACCCTGAAGCAGATCGAGGCGGTCTACGGCAGCAAGGTGCGCGTGGTCTGGAAGAACCGTCCGCTCGACTTCCACAAGGACGCCATGCCGGCCGCGCTTGCGGGGATGGCGGCCAACGAGCAGGGGCGCTTCTGGGAGTTCCACGACAAGGTGTTCGCCAGCCAGCCGAACATCGGGCGCGACCGCCTGCTGCAGATCGCGGGCGAAGTCGGGCTCGACGTGAAGCGTTTCGAGACGGCGTTCAACAGCGCCAAGTACAAGCCGGAGATCGACGCCGACATCGCCGAAGCGAACGGGCTCGGGGCCAGCGGCACGCCCGCCTTCTTCATCAACGGGCGTTTTCTGTCGGGCGCCAAGCCGTTCACCGAATTCGCGGCGGTGATCAACGCCGAGCTGACGCGCCTGAACGTCCCGATTCCGCCGGCCGCCGCCGCGGCCGCGCAGGCGACTGCGGCTCCGCCGGCCGGGGCGGTGCAGGTCCGGCCGGCGCCGCCCGCCGCCACAGCGCCGGTGCGGTGAGGTCCGGAGTCCGGAGGCAGTCGTGAACCAGCCCCGCAAGGTCGAGCGCACCGCCACCGGTCTGAGCATCGACTGGGACGACGGCCACCGCTCGACCCTCGGCGCTCTCCACCTGCGTCTGGGCTGCAAGTGCGCCACCTGCGAAGACGAATGGACCGGCCAGCGCCGGGTCAGCAGCGCGACGGTGCCGCCGGAAGTGCAGCTTCTCGACCTGAAGCCGGTGGGGCGCTACGGCCTGCAGCTTTACTGGAGCGACTCGCACAGCACCGGCATCTACACCTTCGACCGGCTGCGCGAATTGTGCGAGTGCTCCGCCTGCGCCGCGTCCCGGCGCTGAGGGCGCCGGCGCGTGCCCGGAGTCGCGCCGCTCCGGCACCTGGGGCCCGGCCGCCTGATCGCGGTCGGCCTCAACTCGGTGATCGGCGGCGGCATCTTCATCCTGCCGGCGACCGTCGCGGCCTTGACAGGGGCCGCCAGCCTGTGGGGCTACCTGGTCGCCGCCTGCGTGGTCGCCGGGATCGGGACGGCGCTCGGCGTCCTGGCCGGCGGCGTCGCCTCGTCCGGCGGTCCCTACCTCTATGCGCGCCGCGCCTTCGGACCATTCACCGGCTTCGTCGTCGGCTGGCTGTTCTGCCTCGCCCGGTTGTCGGCGATGGCGAACCTGATGGTCGGATTCGCGCAGTACCTCGGAGCCCTGCTACCGGGAGCGGACGCGGCGTGGCCTCGCGCCGCGTTCATCCTCCTGTGCGCCGCCGGCGTGGTCGCCACCAACATCGCCGGCATCCGGCAGACCTCGGGAGCCTCCAGCCTGCTGGCGATCGTCAAGGTGGCAACGCTCCTCCTGCTCGGCCTGGCGGGGCTGTTCTTCCTGCGCCCGGCCGCGTTCGCGATGGCGCCGCCCCAGCCGGCGGCGTTCCTGCGCACCGTGCTGCTGCTCATCTACGCCTTCACCGGGTTCGAGGTCCTGACCGTGCCGGCGGAGGAATCGCTCGACCCGCGGCGCGACATGCCGCGGGCCCTGTACGCGACCATCGCCATCGTGTCGGGCGTGTATCTTCTTGTGCACGCCACGTCGATCGGCCTGCTGCCGGACCTGGCGACGGAGCCGGCGCCGCTGGCGAGCGT
>JAGYID010000117.1 GCA_018606725.1 Acidobacteriota bacterium
GCTCGCGCTCCGCACGGCGGGCTCGGCTACAAAGCGCTCGCTCCGCCGCGCTCCGCGACGGCCCCGCGAGGCGCACGCCGCCGCCCCGTCACCATCGCGGCCTTCGGCACCCATCGCCGCGGTGCTCGAGGGATAGTGCACTGAGTGCTCCCGGAGGTGACGGGCGGCCCGGAGTGGGGTTGGCGGGGCGATCGCGGACCGCGCCCGCAAGCCGCCGCTCTTTGGCGGCCGGGCGCGGGAGCGACGAGCGGCGTTGCGCCTGTACGGCGTACTTTGCCGTAGCCGGGCGCAATGACCGTGTCCCCGCCAACCCCACTCCGGGCCGCCCCCGCGTAGCGGATCGCTCGGTGTGCTTTGGCTGGGTGGAGGGAGGGGTGGTAGGATGCGCGCTTCGATGAACTCTTCTTGGACGGTCCGCCGGATCGCGGCCGTGGGCGTGTTGCTGGGGTTGGTGGCGGGTGCGCTGCCGGTGACGGCGGCCCGTGCCGCAGGCGGCTGCAAGATGCGCTGCGCCGCGCCCGGTCGCTGTTGCTGCGCCCGCGGCGGGGCCGGCGATCAGTGCCGGATGAGCCGCCCGTGCGGACCCCTTGATACGACCGGGCCGCGCGCCGCCGAGTCGTTGCCATGCCTCCCGGCGTTGCCGGTGCGAACAGCTGACGAAGACAGGACCCGGGCCGCGGCACTGAACCTGCCGATTTCGCGCGTCCAGGATGTCGAAGCGCCCGACCCTCCCGACCCGCCACCCCGGGCCGCCTGAACCGTCGCCGTCCATCCAACTCCGAAGTTCGTGTCGCCGGGCCCCTTCGCCTGCGTTGCGGCTTGGCGCTCATCGCGGGCCGCCGCGCGCTCATCCGCGCTGCCCGCCGGGAGGTCTGCATGCGTCGTTTCACCGCCGTTCATGGGGCGCGCTCCACGATCCGCACCGCGGCGCTTCTGTCGTCGCTCGCCAGCGGAGCGTTGGTTTCGGGAGGTTCGGCCGAAGCCTCCTGCGGCTCGACCTCGTGCTTCCTGGTCACCGGCACCAAGGAAGGGGTCGGGCCGGCCGGCTCGCTCACCGTCGACCTGTCGTTCCACTACGTGCCGCAGGCGCGCAAGCTGGCGGGCGGCGACCGGACCGACGAGGTCCTGACGCCCAAGGTGGATTTCGAGATGGAAATGATCATGCCGGATCACCACCGGGAGATCTCCACCACCAACATGATGGTGCAGGCCGACTTCGTCTATTCGGTGAGCGGCCGCCTGGCGGTGACCGGCATGCTGCCGCTCTGGACCGTCCGCGAGCACGAGCATGACGACGAGGTCGGCACCGTCGACGAGCATTTCACCAATGCCGACGGCACCTCCGGATTCGGCGACGTGCGGCTGGGGGTGCGCGGCGTGCTGGTGCAGGGGAAGACCGACATGCTGATCGGCTCGATCGGCGCCAAGTTGCCGACCGGTCAGTACAAGCTGCATGACAGCGAAGGGAGCATCAACGAGCCGAGCCTGCAGCCCGGCACCGGGTCGCTCGACGGTCTCTTCGGGGTGTACTACACGCACCAGTGGTCAAAGCACCACCTCGAGGGATTCGTTTGGGCATCCTACCGCCTCAACAGCAGGAACGACCTGGAGTATCGGATCGGCGACGAGTCGCTGGTGAGCTTCGGGCTCGACGGGCGCGGCCGGGGCAAGGCATCCTGGGCGGTGCAGATCAACGGCCGACGCACCGGCCGCGACGACTACCGCGGCGACGTCGTTCCATCCACCGGCGCCACCTACGTGAACCTGACCCCGGGCGTCCTGTTCAACACCGGGCCGGGCACGTCGCTCTATGGTTTCGTGCAGGTGCCGGTCTACCAGCACGTCAACGACGCCCAGCTGGCGCCGGGGGTCGGATTGCTGTTCGGGCTGACCAAGACCTATTGACACGCGACCGTCACCGGTTCGCCGCCGGTGCGACCCGGGTTCGACGCCAACCTGTCCCGGTCGCGTCCGGTCCCGGGGCGGTCTCCCCGGGGCGCGGCGCACTATAATCGGCCGGTTCCGCCCGCTAGGAGCCGGTCCGCGTATTCGCCCGAACCGGGGATGGTGCGATGGCCCAGACGGTGCTGGTGGTCGAAGACGAGCGCGACATTTCGGAGCTGGTGCGCTACCACCTGGCGCAGGCCGGCTTCCGCGTCGTCACGGCGGCGGACGGCCGGCAGGGACTGGATCTGGCGCGCCGCGAGCGTCCCTCCCTGGTGGTGCTCGATCTCATGCTGCCGGGGATGCCGGGCCTGGAGGTGGCGCGCGCCCTCAAGCAGGATGAGAAGACCCGCGCCATCCCGATCCTGATCCTGACCGCCAGGGGCGAAGAGGTTGATCGGATCGTCGGCTTCGAGGTCGGGGCCGATGATTACGTCGCCAAGCCGTTCTCGCCGAGGGAGCTGGTGCTGCGGGTCCGCGCCATCCTGAAGCGCGAATCCGAGCCGGATGCCGAGGAGCGGATCGTGCACGCGCCGCTGGAGATCGACCTCGCCGCCCATGCCGTGCGTCTGAAGGGCAGGGAGATCGTCCTGACGGCGACCGAATTCAAGCTGCTCCACAAGCTGGCGCGGCGACCGGGGCGGGCCTTCGCCCGCGATCAGCTGCTGGCCGAGGTGTGGGGGTACGGCGGCGACGTCGAGACGCGCACCGTCGACACCCATATGAAGCGGCTGCGCGCCAAGCTCGGCGCCGTCGGCGGCTGGATCCAGACGGTGCGCGGCGTCGGCTATCGGTTCCAGCCAGGCGGCCGGGCGGCCGCGGACTGACCGCGGCGGGCCGGCCGCGCGGCGCACGACGCATACGGGGAGCCTCCTCCTGAGAATCCGCGCCCGTCTCACCCTGTCGTTCATCCTGGTGGCGACCTTCTCCACCGCGGTGGCCGGCGTCGTCCTCAACCGCGCCATCGCCCGGCGGATCACCACCCAGATCGCCGCCAAGCTGTCGGAAGAGGCCAGGCTGGCGCGCGACCTGCTGGAAGCCGAGCCCGATCTTGCCGCCAGCGGTGACCGCCTCGCCGACCGGCTCGGCCACGACCTGGGCGTGCGCGTGACGATCATCGCCGTCGCCGGCGCGGTCCTCGGCGACACCGAGCTCGACGGCGAGGCGCTGGCCAAGGTCGAGAACCACGCCGGCCGGCCGGAGGTGCGCGCGGCGCTGCGCGATGGCCGGGGACAGGCGGTGCGGTACAGCAACACGCTCGCCGAGAACATGCTCTACGTGGCGCAGCGGATCGATCCGGACGACCCGGGGCGCGGAGTGGTCCGCCTGGCGGTGCCGCTCACGGACGTCCGGGAAGCCCAGGAGGAGATGCGCGCGCCGATCCTGGCGGCCGGCCTGCTGTCGGTGGCGGTGGCGGCGCTGCTCGGCTGGCTGGCGGCGCGCGGCCCGAGCCGCCGGCTGCAGGAGATGGCGCGCGCCGCCGCCGGGGTCGCCGCCGGCCAGGCCGGAACGCGGGCGCCCGCCTGGGGACGCGACGAGGTCGCGGCCCTGGCCCGCTCCCTCAACAGCATGGCGGACCAGCTCGAGGAGCGCCTGGCGCTCCTGGAGCGCGAGCGCAGCCAGCTGCGCACTCTCCTCGACGGGATGATCGAGGGCGTCGTCCTGACCGACGCCGGCGGCCGGATCCTGGTCGCCAACGGCGCCTTCGCCCGCATGTTCGGCGCGCAACCCCCCGTGGAAGGACGGCGGCCGCTGGAGACCGCCCGCCAGCCGGCGCTGCAGGAGGCGATCGACGCGGCGTTGCGGGCGGTCGAGCCGGCGAGCCGCGAGATCGTCACCGGCGGCGCGGAGGAGAGGGTGATCCAGGCGAGCCTGGCGGCAGTCCGCGATGGCGGCGAGGTGGTCGGCGCGGTCGCGGTGTTCCACGACGTCACCGCGCTGCAGCGGCTGGAGCGATCGCGGCGCGATTTCGTCGCCAACGTGTCGCACGAGCTGCGCACGCCGCTGACCGCCATCAAGGGATACGCCGAGACGCTGCGCGACGGCGGGCTCCGCGACCCGGCGGCGGCGGAGGAGTTCGTCGAGGTCATCCACCGCCACGCCGAGCGCCTGCGGGCGCTGATCGAGGACCTGCTCGATCTGGCGGCGATCGAGCAGGGACGGGCCCGCATCTCCCTCGCTGCGGTCCCGGTGCGGGAGGCGGCGGCGCAGGCCGAGGCGGCGGTCCGCCCCGCGGCCGCCGGCAAGCGGCATCATCTGAGACTCGACATCCCGGCCGACCTGCCGCCGGCGTACGCCGACCGCGACCGCCTGTCCCAGGTGCTGATCAACCTGCTCGACAACGCCGTCAAGTTCACCCCGGAGGGGGGGCGGATTACGCTGACCGCCCGGCGCGAGGGGCCCCACCTGGTCATCGCGGTGACCGACAACGGCGTCGGCATCCCGGCGGCGGAGATCGACCGCGTCTTCGAGCGCTTCTACCGCGTCAGCAAGTCCCGCGACCGGAGCGAGGGCGGCACGGGACTGGGCCTGGCGATCAGCAAGCACCTCGTCCAGGCGATGGGCGGGACGATCGCCGTCGACAGCCGCGAGGGCGAGGGCACCACCTTCCGGATCTCCCTGCCGGTCGGGCCGATCGTCACCTGATCGCCGCACCCGGTCGCCTGTCTCACGCCGTCGTCACCTGACCGTCACGCACGGGAGCCGCTTCCGTCACCCCGGAATCGCATCCTGCCGCCGTGCCATGGCCATGGGGGCCGCGGCGCACACGACGCAGACGGAGGAGTCACGATGCGCTTTCGACGCGGCGCCCTGTTCCTGGGAATGCTCCTGGCGGCGGTGACCTCGATCCCGGCCCAGCAGCAGCCGGAGGAGAACCAGTGGGGCTACGACAAGGGGTTCTTCTTCCGCACCTCGAACTTCGAGCTGAAGATCTCCACCCGCACGCAGTTCCGCTACACCTACAACATGTTCGACGCGGACTCGGCGAACGATGATTACGGCAACTTCTTCATCCCGCGCGCCCGCCTGCGCCTTGACGGATACGCCTGGTTCCCCTGGCTCAGGTACAAGGTGCAGTACGACTTCGTCGGCGCGGTCGAGGTGGGACCGGCCGGCAACATCCGCCGCGAGCCGGATCTGCGCGACTTCTACTTCGACCTGGCGCGCAACCCGCGGGCGGTCGTGCGGCTCGGCCAGTTCAAGGCGCCGTTCGGGCAACAAGAATTGACCTCCTCGGGCGACCAAGAGTTCGTCGACCGGTCGATCACCTCCGAGTTGTTCGCGCCTTCCCGCCAGGAGGGCGCCATGCTGTGGGGGACGACGTTCGAGAAGAAGTTCGGCTACGACGTCGGCGTCTTCAACGGCAACGGGCGGAACGTCATCCAGGACAACAACACCGGCAGCATGTACGTCGCGCGGGTGCACTGGGACCCGAACGGCGAATTCAAGCTGAGCGAAGCGGCGGTCGACAACCCCGACAAACCGAACTGGACGATCGGCCTGGCCTACCTCTACACCGAGATCCAGCCGGACACCCTGAAGACCACCGAGTCGCTGGGGTCGCAGTCCGCCGAGGGGTTCTTCAGCCTGAAATACAAGCGGCTGTTCGTGCTGGCCGACTATTACTTGCGCCAGACCGAGCGGGCCGGCGGCGCGCCGGACGTCGACTCGGACGGCTACATCGGGCAGGTCGGGTTCTTCGTAGTGCCGCGCCGGCACGAGATCGCGCTGCGCTACGCCGGCCTGAACCGCGACCAGGATGCCGCCGATCAGCAGGAGACCGAACGGCGGATCGGCTACAGTTTCTACTTCCGCAAGCACGACTTGAAATGGCAGACCGACTACGGGCGGGTCAAGGTGGACGCGTCGGCCACCGACAGCACGACCGACTTCTTCCGTTCGCAGCTGCAGATCATTTTCTAGGTCGCCGTCACACGAACGACACATGGACGTCACAGGGCGGTCACGCGCCGGGAAGAGACTCGGCGCGGCCGCGGAAGGGGAGAGAACATGAGACGAACGTTGTCGATGGGCGTCATCGCACTGGCCGCAATCGCGGCGGCCGCCATCCGGCCGGCGGCGGCCGACAACATCACGGTCAAGGGCTCCGACACCATGGTCATCCTCGGCCAGCGCTGGGCCGAGGAATACATGAAGTCGCACCCGGACGTCGCCATCCAGGTCACCGGGGGCGGCTCCGGCACCGGCATCGCGGCGCTGCTGAACGGCACCACCAAGCTGGCGAACTCCAGCCGGCCGATCAAGCCGGAGGAGATCGAGGCGGCGAAGAAGAACGGCCTCGATGTGGTCGAGTTCAAGACCGCCATGGACGCCCTGGCGGTGGTGGTGAACGCCGCCAACCCGATCGAAAAGCTGACGATCAAGCAGGTGGGGATGATCTACACCGGCTACATCAACAACTGGAAGGCGGTCGGCGGCCCGGACAAGAAGATCCTCCGCTACACGCGCGAGTCGAACAGCGGCACCTACGTGTTCTTCAAGGAGCACGTGCTGAACAACCGCGATTACGCGGCCGACGCCCAGACGATGCCGGGGACCAGCGCCGTCGCCGAGGCGGTGGCCAAGGACCCGGCCGGCATCGGCTTCGGCGGCGTCGCCTACTTCGCGACCAACCCGAAGCTGAAGATCGTGAAGATCGCCAAGGACGAGAAGAGCGAGGCGATCACCCCGCTGGCCGGCAGCGGCAAGCTGAACTTCGAGGTCGTCTGGAGCCGCACCTACCCGATCTCCCGCTACCTCTATGTGTACTCGGCGGGCCAGCCGCAGGGCGCCGTCAAGGAGTACCTGGACTGGATCCTCGGCCCGGAAGGACAGGCGATCGTCGACAAGATCGAGTACGTGCCGATGCCGGCCCAGCGGGCGGGAAACTAAGGAGCCTGTCCGGGTATTCGGCCGGGCCGCGTCGCTCGGAGCGACCGTCGTGGTGACATGAGCGTGGTCGAAGCGAGACTGCAGAATGGAGCCGCGCCGGCGCTCCGGGCGAAGACCGAACCCGCCGGGCGCCGGCGCGTCCGCGCCCGGCGCATCGAGCGGCTCATCGAACTGTTCCTCAAGTTGAACGGCTTCATCGCCATCGCTGCCATTGCACTGATCTTCGTCTTCCTGTTCAAGGAAGGGGTGCAGGCGTTCCGCAGCATCCCGGCGGCGCGCTTCATCCAGTCGACCGAGCTGGATTTCGACGACGTGCCGCAGACCGTGAGGATGTGGCAGCCGGTCGGCCAGAATCCCAAGTACTCCCTGATTCCGCTCGTCCTCGGGAGCCTCCTGGTGGCGCTGCCGGCGACCCTGATCGCGTCGTTGTTCGGGGTCGCGTGCGGGATCTATCTGGCCGAGGTCGCGGGCCGGCGGGCCCGCGAGATCATCAAACCGGCGATCGAGCTGATGGCGGGCGTGCCGTCGGTGGTCATCGGCTTCTTCTGCCTCGCCACCCTGGCGAGCCTGATCCAGAACGCCTTTCACACCACCTTCCGACTCAACGCCTTCGTCGGCGCCGTCGGCGTGTCGTTCGTCATCGTGCCGGTCATCGCCACCATGGTCGACGATGCGCTGCGGGCGGTGCCCGGCTTCCTGCGGGAGGGGGCGCACGCCCTGGGCGCGAACCGCTGGGAGACGATCACCCGCGTCGTCGTGCCGGCCGGGGCCTCAGGCCTGATCGCCGCCATCCTGCTGGGGATGGGACGGGCGCTGGGCGAGACGATGATCGTCCTGATGGCGACCGGCAACGCGGCGCAGGTCACGGTCAACCCCTTCGACAGCGTCCGGACGATGACCGCCACCATCGCGGCGGAGCTGGGGGCGGTGCCGCAGGGGGGCGAGCAGTACCGGGCGCTGTTCCTGGTCGGCTCGCTGCTGTTCACCCTCACGTTCCTGATCAACTTGATGTCCGAGATCGTCGTCCAGCGGATGCGCCGGAGATTGATCCTGTGAGGGGCGCCTTCGAGCGCGGAGCCTGATCACGTGAAACGGCGCCTCATCGAGACGATCGCCATGGCGGGGCTGCGCGGCATCGCCTTCGCCATCCTGCTGGCGACCCTGCTGATGCTCGGCTCGATCGCCGCCGGCGGCGTTGGGGCGATCTCCTGGGAGTTCCTCTCCCGTGAACCGGTCGAAGGAATGACGGCCGGGGGCATCTTCCCGGCGATCTTCGGGACCGTCTGCATCACCCTGCTGATGATCGTCCTGGCGCTGCCGCTCGGCGTGTGCGCCGCCATCTACATGGTCGAGTACGCCGGCGAGTCGCGCCTGGCGCGGATCATCCGGGCGTCAGTCAACAACCTGGCAGGGGTCCCATCGATCGTCTTCGGGCTGTTCGGTGTCGGCTTCTTCATCCTGTTCGTCGGCCGGTCGATCGACCGGGTGCGGGGGGGCGGGCTGCTGTTCGGCCAGCCGGCGATGCTGTGGGCGGCGGCGACGCTCGCGGTGCTGGTGCTGCCGGTCATCATCGTCAATACCGCCGAGGCGCTCCACGCCGTCCCGAAGAGTCACCGCGAGGCGTCGTTCGCCCTGGGCGCGACCCGCTGGCAGACGGTCAGCCGGGTGGTGCTGCCGCAGGCGCGCGCCGGCATCCTGACCGGGTCGATCCTCTCGGTCAGCCGCGGCGCGGGCGAGACGGCGCCGATCCTGTTCACCGGTTGCGCCTATTTCCTGCCGCGCCTGCCGCTGGCTCATCTCAGCGTGCCGTTCACCTCGCTGTCGATCCCGATCGTCAACCCCCTCGATCAATTCATGGAGCTCTCGTACCATATCTTCATCATGGCGACCCAGAGCACCGACGCGGCGGTGACCCGGCCGATCCAGTACGGCACTACCCTCGTGCTCATCGCCCTGACGTTTCTCCTCAACCTGTCGGCGATCGTGCTGCGCTCCCGGTACCGCCGGGCGCTGGAGGCGGCGCGATGAGAAGCCCGGTCCTGTCGGCCCCGCGACCGGCGCGCGCCGCCGCCCAGGCGGGCGAGACCGCGTGGAAAGTGTCGTTCCGCGAGGTGAGCTTCTTCTATCCCGGCCGCCAGGCGCTGAGCGGCATCAACCTGGAGGTCCCGGCGCGGCGCGTGACCGCCATCATCGGCCCGTCCGGGTGCGGCAAATCCACCCTGATCAAGTCGGTCAATCGCATCGCCGAGATCGGCACCGAGATCCGCGTGCAGGGGACCGTGTCGATCGACGGCCGCGACATCTACGCCCCCGGCACCGACCTGGTCGATCTGCGCCGGCGCGTGGGGATGCTGTTCCAGAAGCCGAATCCATTTCCGAAATCGATCCGGGACAACGTCGCGTTCGGCCCGCGGCTGCACGGCATCACGCGTCCGGCCGATCTCGAGCCGATCGTCGAGCGCAGCCTGCGACAGGCGGCCCTGTGGGACGAGGCCAGGGACCGCCTCGACTCCTCGGCCCTGGAACTCTCGGGCGGCCAGCAGCAGCGTCTCTGCCTGGCGCGTGTCCTGGCGGTCGACCCCGAGGTCATCCTGATGGACGAGCCGTGCTCGGCCCTCGATCCGATCTCCACCGCCCGCATCGAGGAGCTGATCGAGGAGCTGCGCGAGCGTTATACGGTCGTCATCGTCACCCACAACATGCAGCAGGCGGCGCGCGTGTCGGACCGGACCGCCTTCCTGCTCAACGGCCAGCTGGTCGAGGTGGACGAGACCGAGAAGATCTTCACGACGCCCTCCGATCGCCGGACCGAGGATTACATCACCGGACGGTTCGGATAGGAGCCTGTCCGAGTATTCGGCCGGGCCGCGCGCATGGGGCTTGCGGGTCGCAGACAAGGAGCGAGGAGGACAATGACCTTGGTCGGTCATCGACGA
>JAGYID010000001.1 GCA_018606725.1 Acidobacteriota bacterium
GGGAGTGGAGATGGTGATGCCGGGGGACAACGTCGCCCTGGCGGTGGAGTTGATCACGCCGATCGCCATGGACAAGGGACTGCGCTTCGCCATCCGTGAGGGCGGCCGCACCGTCGGCGCCGGCACGGTCACGGAAATCCAGCAGTAGCGACAGGTCGAGGACGATGCTCAACGAGAAGATCCGAATCAGCCTCAAGGCATACGATCACCGAGTCCTGGACCAGTCGACCACGGAAATCGTGGCGACCGCCAAGCGCACCGGCGCGCGCATCTCGGGGCCGGTCCCGCTGCCGACGAAGATCAACAAGTACACCGTCAACCGTTCGCCGCATGTCGACAAGAAGTCGCGCGAGCAGTTCGAGATCCGCACGCACAAGCGCGTGCTGGACATCCTGGAGCCGACGACCCAGACGGTCGACGCGCTCATGAAGCTGGACCTGCCGGCCGGGGTCGAGGTCGAGATCAAGGCGTTCGAGAAAGAGCGCCGGTGAGGATTTGACGTGGTCGAAGGACTGATCGGCCGGAAGGTGGGCATGACGCAGGTGTTCGACGGCGATGGCGCCGTCATGCCCTGCACCGTCCTGCAGGCGGGCCCGTGCGTCGTGGTCCAGAAGCGGGAGAAGACCCGGGACGGCTACGAAGCGGTGCAGCTCGGACTGGTCGAGCCGGTCAAGGTGAAGAAGACGACCAAGGCCCTGCAGGGGCACTTCGCAAAAGCGAACCTGCCTCCGACGCGGCGGCTGCGGGAGTTCCGCCTGCTGCCCGGGGCGGAGGCGCCGGCGGTCGGCGACAAGGTGGCGGTGACCCTGTTCAAGCCGAAAGACCACGTCGACATCATCGGCACCTCGAAGGGCAAGGGCTTTCAGGGCGTCATGAAGCGGCATCACTTCCGCGGCGGCGCCGCGAGCCACGGCTCGATGTTCCACCGCGCCCCCGGCTCGATCGGCTCGTCGGCCTTCCCGTCGCGCACCTTCCCCGGCATGCGGATGGCCGGCCGGATGGGGGGCGACCGGGTGACGGTGAAGAACCTCGAGGTGCTGCGGATCGACGAGGAGAACAATCTGCTGGTGGTGCGCGGCGCCGTCCCGGGGGCGACCGGTGCTTACTTGACGATTCGCAAGAGTCGGGCGCCGATCAAGGTGAAGCAGCCGCCACAGCGTCCGGCGGCTCCGGCGAAGGGTGCCAAGACGGCCGCCAAGGTGGCGGCCAAGGGAGCGGCGAAGAAATGACCAAGATCGACGCGCGCACGGGAGGCCGGTGATGGCCAAGCTGCCGGTCGTGAGCATCGACGGCAAGCCGGTGCGGGACCTCGAGCTTCCCGACGAGATCTTCGCCACGGCGCTCAACAGCCACCTGATCCAGGAGGCGGTCGTCGCCTACCAGGCGGCTGGACGCGCCGGCACGCACGCGACCAAGAACCGGTCGGACGTGCGCGGCGGCGGCAAGAAGCCGTGGAAGCAGAAGAAGACCGGCCGCTCGCGGCACGGCTCGATCCGCTCGCCGCTCTGGAGGGGGGGCGGCACGGTGTTCGGACCGAAGCCGCACGAGTACGGCTACGCCTTCCCGCGCCGCAAGCGGCAGGGGGCGCTGCGCGCGGCGCTGTCGGAGAAAATACGCGAGGGCAGGTTGCTGGTGGTCGACGCCCTGACGCTGCCGCAGCCGAAGACGCGCGACCTGACGCGGGCCCTCGAGGGTCTCGGCATCAAGGGATCGGCCCTGCTCGTCGACGAGCCGGTGGAGCGGAACGTGGAGCTGTCGTCCCGCAATCTGCCGAAGGTCAAGGCGACCCTCGCGTCGGCGCTCAACATCGTCGATCTGCTGGCCCACGAGACGATCGTCCTGACGGCGAAGGCGGCCGGCCGGGTGGCGGAGGTGCTCGCATCATGATTCGCACCGCGCACCAGATCATCATCGCGCCGCTGATCACCGAGAAGAGCACCTTGCTCAAGGAGAAAGGCCCGGTCATGGCGTTCCGGGTCGACCGGCGGGCCAACAAGGTTGAGATCCGCCAGGCGGTCGAGAAGCTCTTCAAGGTCAAGGTCGCCAAAGTGCGGACCTCGAACGTGCAGGGGAAGTGGAAGCGGGTCGGTCGGCACGAGGGACGCAAGTCCGACTGGAAGAAGGCCTACGTGATCCTGAAACCCGGCGAGAAGCCGGTCGAATACTTCGAGGCGGTCTGATGGCGATGCGCTCGTTCAACCCGACGACCCCGAGCCGACGGTTCATGTCGGTGGTGACCAGCGACGACCTGACGTCGAGGGTCCCGCACAAGCGGCTCACGGTGGGCAAGAAGCGCACCGGCGGGCGCAACAACCTCGGGCGGGTGGCGATCTGGCACCGGGGCGGCGGTCACAAGAGGTCCTACCGGGACATCGACTTTCGGCGCGACAAGCTCGGCGTGCCCGGGGTGATCGCGACCATCGAGTACGATCCGAACCGCTCGGCGCGCATCGCCCTCGTGAACTATGCCGACGGCGACAAGCGCTACATCATCGCCCCGCTGGGGTTGCAGGTGGGCCAGACGATCCTGGCGGGCCCCGGGGCCGATATCCTGCCGGGGAACACCCTGCCGCTCAAGAACATCCCGTTGGGCACGGCCATCCACAACATCGAGATGAAGCCGGGCCGGGGCGGCCAGATGGTGCGCAGCGCCGGCAGCGCGGCGCAGCTCCTGGCCAAGGATGCCGGCTGGGTGCAGATCAAGCTGCCGTCGGGCGAGATCCGCAGGGTCCTGGAGGTCTGCCGCGCCACCATCGGGCAGGTCGGCAACCTGGACCACGAGAACATATCGCTCGGCAAGGCGGGGCGCCGGCGCTGGCTGGGGATCCGCCCGACCGTCCGCGGCGTCGCCATGAACCCGGTTGACCATCCGCTGGGAGGCGGCGAGGGAAAGACCTCCGGCGGCCGGCACCCGTGCACCCCGTGGGGCGTGCGCGAGAGGAAGACCCGCAACAACAAGCGGACCAACAAGTTCATCGTCCGGCGCCGCGCCTAGGGGCTGGAGGAGCGAGACATGCCGCGCAGTCTGAAAAAGGGAGCGTTCGTGGATGCGCACCTCCGGCAACGCATCGAGGAGATGAACCGCCGGTTCGAGAAGAAGGTGCTGAAGACCTGGTCGCGGCGTTCGACCGTCGTGCCCGACATGGTCGGTCACACCATCGCGGTGCACAACGGCAAGAAGTTCATTCCCGTGTACCTCTCGGAAAACATGGTGGGCCATAAGCTGGGCGAGTTCGCGCCGACGCGGACGTTCCGCGGTCACTCGCGGGGCGAAGCGGCGGCGGCCACGGCAGGCCCCGCCGGTCCGGCCCCGGCGGCCGGCGCGCCGGCCGCCGGCGTGGTCAAGACGGCGCAGTAGGAGGCAGGCGTGCAGGCATCCGATCTGATTTCGACGGCGAGGCTGCGGTACCTGGGGACATCCGCCCAGAAGGCGCGGCTGGTCGTCGACTTGATCCGCGGCCGCAACGTCGAGGAGGCGCTGGCGACGCTGCGTTTCACCAACAAGGCGGTGGCGCCGGAGATCGGGCGTCTGCTCGACTCGGCGGTGGCCAACGCGCACCAGAAGCGGCAGGACGTCGATGTCGATCGGTTGTACGTCAAGTTGGTGTGCGTCGACGGCGGCCCGTCGCTCAAGCGGATCCGCCCGGCCCCGATGGGTCGCGCGTTCCGGGTGCAGAAGCGGATGTGCCACGTGACCATCGGCCTGGCCGAGCGGGCGGTGGCGCGGACCGCCCCGGCGAAGGGCGCGGCCACCGGTGGCGCGGCGGCGGCGACGAAGCCGCGCCGGCGCGTGGCCGCTGGTGCGGGGCCGAAGACGAAAGCGAAGGCGCGGCGCGCGAAAACGGCGGCCGGGGCGAAGAAGCGAGCGTAAGGGGCCGAGAGCCCGCGGGCGAGGTGACGAGTGGGTCAGAAGGTTCATCCGTACGGATTCCGGCTCGGGTTCAACAAGACCTGGCTGTCGCGCTGGTATTCGGAGCGCAACTACGCGACGCTCCTGCATGAGGACGTGCGACTGCGAACCGACCTGAAGAAGCGCCTGGCGCACGCCGGCGTGGCGCGCATCGACATCGAGCGGGCGGCGAACAAGCTGAAGATCAACATCCATACCTCCCGCCCGGGGATCATCATCGGGCGCAAGGGCGCCGAGGTCGACAAGCTCCGCGACGACCTGATCAAGAAGACCGGGCGCGAGGTATTCATCAACATCATGGAGATCCACAAGCCGGAGCTGGAGGCCCAGCTGGTCGCCGAGTCGGTGGCCCTGCAGATGGAGCGCCGGGTGGCGTTCCGGCGGGCCATGAAGAAGGCGATCGAATCAGCGATGCGGTTCGGCGCCAAGGGCGTCAAGCTGCGCGTGTCGGGCCGGCTGGGGGGCGCCGAGATCGCGCGCTCCGAGTGGTATCTCGAGGGCCAGCTGCCGTTGCACACCCTGCGGGCCGACATCGATTACGGCTTCGCCGAGGCGAGCACGACCTACGGGCGGATCGGCGTGAAGTGCTGGATCTACAAGGGCGAGCAGAAATCGCTGACCCGGCCTCAGGACAGGCTCGGGCTGGCGCAGATCTAGCCGGCGCGCAAGGGACGGACCAGAGCCATGTTGATGCCGAAGAAGGTCAAATACAGGAAGCAGATGCGCGGCCGCCGCCGCGGCAAGGCGTGGCGCGGCTCGTCGGTCGCCTTCGGCGACTACGGGCTCAAGGTGCTGGAGCCGGGCTGGATCACCGACAAGCAGATCGAGGCGGCCCGCATCGCCATGACCCGCTTCGTCAAGCGCGGCGGCAAGATCTGGGTGCGCATCTTCCCGGACAAGCCGGTCACCAAGAAGCCGGCCGAGACCCGCATGGGCAAGGGGAAGGGCGCTCCCGAGGGCTGGGTCGCGGTGGTCAGGCCGGGGCGCGTCCTCTACGAGATGGAAGGCGTGACCGAGGAGATCGCGCGCCAGGCGTTGCGCCTGGCGTCGCACAAGATCGGGCTCAGGACGATGTTCGTGCACCGGGGGATCTGACGTGCCGCAGGTGAAGGCCAGGTCGTTGAGGGAGAAGTCGATCGATGAGCTGCGCACGCAGGAGCAGAACCTGCGCGAGCAGATCTTCAAGCTGCGCTTCCAGAGGGCCACCGGCCAGGCCGAGAACCCCGGCCGGGTCCGCCTGGTGCGCAAGGAACTGGCGCGCGTGCTGACCGTGCTGCACGAGAAATCGGGCGCCGGGCCGGCGGCCGCCGCGACGACGCCGGTTGCGCCGGCGGACAAGGCGTAGGGACGGGAGGACAGGATGGAGCAGAGTATGACGACGCCCGCCGCCGAGACCCGGGGCCGCAAGCTCGAGAAGATCGGCCGCGTCATCAGCGACAAGATGGACAAGACCATCGTCGTCGAGGTCGAGCGGCTGGTCATGGACCCGCTGTACGGCAAGTACCTGAAGCGGCGCTCGCGCTTCATGGCGCACGACGAGAAGAACGCCTGCAAGGTGGGCGACCGCGTGCGCATCGAGGAATCGCGGCCCCTGTCGCGGCGCAAGCGCTGGGCCCTGAAGGACATTCTGGAGCGCGCGGCCGAATAGGGCCGGGGCGCGCCCGGCGCGATTCGCCGGGACGGGACACGAAGAGGGAGAGGCGACGATGATTCAGATGCGGACGATCCTCGAGGTCGCCGACAATTCGGGGGCGAAGCGGATCTCCTGCATTCACCCGAGCGGCCGGTCGATCAACTTCTACGGCCGCATCGGTGACGTGATCACCGCCAACGTCAAGGAGGCGATCCCGGAGGGGAACGTCAAGAAGGGGCAGGTGGTCAAGGCGGTGATTGTGCGGATGAACAAGACGCAGCGGCGCCGTGACGGCACGTACATCCGCTTCGACCAGAACGCGGCCGTGCTGATCAACGACGCGGGCGAGCCGATCGGCACGCGCATCTTCGGCCCGGTGGCCCGCGAGCTGCGCGACAAGAACTTCATGAAGATCGTGTCCCTGGCGCCGGAGGTCATTTGAAGGTGGCGACGACGTCCACGCACCGGCTGGTGCACATCAGGAAGAACGACAACGTGGTGGTCCTGGCCGGCAAGAGCAAGGGCCGGACCGGGCGCGTGCTGCGGGTATTCCCGTCCGAGGGGCGGGCCATCGTCGAGGGCGTGAACTTCGTGCGCAAGCACACCAAGGCGAACCCGCAGAAGAACATCAAGGGCGGGGTGCTGGAGCGCGAGTCGCCGGTGGATGCCAGCAACCTCATGGTTGTGTGCGGCGAGTGCGGCAAGCCGGCGCGGGTCGGTCATAAGAAGCTCGACGACGGCAAGAAGGTCCGGACCTGCCGGCGCTGTGACGGCATCCTGGACAAATAGAGGTCACGCAGAGGCGGACATGGCTCAACTGGCGACGGCGGCACGCCCCGAGGGGCGCTATACACCGAGACTGAAGCAGGCGTACCAGAAGGAAGTGGTGCGTCAGATGATGGAGCGCCACGGGTACAAGAACCCGATGGCGGTGCCGCGCCTCCACAAGATCATCGTCAACATGGGCGTCGGCGAGGCGACGCAGAACATCAAGATCCTCGACGCGGCGGTCGACCAGCTCGGCGCGATCGCGGGTCAGAAGCCGGTCGTGCGCCGGGCGCGCAAGTCGATTGCCAACTTCAAGGTGCGCCAGGGGATGCCGATCGGCTGCACCGTGACGCTGCGCGGCGACCGGATGTACGACTTCTTCGACCGGCTGGTGTCGACGGCGCTGCCGCGGGTGCGCGATTTTCGCGGCCTGTCGACCAAGTCGTTCGACGGCCGGGGCAATTACACGCTGGGTCTCAAGGACCAGCTGGTGTTCCTGGAAGTGAACTACGCCAAGGTCGACAAGGCGCACGGCATGAACGTGACGCTGGTAACGACGGCCGAGACCGACGAGGAGGCCCGCAACCTCCTCGCCCTCCTGGGCCTGCCGTTCCGGCGGGAACAGTAGCCCGGGGAGAGACGATGGCAACTTCGGCCTGGATCGCGGCCAACAAGAGGAAACCGAAATTCGCCATCCGGCACCGGCACCGCTGTCTGCGGTGCGGCCGGCCGCGCAGCTTCATGCGGCGGTTCAAGATGTGCCGGATTTGCTTCCGGAACCTGGCGCTGCAGGGGATGATCCCGGGCGTCACCAAGTCGAGCTGGTGAGGAGAGACGAGGCACCATGACTGATCCGATCGCCGACATGCTGACGCGGATTCGCAACGCCGTGCGGGCCAAGCACCCGCGCGTCGAGATGCCGCACTCGAAGACCAAGGCCGCCATCGCCGCCGTCCTCCAGGCCGAGGGGTACATTAACGGCGCGAGCGAGGTCGAGAAGGGGAAGTTCAAGGTGCTGCGGGTCGCGCTGCGGTACGACGGCGAGGGCCGCCCGCTGATCTCCGGCATCCAGATGGTCAGCAAGCCAGGCCGGCGGGTGTACACCGCGCACGACGAGATTCCGCGCGTGCTCGGGGGCATCGGCACCAGCATCGTGTCGACCCCGAAGGGGATCCTGAGCGGCCGCGAGGCGCGCAAGGCCGGCGTCGGCGGCGAAATCATCTGCAGCGTGTGGTGAGGAAACGACGATGTCGCGCATAGGTCGAATGCCGATCGAGCTGCCGCAGGGAGTCACCGTCAAGGTGCTGGGGCATCAAGTGATGGTCGAGAAGGGCAAGGTGGCGATCGCCAATCCGCTGCCGCCGGGGATTACCTGCGCGGTGGAGGCGGCGACCGTCACGTTCAAGCGCCGGGACGACAGCCGGCAGCAGCGGGCCCTGCACGGGCTCACCAGGGCCCTGGTCGCCAACGCGGTCAAGGGCGTCAGCGTCGGGTTCACGCGCGATCTCGACATCGTCGGCATCGGCTACAAGGCGCAGGTGCAGGGCCGCGTGCTGCAGCTGGCGCTCGGCTATTCGCACCAGATCGAGTTCCCGATCCCGGACGGCATCGAGATCAAGGTGGACAAGCAGACCCACCTGGTGGTCTCCGGCGCCGACCGGCAGAAGGTGGGCCAGGTCGCGGCGGAGGTCCGGGGCCTGCGGCCGCCCGAGCCGTACAAGGGGAAGGGGATCAAATACACCGACGAGGTCATCAAGAAGAAGGCGGGCAAGGCCGGCAAGACCGGCGCGGCCGCCGGGGCGGGTGCCTAGATGGTGCACGAGACCGACAAGACACGGGCGCGCGAGAAGCGCCACGCCCGGGTACGGGCACGGGTCACCGGCAGCGCCGATCGCCCGCGGCTGTGCATCTATCGCAGCCTGACCCATCTCTATGTGCAGGCGGTCGACGACCGGCAGGGCGCGACCGTGGCGACGGCCTCCACGCTGGAGCTGCGGGCGGCCAAGGCACGCACCGGCAACATCGAGGCTGCGAAGAAGATCGGGGCGCTCATCGCAGAGCGGCTCAAGGCGAAGGGGCTCGAGAAGGTCGTGTTCGATCGCGGCGGGTATCTGTACCACGGCCGCGTCAAGGCAGTGGCCGACGCGGCGCGGGCCGCGGGTCTGAAGTTCTAGCCGGGCGCGTCACGGTCCGGGAGGAAGGTCGAGGGTGGCACGAATCAAGCCGGAGACATTGGAGCTCAAGGATCGCGTGGTGAACATCAACCGCGTGACCAAGGTCGTCAAGGGCGGCAAGAACTTCCGCTTCGCGGCCCTGGTCGTGGTCGGCGACGGGCACGGACACGTCGGCTACGGTGCGGGGAAGGCGAAGGAGGTGCCGCAGGCGATCGCCAAGGGAATCGATCGGGCGAAGCGGAACCTCATCCGCATCCCGCTCCGCGGCACGACGATCCCGCATCCGGTTCTGGGCGTGTTCGGCGCCGGCCGTGTGTTGATGAAGCCGGCCTCCCCCGGCACCGGGGTCATCGCCGGCGGGGCGGTGCGGGCGGTGGTTGAAGCGGCCGGCATCCAGGACGTGCTCACCAAGTCGCTCGGCACCGCCAACCCGCAGAACGTCGTCAAGGCGACCTTCGCGGGGCTCCTGCTGCTGCGGGACCCGCAGAGCGACCGGAAACGGCGCCTCGTCCGCCCGGCGGATCTGGCGCCGGCCGTCGAGGTCATCCCCGCTGCGACGGACCGTCAGGAGCCGATTGATGCCTAAGTCGACCGACAAGACGAAGCGGGCCGCCGGCGCGAAGGCGCCCGGCCGGGCGCGCGCTTCGAAGGTCGTCAAGCGGGCGGCGGCCACAGCACGCCCCCGGGCGAAGAAGCCGGACGCCGCCGGCGCTCCGCCCCGCGCCGCCGAGGCGCGCGCGCCGGAGGCGCAGCACCCCGTGGCGCCGGGCGGCGGCAGCCGGCAGCAGCAGCGTGCGGCGCGGACCTGGAGCAAGACGTTGACCATCGAGCAGTACGGGAGCGGCATCCAGTGCCCGGTGCGGCAGAAGCGGATCCTGCGCGCGCTGGGTCTGCGCCGTCCGCGCCAGACGGTGGTGCGCCCCGACAACCCGGCGATCCGCGGCATGGTCGCGGCGATCACGCACCTGGTACGCATCGTCGATGGACGGGAGGGACGGGATGGCCAGTAAGCTGAGTCTCGCCCATCTCAAGTCGGCCAAGGGATCCCGCAAGAAGATGAAACGGGTCGGCCGTGGCCCCGGCTCGGGGCACGGCAAGACCGCCACGGCCGGCAGCAAGGGGCAGCTGTCGCGCTCGGGCCGCAAGCAGTACTTCGGCTTCGAGGGCGGCCAGATGCCGCTGCAGCGCCGCCTGCCGAAGCGCGGCTTCACCAACATCTTCCGCAAGGAATACGCCGTCCTCAACGTCGGAGCGCTGGCGGCCCTGGACGGAGAGGTCACCCCGGAGCGCCTGGTGCGCGAGGGGGTCATCAAGGACTTGAAGAGCGGTCTCAAGATCCTCGGGGACGGCGAGGTGTCAAAGCCACTGGTGGTCCGCGCGCACCGCTTCAGCCGCGCGGCGCTGGACAAGATCCAGAAGGCCGGCGGGCGGGCCGAGGTGATCGCCCCCGGGGCCGCGAAGCCCGCCGGGAACGCATGATCGAATCGATCAAGAACATCTTCAGCATCCACGACCTCAGGAAGCGCGTCGTCTACACCTTCCTGATGCTGGCGGTGTACCGCGTCGGCGGTCACATCCCGGTGCCGGGGATCAACTTCGGCGCGCTGGAGACGTTCTTCCGCCAGTCGGGGGGCGGCATCCTGGGCTTCCTCGACCTGTTCTCGGGCGGCAATCTCCGCAGGCTGACGATCTTCGCCCTCGGGATCATGCCGTACATCTCGGCGTCGATCATCCTGCAGCTCCTGACGGTCATCTGGCCGTATCTCGAGAAGCTGTCGAAGGAGGGGGAGGTCGGCCGCAAGAAGATCACCCAGTACACCCGCTACGGCACGGTCGTCCTGTCGTTCGTGCAGTCGCTCGGCATCGCCTTCTGGCTGGAAAGCCTGAACGCGGCCGGGGGTGGCGCGCCCGTGGTCAACCACCCCGGCTGGGCCTTCCGGGCGATGACCATGCTCACCCTGACCACCGGGACGGCGTTCATCATGTGGGTGGGAGAGCAGATCTCGGAGCGCGGCATCGGCAACGGCATCTCGCTCATCATTTACGCCGGCATCGTCTCCGGCCTGCCGAACGCCGTCGGCAGCCTGATCCAGGACGTGACCACGGGCAACCTGGGGGTGATCAGCCTGGCCATCCTGCTCGCCCTGATGGCGGGGGTTATCGGCGTCATCGTCTGGGTCGAGCGCGCGCAGCGGAAGATCCCGGTCCAGTACGCCCGCCGGGTCGTCGGCCGCCGGATGTACGGCGGCATGCAGACGCACATGCCGCTGCGGCTCAACACCGGCGGCGTCATCCCGGTCATCTTCGCCTCCTCGGTGCTGGCATTCCCGCTGACGCTGATGCAGTGGATGGGGGTGCAGGACAAACCGATCCTGGCGAACATCTACCGGCAGCTCGATTACACGATGCCGCTGCACAATCTTCTCTACCTGCTGTCGATCGTGTTCTTCTGCTATTTCTACATTTCGATCATCTTCAACCCGATGGACGTGGCGGACAACATGAAGAAGTACGGCGGCTTCATCCCCGGCATCCGGCCGGGGCGGCGGACCGCCGAGTTCCTCGACTCGATCCTGACCCGCCTGACGTTCGTGGGGGCGCTGTATCTTGGCCTCATCGCGCTGCTGCCGCAGATTCTCATCAGCGGGCTTAAGGTTCAGGCTCTGCCGGCGATCGGGCCGACCCTCGATCGGTACCTGCCGCAGTTCCTGACGCAGGGGATGGGCCTGAAATTCTTCTTCGGAGGGACATCGCTGCTGATCGTCGTCGGCGTCGCGATGGACACGATCCAGCAGGTCGAGTCGCAGCTGATCATGCGGCACTATGACGGGTTCCTGAAGGGCGCGCGCATCCGCGGCCGGCGTGGATGATGGCATGCGGGAGTCGGCGCGGCGGCGGGGGCTCAGGCTGGTCCTCCTGGGCGCACCGGGGGTCGGAAAGGGGACGCAGGCTGCGGAGATCCGCGTCCGGTACGGGTTGCCGCACATCGCCACCGGCGACATGCTGCGGGCGGCGATGGCCGACGGCTCGCCCCTGGGCCAGAAGGTCCGGGCGATCGTCGAGCGCGGCGACCTGGTGCCGGATCCGGTGATTGACGAGATCATGGAGGAGCGGCTGGCCCGGCCGGATGCGCGGGACGGCTTCCTCCTGGACGGGTTTCCCAGGACCCTGGTGCAGGCGGAGTACCTGGACGCGCTGCTGACGCGGCGCGGCCAGCGGCTGGACCGGGTGATCAACATCGAGGTCCCGGAGCCGGAGATCGTCGACCGGCTGTCGGGCCGACGGGTGTGCGGCTCGTGCGGGGCGACGTACCACGTGCGGTTCAGCCGGCCGCGGCGGGACGGGCAGTGCGACGCCTGCGGCGGGGCGCTGCGGCAGCGGGCCGATGACGCCACGGAAGCGGTGGCCGAGCGGCTGCAGATCTACCGCGCGCGGACCGCGCCGCTGATCGAGCTGTACCGGCGGGACGGCCTGCTGCTGACGATCGACGGGCACGGCGCGCCGGCAGAGGTGCTGGCGCGGATCGATGCGGGATTGAGCGAGTGAGGGAGATGATCATTTACAAGTCGCGGGAAGAGATCGAGACCATGGATCGCGCCAACCGGATTGTGGCGCAGGTCCTGGCGTCGCTCGCTGCGCGGGTGGAGCCGGGCATCACCACGATGGATCTGGACCGCGAGGCCGGACGGCTGTGCCGCGAGGCCGGCGCCAAGCCGGCCTTCAAGGGGTATCGCGGCTACCCGTGCGTGCTGTGCACCTCGGTCAACGAGGAGGTGGTGCACGGCATCCCGTCGCCGAAGAAGGTGCTGCAGGAGGGGGACATCATCGGGCTCGATTTCGGGGTGGTCCTGGACGGATACTACGGCGATGCCGCCGTGACCGTGCCGGTGGGCCGGGTCAGCGACGAGGCTGGGACTCTGATGCGGGTGACGCGCGAAGCGCTGCACCGGGGCATCGCCGAGGCGCGGGCCGGACGGCGCCTGTCGGACGTCGGGGCGGCGATCCAGCGGCACGTCGAGGCGCAGGGGTTCTCGGTGGTACGGGAGTTCGTCGGCCACGGCATCGGGACGGCGCTCCACGAGGACCCGCAGGTGCCGAACTACGGCGCGCCGGGGAACGGCCCGCTGCTGAAAGAGGGGATGGCGCTGGCGATCGAGCCGATGGTCAACATCGGACGGCCGGACGTGCGGATCCATTCCGACGGTTGGACCGCGTCGACCATCGACGGGTCGCTGTCGGCGCATTTCGAGCGCTCGATCGCCATCACCGAGAACGGGCCCCTGATCCTCGGGGGTGACGTGGCGGGGCTGTAAGACGGGCGGAGGAGTCTTCGTGTCGAAGGAAGAGGCGATTCAGGTGGAGGCGGTGGTGGTGGAGCCCCTGCCGAATGCCATGTTCCGGGTGGAGCTGGACAACAAGCACCAGGTGCTGGCGCACATTTCGGGGAAGATGCGGAAGAACTTCATCCGCATCCTGACGGGCGACCGGGTGCTGGTGGAGCTGTCGCCGTACGATCTGTCGCGCGGCCGCATCGTCTACCGCTTCAAGTGAGGCGGGGCCGGGCGGGAACGCGTCGAGCCGCGCCGGGCGCGGGGAGATGAGATGAAAGTCAGGGCATCGGTCAAGAGGATTTGCGACAAGTGCAAAGTCATCAAGAGGGCCGGGGTCGTCCGGGTCCTCTGCGAGAACCCCAAGCACAAGCAGCGCCAGGGGTAGGAGGAGCGCTTTGGCCCGGATCGCAGGCATCGACCTGCCGCAGAACAAGCGGATTGAAATCGCGCTGACCTACATCTTCGGGATCGGCCGGACACGCAGCAGCCGGATCCTGTCGAAGGCCGGCGTCAAGAACGAAATCAAAGTCAAGGACCTTGCCGAGGACGAAGTGCGTCGCATCCGCGACGTCATCCAGGAAGAGGGCCAGGTCGAGGGCGATCTGCGCAAGAACATGCAGATGGACGTCAAGCGGCTGATCGACATCGGCTGCTACCGCGGCATGCGGCACCGGCGCAACCTGCCGGTGCGCGGCCAGCGGACCCACACCAACGCGCGCACCCGAAAGGGCCCGCGCAAGACGGTCGCGGGCAAGAAGAAGGCCCCGGCCGGCAAGAAGGGCTGATGACGCGCGCCCCCGGGGCGCGGTGAAAGGGCGAGGAGAGCATGGCTGAGGAGAAGGACAGCAAGGACGAGGCGGCCGGGGAGGCGGCTCCGAAGGCGGAGAAGCCGGCGAAGGCCGCCAAGGGGGCGGCCCCGAAGGAGGGCGCCGCCGGCGAGGTGGAAGCGACCGGGAAGAAGGCTCCCGGGAAGAAGAAGGAGAAGAAGAACATCCCGTTCGCCATCGCCAACGTGCACGCTTCGTTCAACAACACGGTGATCACCATCACCGACCAGACCGGCAATGTCCTGTCGTGGTCGTCGGCCGGCTGCGTCGGTTTCAAGGGGTCCCGCAAGGGGACGCCGTTCGCCGCCCAGCTCGCCGCCCAGGCGGCGGGCAACGCGGCGCGCGAGCACGGCGTGCGCCAGGTGGAGGTGCGGGTGACGGGGCCGGGAGCGGGGCGCGAGTCGTCCATCCGCGCCCTGCAGGCGATCGGGATGGAAGTGAAGGCGATCAAGGACGTCACGCCGATTCCGCACAACGGCTGCCGTCCGCCGAAGCGTCGGCGAGTCTGACGGGAGGCCCGGGGGGTCCGGGCCGCCCGGGCGGGGAACACGAAGGAGGGTGGTTGTGGCGAGGCAGAGAGACGCGGTTTGCAGGTTGTGCCGCCGTGAAGGGCTGAAGCTGTTCCTGAAGGGGAACCGCTGCTATACGGAGAAGTGCGCCATCGAGAAGCGCAACTTTGCTCCCGGGCAGCACGGCAAGCGGCGCACCAAGATCCAGGGGTACGGCGTGCAGCTCCGCGAGAAGCAGAAGGTCAAGCGGCTCTACGGGCTGCTCGAGGGCCAGTTCCACCGGACCTTCGAAGAGGCCAGCCGTCGCAAGGGCGTCACCGGCGAGCTGCTGCTGATCAGCCTGGAGCGCCGGCTGGACAACATCGTCTACCGGCTGGGGTTCGCCTCGTCGCGCGCCCAGGCGCGCCAGGCCATCGCGCACGGCCACGTGCTGGTGGGCGGCCGCAAGGTCGACATCCCGTCGTACCAGGTGAAGCCGGGGCAGGTGGTGAGCCTGAAGCCGAAGATGGCCAAGAACGAGGCCGTCGTGGCGGCCATGGCGGCGGGCCGCGGGCGCGGCATCCCGGCCTGGCTGTCGCTCGAGTCGGACCAGGCGCGTGGCACCATCGTGGCGCTGCCGCGCCGCGAGGACATCACCATGCCGATCCAGGAGCAGTTGATCGTCGAGCTGTACAGCAAGTAATCAACCCAGCGGATCGCCCGCATCGGGGGATTCGAGGAGGAGCGTCGAAATGCTGTGGAAAGGATTCCAGAGGCCGAAGCGCCTCGAGTGCGACCTGGAGTCGCTCACCCCGACGTACGGCAAGTTCTGGGCCCAGCCGTTCGAGCGGGGCTTTGGCACGACCATCGGCAACGCCCTGCGGCGGGTTCTCCTGTCGTCGATCGAAGGGGCGGCGATCACGGCGGTCAAGATCGAGGGGGTGCTGCACGAGTTCACCTCGGTCCCGGGCGTCGTCGAGGACACCATCGACCTGATCCTCAACCTGAAGCAGATCCCGATCAAGATGAACGTCAGCCATCCCGAGACCATCTTCCTGAAGGCGGAGGGCGCGGGCGAGGTCAAGGCGGGGCACATCGAGAGCAACCCGAACGTCGAGATCCTCAACCCCGAGGTCCACATCGCGACCCTGACCGAGGAAGGGCGGCTCAACATCGAGATGCGCGTCAAGCCGGGGCGGGGCTACGTGCCGGCCGACCGCAACTTCGACACCGACCTGTCGATCGGCTTCATCCCGATCGATTCGGTCCACTCGCCGGTCCGGAAGGTCAACTACGTGGTCGAGGACGCGCGTCTCGGCCAGACGACCGACTATGACAAGCTGGTCATCGAAGTGTGGACCAACGGGGCGCTGCACCCGCAGAGCGCCGTGGGCCTGGCGAGCAAGCTCCTCAAGGACCATCTGTCCATCTTCATCAACTTCGAGGAAGTGCCGGAGCTGGACGAGGAGGAGGTCGATCGCGAGAAGGATCGGATGCGCGAGAACCTGATGCGCTCGATCGAGGAGCTGGAGCTGTCGGTGCGCTCGTACAACTGCCTGAAGAACGCCGACATCAAGACCATCGCCGACCTGGTGCAGCGCACCGAGGCGGAGATGCTCAAGACCAAGAATTTCGGCCGCAAGTCCCTGAACGAGATCAAGGAGCTCCTGGCCGAGATGGGGCTGTCGCTGGGGATGAAGGTCGACCACATCCTCAAGCCGCGGGAGGAGTAGGTCGTCATGAGACACAACGTCGGCCTGCGCAAGCTCGGCCGCACCTCGTCGCACCGGATGGCGCTGCTGCGCAACCTCACCACGTCGCTGTTCCGGCACGAGCGGCTGCGCACCACCCTGCCGAAGGCGAAGGAGATGCGGCCGTTCGCCGAGCGGCTGATCACAATCGCGAGGCGCGATGACCTCCACGCCCGGCGGCAGGTGCTGCGCCACATCACCGACAAGGAGGTCGTCAAGAAGCTGTTCGGCACCCTGGCGCCGCGTTTCGCCTCCCGGCCCGGCGGTTACACGCGCACGCTCAAGCTCGGACCGCGCAACGGCGACGGCGCCGACATGGCGATCGTCGAGCTGGTCGGATCGGAGCCGGTGTTCAAGAAGCAGAAGGATGAGAAGCAGACGCGCCGGGAGCGCAAGGCGGCGGCCAGGGCCAAGGCGGAAGCCGAAGCAGCCGCCGCAGAGGACGCGGCGGGCGGCGGCGCTCCGGAGCAGGACGACGCCGAGCCCGACGAGCCCAAGGGTGAGCCGAAGCCCGGCCGGAAGAAGAAGGACGACTAGGAGTCTGTCCGGGTCATTAACCGGACCGCGCGCATGGAACCTGCGGGTCGCGGATTCGACCGCCGTCCGAAGCGCCGGTTGATGCGGGCGATCAGATCGCTGCTGGCGTGGCGCTTCGGGTCCCCGGCGATGCGCACCTGCCCGGCCCAGGAGCGGACGAGCCGGGATTCGGGCACCGTCGCCGGCGTGTAGTCGGTCCCCTTGCAGTGGATGTCCGGCCTCAGCCGGGTGAGGATCGCGGAGACGGTCCGCCCGCCGAACAGAACGACCGCGTCGACCCCGTCGACGGCCGCCACCAGGCGGCTGCGATCGAGGGCGGGCGCCACCGGCCGCCCCGCCCCGCGCAACGCCCGCGCCGAGCGATCATCGTTGACCGCCACCACCAGGAAGTCACCCAGCGTCCGGGCCGCCCGCAGATATCTCAGATGACCGACGTGCAGGAGATCGAACAACCCGTTGGCCAGCACGATGCGCGGTCGGGGTCGGCGGCGCCGCAGGCGCGCCACGCGCCGCAGCAGGACCGGCAGCCTCAGCACCCGCGCCGAGGCGCCGGGCCGGCGGTCACCCACAGTGCCGCGGCTCGAGGCGGGCGTCGAACGCCGCATCGTCGCGAACGGCCCGGCGCAGCTCGTCGCGGCTGACGGTCGCGGTGCCGCGCTTCATGACGACGATGCCGCCGGCGTAGTTCGCCAGCAGCGCCGCCTCGAGCGCCGTCGACCCCGACAGGCTGGCGAGCGTGAAGACCGCGATGACGGTATCGCCGGCGCCGGTCACGTCGGCGACCTCGTCGGTCCCGTACACCGGGATGTGCACCGGCGGCCGGTCCTCGTCGAACAGCGACATCCCATGGCTGCCGCGCGTCACCATCAGGGTCCGCGCCCCGATCTCGTCCCGCAGGGCGGCGCCGGCCATCGCCAGCAGCTGCAGGTCGTCGCCCACGGGGCGGCCGAGGCAGGCCTCCGCCTCCTGGAGATTCGGCGTTGCGGCGGTGGCGCCGCGGAACAGCCGGAGCTGCGAGCGCGAATCGACGAACACCGGCGTCCGTGCCGGCCGCAGGGCTTCGAGCAGCGGCCCGATCGTGTCGGCATGGAACAATCCCAGCGCGTAGTCGGAGATGAGGGCGCCGCGCACTGCGGTGGCGGCGGCCGCGGACGTCTTCATGAGAAGGTCGTGGCCGCGCTTCACCGGCGGACCGCCGCCGCGGTCCATCCTGACGACCTGCTGCCGGAGCGAATGGGCGCTGCCGGCCAGCGTGCGCCGCTTCACCGGGGTGACATAGTCGGGGTCGCGCCAGACCCCGGTCACGTCAATCTGCCAGTCCGCCAGGAGCCGCAGCAGTGACTCGCCGGCGTCGTCGCGCCCGACGCGGCCGATGACGCGCGGCGCGCCGTCGAGCGACCGCAAATTCGCCGCGGCGTTGGCGCCGCCGCCCGGCAGCCGGTCGGTGCGTTCATGGCGCAGGATCAGCACCGGCGCCTCGCGCGACACCCGTTCGATTGTGCCGTACTCGAACTCGTCGAGGACGAGATCGGCGGCGACCAGCACCGGCGTCCCGGCCATCCGTTCGATGCACCGCAGCAGGTCGTCGCGCGTCGGACGCGCCGTCGTCATGCTCCCTCCTTCGCCAGGATGAAGCGCACCGCCTCGAGGAGGTCGGCGGCCGTGTGCGCCGGGGGGACGCGGAGGCGCCCGGGCTGGTGCTCCACCAGCCCCCGGCCATAGCCGGTCAGGACGAGCACCGCGGGAATGCCGGCATTCGCCCCGGCCTCGATGTCGACGGCGCTGTCGCCGACGACGTAGGAGCGGCCTAGGTCGACATCGTGCTCGCGGACGGCGCGCTGGATCATCCCGGGACGAGGCTTGCGGCAGTCGCAGTCGGCGCGCCAGGGGGGTCGGCCCTCGGTCGGGTGGTGCGGGCAGAAGTAGATGGCGTCGAGCCGGGCGCCGGCCTCCCGGGCGAGTTGATGCAGTCGGGCGTGCACCTCGTGCACCAGCGACTCCTCGAAGTAGCCGCGCGCCACCCCCGCCTGGTTGGTGGTGACGATCGCCAGCCAGCCGGCCCGGTTGAGCAGTCGGATCGCTTCGAAGCTGTGCGGCATGACGCGCGAGCGTGACAGGTGGTTGACGTACCCGACCTCTTCGCAGATGGTCCCGTCCCGGTCGAGGAAGACCGCGGGTCGCGTCATGGCCGCATCGCCGCCCGGGCCCGGTCCGGCGCCGCCGCCCCGGCCGGTCCGCGGTCCTCGCCGCCCGCCGCCGCGCCCCGCGGCGCTTGGGAATCGTCGTGCAGTCGCGGGTCAGGCGCTCGATGTCATCTTGAAGCGCGCCGCGCCGGACCGCGTGGATCACCGGCCGGTAGGAGATCAGCAGCCGGCCGTCCGGCAGCGGCCTGGAGAACACCGGCACGATCGGCGCGCCGGTCTTGAAGGCGTAGATCGCCAGCGCCGGGGTCGTCGAAGCCGGCGCCCCGAAGAAATCGACGAAGATGCCGCCCTCGCCGCGGACATTCTGGTCGATCAGGATGGCCACGGCGCGCCCCTCCCGCAGGGCGCGCAGCACGCCGCGCGCCGCGTTGCGCTTCTCGATGAGGGTGTTGCCGGTGAGACCCCGGAGACGGGCGAGGTCGCGGTTCAACGGCACATTATCGAGCGGCCGGACGATCATCGACATCGGCACGCCAAGACGCGATTGCAGCAGCGCGATCATCTCCCAGTGACCATAGTGGCCGGAGAAGACCAGCACGCCCTTGCCCTCGCGGGCCGCGGCGCGCAGGTGCTCCTCCCCCTCGTAGACGGCGACGCGGTCGAGCGGGGCGCCGGCATAGCGCGGGAAGTAGACGGCATCGGCCACCATCCAGCCGACGTGGCGGAACGAGTCGCGCACCAGGCGCCGCTGCGCCGCCGCATCCAGCCGGTCGCCGAAGGCGCGCCGCACGTTGGCGTGCGCCGCCCGGCGGTGGCGCGGGCTCAGGAGGTAGAAGGCCAGCCCGGCGCCGCGGCCGGCGGCGTGACCGAGGCGGCGGGGCAGCAGGGCCAGGGTCGCCATGGCAGCGCGCGTCAGGAGGGCCCCCGGCCAGTGCAGCAGGGTCGCCGGCCGGCTCACGGGCGTCCCGCCGGTCGCCGGCGCGATCGGCCGCTCCCGGCCGCCGCTCCGCCGCGGCGCAGTGCCTCGAGGTGGTCCAGGACCCAGGGGCCGAGCCCCTGCGGGCCGGGGGAGTCGACGCCCAGCGCCAGGGCATAGAGCGGCAGACCGGCGTCGGGCGGCGCAGCGATTCTCACCAGATCCTTCTCCGTCGTGACCAAGAGCTCGGCGCGGCTGGCGCGCGCGGCCGCGGCGATCTCCTCGAGATCGCGCCGCGTGAACCGGTGATGATCCGGGAAGCGCCGGCTGCCGAGCAGGCGGACACCGCACGTCATCAGATCGTCCTCGAACCGCTCCGGCCGGGCGATGCCGCTGAACGCGAAAGCGGCGAAGCCGCGCAGCGCCCGCGGCCCGATCGATTCACCGTCAAAGCGCGCGAAACCCCGCGGCACGAGCCGGCAGTGGATCACCGCGGCATCGGGATTGTGGCGCCGCATGGCGTCGGCCAGGGCCACCGGCACGCGCCCCTCCGAGCGGGTCACGAGGAACGCGTCGGCCCTGGCGACCGCGGACAGCGGCTCTCGCAGGGGCCCGCGGGGCAGCATTCTACCATCGCCCCACGGGTCCCGCCCGTCCACGAGGAGCAGATCGATGTCGCGCGCCAGGCGGCGGTGCTGGAAGCCGTCGTCGAGGAGGATCACCTCGAGATCGGCGAGCCCGAGGAGATGACGGGCCGCGCCGACGCGGTCGGCGCCGACCGCGACCGGCACCGAGGGATTATCGCGCGCGATCAGGAACGGCTCGTCGCCGGCGGCGGCGGAATCGGCCAGGATGGTCCGGCCGTCCGACACCAGCAGGGGCGCCGGTCCGCCGGCGCGACGATAGCCGCGGCTGACGACGCCGACCCGGTAACCGGCATCGCGCAGGAGCATGGCGAGCGAGGCGGTCACCGGCGTCTTGCCGGTGCCGCCGACCGTGAGATTGCCGATGCTGATCACCCGGCAGGGCAGGGCCCGCGCCGCCAGCCAGCCGCGGTCGTAGAGGGCATTGCGGGCGCCGACGGCGCCGCGATAGAGGAGGCCCGGCAGCCAGAGGAGGGTGCCTGCGGTCCGGCCGGTCGGCAGCGCGCGGAGACTCATGCCCGCTGTCCGACGCCGTCGCTGCGGTCCCGGCCGCCCCCCGGGGCCGCGGTTGCGGCCACGCCGGGGTCGCCGGCGGCAGGCGCGGCGAGGAGCGGCGCGAGCAGGGCGGCGGTCCGATCGAGGGCCCCGCGGCTGGCGGCGACGACGCGACGCCCGGCCGCGGCGGCGGCGGCATGACGCGCCGGATCGACCAGGAGCCCGACCGCCGCTTCGCCCATCTGCCGGCCATCGTGCACGACGAAACCGCCGCCGGCGGCGGCGAGACTGCCGGCGGCGGCGCGGAAGTTCTCGGTGCGCGGACCGTACAGGACCGGCACTCCCAGCGCCGCCGGCTCGAGCATGTTCTGCCCGCCGCGGCGCACCAGGCTGCCGCCGACGAACGCCACGTCGCAGGCGGCATAGATCGACGGCAGGATGCCCAGGCGGTCGACCAGCAGGCAGTCCCAGCCGGCGGTCGCGTCGCCGCGCTCCGACCAGAGCGTCACCCGCAGCCCGGCGGCCGCGAGGATGGCCGCCGCCTCCGCAAAACGCTCCGGGTGGCGCGGCGCCACGATGAGCCGGGCGGACGGGAAACGCCCGCGGATGGTCGCGAATGCGAGCGCCACGGGCGTCTCTTCGCCCGGCGCGGTGCTGCCGGCGACGAACAGCGGGACGCCGGCCGGCAGCGACAACCGATGCCGCGCCTCCTCCCGGGTGATCGCCGGTGCCGGCAGGTCGTACTTGAGATTGCCGGTCATCCGGATGCGGCCGGGTTCGGCGCCGAGCGCCCGGATGCGGCCGGCGTCGTCCTCGCTCTGCATCGCCAGCAGCGACAGCCGCCGCAGCGCCCGCCGCAGCAGCGGCCGCACCAGCCGGTAGGAGCGGAAGGAGCGGGGCGAGATCCGTCCGTTGACCAGGGCGACCGGGATGGCGCGTGCCTCGCACAACCGGAGGAGGTTCGGCCAGATTTCGGTCTCGACGACCACCACCGCGCGCGGGCGCAACCGGTCGAGCAGGCGGCCGATCGGGCCGGGGAGATCGAACGGGAATTGCGACACCGCGTCGGGGGCGGTCGGATCGGCGGCGGGACCCAGAGCGAGGGCGCGGCCCGTGGCGGTCGCGGTGGTCAGATGGGCCCGCAGGCCCGGCAGGTCGCGCCGCAGGCGGCCGAGGAGGAGCCGGGCGAGGCGGACCTCGCCCACCGACACGGCGTGAATCCACAGGCAGCCGGGGCCCGGCCCGTCATCGCCCCGCATGAAGCCGCGACGCTCCCGCAGCCGGACGGGCGCCCCCCCGAGACACGCGATCACGAACTGGTAAGGGAGGACCACGGCCCAGGCGAGCGACAGCAGCAGGCCGTAAAGACCATCCATGGCGGCGGAGTATAGCGTGGGGTTTCCTGTCCAGGCAATGGACACGGCCGCGGACGCCGGCTCGCGGCGGGTCACGGTTTGGTGACTGGCGCGCCCCGCCTTGTCCCGCCCCGCCCCGCAACTCATATTGGCCGTGAGAGTCCGGGAGATCTCGCGCGGCGCGCCGCGCCGCCGACCCGGTATCGTCCGTCGAGGAGAGCTGTGAACCGTCCCGCCATGGTCCTCGTCGAGCAGGACCCGCAGGCCCGCGCCCTGCTGAGAGAGAGAATCGCCGCGGTCTGCCCGCCGGAGATCGAGGTGATCGGTGCCTCGGCGGCCGAGGAGGCGTTGGGCGTCCTCTACACGCTGCGCGAGGCCGGCCGCTCGATCGAGATGGTCATCGCCGCGCAGCGGATCCCCGGGATTCCCGGCGGCCGCTTCCTGGAGATCGTCAGCAGCCAGTTCCCGGGCGTCATCAAGATCCTGCTCTCCGACCGGCCCAGCCTCGACGAGGCGATCTACGCCTTCAACAACGCCGGCCTCGACAAGTACATCCCGATGCCGTGGGATGCCGAGGACGTCAAGTTCACCGTCACCACGCTGCTGCGCCAGCGCGAAATGAAGCGCATGAACGAGAGGCTGCTCGTTGATCTCAAGACGCGCAACGAGCAGCTCACCGTCGCCATGAGCGATCTGCAGCAGGCGCGGCACGACCTGGAGAGCTCCTACATCCAGACGGTCGAGTCGCTGGCGGTCGCCCTGGAGGCCAAGGACCGCTACACCTCGGGCCACTCGCAGCGGGTGGCGCGCTTCGCGCGGCTCATCGCCCGCGGCCTCGGCCTGCCCAAGGAGGAGGTCGACACCGTCGGGCAGGTGGCGCTCCTGCACGACATCGGCAAGATCGGCATGCTGGACAAGATCCTCAACAAGCCGGCGAACCTGACGCCCGAGGAGCGCGAGGCGATCAAGTCCCATCCGGTCGTCGGGGCCCAGATCCTCGCGCCGGTGAAGACCTTCGAGAAGCATCTCGCCGGCATCAAGCACCACCACGAGATGTACGACGGGAGCGGCTATCCCGACCGGCTCAAGGGCAAGGGCATCCCTCTGGAGGCGCGCATCGTAACCCTGGCCGACGCCTTCGACGCCATGACCTCGACCCGTCCCTACCGGGTCGGCCTGCCGCTCGAGTTCGCCATGCTGGAGATGAAGAAGATGTCCGGCAGCCAGTTCTGCCCCGACTGCGTCGACGCCTTCATCCGCGTCCTGCAGTCGAGCGGCGTCATGGAGGCCGACCTGCTCGGCGCCCCGGCGCAGGCGCCCGCAGCCCCGCCGGGCTTCGCGGCGCCGGTGGCGGCCGGCGCGCTGCCGCCCGACGTCGATGTGCCCGCCGGGTTCGTGGCGCCCTCGGACGTCGCCATGCCGCCATTGCGTCTGGGCGGCGCCATCGCGCCCGCGACCGGCGGCGCGGCCGCGCCGGTGGACGGCGGCGGTGCCGGAGCGGGGACGCCTGCAGGCGGCGCGCCCGGCGATGCGGCCGACCCCGGCCGGAGGCAGGGGGACAGATCCTAGGAATCGATCCTGGCCGCGTTCACTCCGCCGGGCCGCGGCGTACGACGCCCACCACGTTCGGGACCGGCCAGGCGACCTGGTTGTCGTCGGCGCCGCCCGAACCGTTCTCGAAACCGCCGACCCACTCGTGCTCCTCGCCGCCGCTCCGGACATACAGCTGCGCCTCCGGTCCCCCCTCGACGTACATCGCCCGGGTCAGCGACAGCGGCAGCGCCAGCAGGATGTCGATGAGATCGTGCGTGCTCCAGGGGGACCTGGCGTGCAGGAACAGGATCCGCCCCCGGGCGTCGAGACCGATGGCGGCGGCGCTCCAGCGCCGCGGCTGCTGGCGCCAGACATTGGCGCCCCGGCAGGAGATCATCCGGATGCTCTGAACCAGCGTGGCGTAGCGGCCGCGGAGCGACTCGAAGTCGTCGCAGTCGCGATCGAGCAGGGCGACCGCCGGCAGGCGCGGCTCGAGGGGGTCGAACGCCAGGACGGCACGGTCCCTGGAAAGATGGGAATTATTGACGTGCCCCGGCGTCCGCATCAGGGAGACGCTCCGGCGCAGATCGGTCTGGTACATGCTGGCGTTGATGGCCGCCACCAGGCCGCCGCGGGCGGACCACTGGCGGGCGGTGAGGCGGCGCCCCTGAGCCGGCGCCGAGGCGTTCATCAGGCGCAGCGCGAAGCGGGCCGGGTCGATCCGCAGCGCCCGGATCATGGAGTCGCCGCGATCGGACGGGCGGGGCGATGGAAATTCTCCCCAGTCGAGGCCGGGCTCGAAACTCCGCCAGGAGCCGCCCTCCATCGACGGAGCCGGCGCGCCGCCGGGCGCGGTCCCGGCCGCCGGGGCGGGCGGCGCAGCCGCTGCGGTCATCAAGCCGAGCCCGAGCACCGCCGCACGCATGCCGACCGTCATGATGGCTCCCCGACACCGCCCGCCGGCGCTGCCCGGGTGGAATCCCGGCGCGCCGATCGGCCCCAAGCATAGATCGTCCGGGCGGGGGACTTGACGCGAGGACGTCCGGAAAGTAGCATGATATTGAAACTGTATATAAGATTTATATAAGGAGCGCGCGCATGACGGCGCACAAGAAGATTCGCAGCTTCACCGCCACCGAACAGGATCTCGAGATGCTGGACGCGCTGGCCCGCTACCACGGGTTCTCCAAGAGCGGCACCATCACCAGCCTGATCAGGAAGGAGTTCTGGAGGATCTTCCCCGCCGGCACGCGCGCCGTGCGGCCGGAGCGCGGCGCGCGGGTGCTGGAGAAAGCCACGTGAGCGCCGAGACGCTCGTCGACGAGCTGGCCACGCGCATCGCCGCCGACCGCGACTCGGTGCCGGCGCACTGGCGGGTCGAGCCGCAGGCCGCGGCCCGCGCCATCCGCGAGATCCACGACCTGGCCCGGGCCAGGAACGCCATCCTGCTGGCGCACAACTACCAGCTGCCGGAGGTCCAGGAGGCGGCGGATTTCGTCGGCGACTCGCTCGGGCTGGCGCTGGAGGCCCGCAAGACGACGGCCGACGTCATCGTGTTCTGCGGCGTGCACTTCATGGCCGAATCGGCCAGCATCCTCAACCCGGGGAAGCGGGTGCTGCTGCCGAACCTGTCCGCCGGCTGCGCCCTCGCCGATTCGATCACCCCGGAGTCCCTGCTGCAATGGAAGGCCCGCTACCCGGACCACGCGGTGGTGACCTACATCAACAGCAGCGCAGAGGTGAAGGCCCTGTCCGACATCTGCTGCACGTCGGCCAACGCGGTGTCGGTGGTGCGCAGCCTGCCGACCGACAAAATCCTGTTCACCCCGGATCGCAACCTCGGCAACTGGGTGGCCAAGCAGGTGCCGGAGAAGGAGATCGTCGTCTACGACGGCGCCTGCCCGACGCACGATGTCCTGCGCGGCGCCAGCGTCGAGAAGACCAGGGCGGAGCACCCGGACGCGGTGATCATCGCCCACCCGGAGTGCCGCGAGGACATCCTGGCGATCGCCGACGAGGTGTGCTCGACCTCCGGCATGATCGCGGCGGTCGGGCGGCATCCCGAGGCGCGCACCTTCCTGATCGCCACCGAGTGGGCCCTGATCCACCAGCTGAAGACCCGCTACCCGGACCGCACCTTCATCCCGGCCGACGGCTGCATCGGCTGCCGCCTGCACTGCCCCTACATGAAGGCGATCGACCTCGGCATGGTGCGGCGTGCCCTGGTCGAGGATGTCTTCGAGATCACCGTCGACCCGGAGGACGCCGCCCTGGCGCGCCGCGCCCTCGAGCGGATGATGGCGGTGCCCCGGGATCGCTGAGGCGCCTGCCGGCGTTGACTCTCTCCGGTCCGGTCACTATATTCCCCCCGCGGCGAGGTCTGTCCTCGCGCTCAACCGGCGCGCGTCTTCCAGGCAGGTGAACCCGGCCACGCGATGAACGCCAACACCAGCCCCCATCAGAACGCCGCCGCGCCGGGCAAGCCGAAGCACAAGATCGTCTACGCCTTCCTGCTGGTGCTCGCCTTCACCGGTCTCGCGCCCCTCGCCACCTCCGCCTACAAGTTGATCGGCTTCAGCCGCGAGGCGCTGGTCACGTCGCAGCAGGAGGCGCAGCTCACGGTCGCCTCCTCCGTGGTGCGGCAGCTCAACGCGGCCATCGAGAGCGAGCGGCAGCAGCTGGTGCGCCTGGCGGAGGCGATCGCGGCGCAGCCGCGCGCCGGCGCCGGGACGGTGCCGGTGGAACGCGGCCTGTTCGACAAGTTCCTCGGGTCCGACCTCCTGATGGTCCGGTACACGCCGCGGGCCGGCGCACCGGTCGAAGCGGCGCAGCCCGGTTTTCCGCGCGACCTGGTCAACGCGGCGATCCGGGACGGCGTCCGCGCCGCCCTCGGGGGAAAGGCGGCGGCGAGCGACCCGGTGCCGCTGCCGGGGGACGATGCGCGGCGCTCGGTGCTGGTCGTGACCGTGCCGGTGGGGCCGGAGGGCGGGCCGGTCGCAGCGCTGACGGGCGTCGTCGACGTCGCCGCTTTCTGGGACCCGGTCGTCGGCGGGCGCCGGAGCAGCTACCTGATCTACGCCCTCGATCGCCAGGGACGGCTGTTCGCGGCCCAGGACGAAGACGGCTTCCTGAAGAGACATCCTCCGGATACCTTCGATGTGGTGCAGGAATTCCGGAACTCGCACGGCTACTCGGCGGTCACCTCGGAATTCACCCTCAAGGTCGACGGAGTGCCGGTCGAATACATCGCCTCGTTCGACACCACCGATCAGGGCTGGGGGATCTTCGCGCAGCTCGAGAAGAAGCAGGCGTACGCCATGGTCAACCAGATGATCCAGACGGCGTGGATCTGGGCCAGCGCGGCGATGGTGCTGGCGCTGGTGCTGGCCTACGTCCTGGCGGCGAACGTCACGCGGCCGATCGACACCCTGGTGGCGGGCGCCGAGGCGTTCTCGCGCAGCGAATTCGATCACCGGGTCCGCGTGAAGAGCCGCAACGAGCTGGGGCTCCTGGCCGACACCTTCAACGCCATGGCCGACCAGCTCAAGCTGCACATCGACCGGCTGCGCGAGGCGGCGGTGCAGAACCACGAGCTGTTCATGGGAACGGTGCGCTCCCTGGCGGCGGCGATCGACGAGAAGGACCCCTACACCCGCGGCCATTCCGACCGGGTGAGCCGGTACGCCGTCATCCTGGCCAAGCAGCTGGGTCTCAGCAAGCGCGATATCCTGCACGTCACCATCTCGTCGCTGTTTCATGACATCGGCAAGATCGGCATCGAGGACAAGATCCTGCGCAAGCCGTCGACCCTGACCGAGGAGGAATACACCGTCATGAAGCAGCATCCCGAGAAGGGGGCGCAGATGCTGTCCAAGATCAAGCTGATGAAGGACATCATCCCGGGGCTGCGCTTCCACCACGAGCGCTGGGACGGCAGCGGCTACCCGCTGGGCCTGAAGGGGGAGGCGATCCCGATGGCGGCGCGCATCGTCGGGGTGGCGGACGCCTTCGACGCCATGACCACCAACCGCCCGTACCAGAAGGCGATGTCGTTCGACAAGGCGATCCAGCGGTTGTTCGAGCTGTCCGACAAGGTGTACGACCGCAGGGTTGTGAGCGCCTTCTCGGAAGCCTACAAGGCGGGGGTGTTCAAGGAACCCGAGGTGCCGGCCGCCTACCAGGAATTGTGACCGCGGACCGCGGCCCCGGTCACGTACAATACCCCTCACAATGACCCCGAACTACCGCGCCGTCCTGTTCGACCTCGACGGGACGCTCACCGAGGTGCCGAGCGTCTGGCAGCATATCCACGAGGTCCTCGGCCTGTGGCAGGACGAGGCGGCCCGCCACCAGGAGGCGTTCCGGCTCGGCACGATCGGCTACCGGGAGTTCTGCGAGCGCGACGCGGCGCACTGGAAGGGGATGAAGGAGTCGCGGCTGCGCGCCATCACCGATGCCATCCCGTACCGGCCCGGGGCGCGCGACTGCGTCGCCTGGCTGCAGCGCAGCGGGCTGCTGGTCGGGGTGATCTCGACCGGGCTGACGCTCCTCCTCGAGCGGCTGCTGGACGAGCTCGACCTGGCCTACGGCATCGCCAACCGGCTGGTGGCGCGCCACGGGGTGCTGACCGGCGGGGTCAAGATCAACGTCGAGCACGGCGCCAAGGGGGAGGCGGTCGATCTGTTCTGCGGCCAGTTCGGCGTCGACTACCGCGAGGTGATCAGCGTCGGCGACAGCGACGGCGACATTTCGATGTTCGAGCACTCGGGCTTCTCGGTCGCGTTCAATCCGACCTGCGAGAAGACCGGCGACGCGGCCTCCGTGGTGCACCGCGGCCGGTCGCTGATGGAGCTCCTGACCGTGCTGCCGCTGGATGCACCGGGGCCGCACTGACCGGAGGACCGCGCCGCTTCGACCCAAGACCGACGCCGCGGTAACGTCTCTACGAGGAGGTCACGATGAGTGACGACGAACAGCCTGGCCTGGACAAGACGGCGGTGAAGTGGGCCCTGAAGGAGGCGCTCGACGAGCTCCTGAGCCTGAGCGACGTGCGGATGGCGCCGCGCTTCGAGGGCGGCACGCTGATCATCCGGCCCGGCAAGAACGACGCCCAGGAGAAGGTCATCCCGCTCGACGTGTTCTTCCACAAGATCACCATGGCGCGCGACCGCCTGCGGGTCCTCGAGCAGAAGCTCAACGCCCACCCGAAGCTGAGCGACGAGGACAAGGTCGAGCTGCAGCAGTACGTCACCCGGGTCTACGGGTCGCTGACGTCGTTCAACGTCCTGTTCAAGGACAAGGACGACTGGTTCGTCGGCGCGAGGACGAGCGACCGCGCCGGCCAAGCCTGAGCGGACCCGCGCGACTCCCGAGGTCGAGCCTGGCCGGCAGGTGGGCCGACCTTGAGGGTGAACTCAGCGGCTCAGGGGCAGGCGGCGACGTTCGGCCGCGGCGCGCCGCTGCTGGCGTTGCCGAGCGTCCCCTCGCCGGCCGGATTGCGCCCGCTGACGAGGTAGAAATACCCGACTCCCGTCGCGGGCACGGACCCGTCGCTCGTCATGGTAGTCGGGAGCGAGGCGTCCAGGCAGGCGCCGTAAGCGTCGGCGGCGCCGTCGTGATCGGCGTCCGTGAAACTACCCAAGGCGCCGCGGTATGCGTTGTAGGCGTTCGCCTCCCCACGGGCGTCCCACTGCAGCGTCGTGTCGCCGGTGAAGCGCAGGTTGAGGATTTCCCGGGGAGGGCCGCCGATCAGGGTCGAAGAGCTCACTTCGTATCCGCCCTGAGCATTCGGCGTGAACAACAGGGTGGCGCCGTTGAGGTCGAAGGCGTGGCCGAGGAGGTAGCTGCCGCCGGCGCTCGTCGGCTGGGCGAAAGCGAAATGCTCGTAAGTCGCCTGTCCCACACCTCCGGCGAACGGAACCTGCCTGCTGAAATCGACCTCTAAGCTCGGTTCGGTGCCGTTCCCGCCGGGGCACACCCCTTCCACCCCCCACCAGGCGGAGACGAAATAGTTCCTGATTTCGATTCTCCCGTCCCGGAAGAGCCGAACGACGATGGTGTTCGACTTGGTGGTGGCGATCATCGGCGTCCCCAGCCAGATGAACTCCATCCGGTCTCCCAGAGAATCGGACACGAACCGGGAGAACACGTCGAGCGCTCCGCCGGCCTGTCCCTGGTTGTCAAGGCTCGGGTCGAGATCCACGAGGGGCAGGGCGATGCGCGGCGGCACGGGCCCGCCGGTGGCGGCGTCTGGCCCCAGAAAATTGCGGCTGTTGGGCGAAGGCGAGGCGGCGCCGAAGGTCAGACTGCCGTTGGCGTTGGCGTAAACTCCGCCCCAGGATGTGCCGAAGAAAGGAAACGTGAACCCGGTAGGGAAGGTCACCAGCAGCGAGTTGTCGTTGCCGAGGTTGAGATGGGTCGCGCCCGACGGCGCCGGCGGGCTGGTGGTGTTGATGGTGATCGTTCCAACGTTGAGCGTCTGTCCGGGGCCCACGGTTACGGCGAGCTGATCGGCAAGGTCGTCCGTGCCGTTTTCCGGACTGCTGTACCATTCGGGCCTGGCGATCGTCGAGCTGTTGACGCCCGAGACGCCGTTGTAGATGGTTAGATTGTACCGGTTGTTGTCCCACCAGTCGTCGTCCCCCCCGCCGTTCATGCCGGTCGTGCTATCGAAGAATTCGATTCCGACGAAGTAGGTCCCTGGCGGCAACCAGTCGAGCCGGAACGCTCCGGCGGGAAGGGAGGCGGGTGGTCTGAGGAATCGGGACGCCGAGAACGTCTGTGCCGTCATCTCCCCGGTCGATACGTTGAACGCCGTGATGCTGGCGCCGTCGGCCGGTACGGTCCCGCCCGGCAGGTACAACTGTCCGGTGATGGTGCCAAAGCCGGAGGCGGCCCCGGTCTCCGGGTAATAGCGCGACGCCGTTGCCATGTCGTCCGTCGCCAGAACTCGGAAATCTTCGGCGAAGGCAGCCGTGTTGGTCACAAACGGCAGCATCGTCGCCATCGGCTGGATCAGTGAGGAGTGCGACAGGCCGAAGAAGTGCCCCAGCTCATGCGTGGCGACGGCGACGATGTCGAACGTGTAGGTCGAGGTGTCGAGCGGGTGGTCGACGAAGTCGTTGCCCAGCGGGCACCAGGCGACGTCGGCGTCGTAGATCGTCCCGGCCTTGAGCAGGGTTCCATCGGGGTAAATCGCCGGGTCGAGATCGATGATGCCGTCGGCGTTCAGGTCCCTGTTGCTGCTGGAGACGGTCATGTCGGCCGGCACGTACGAGTGGGGCGTCGTGGCGACGACGTAGTCCGGGCAGTTCGTCAATCCGCCGTCGGCCCAGGTGATCAGATTGATCCCGTCGGATCCGATCGTGCCGACCGCTGTCGTGCCGGTGTAGGTGAAGGCGATGCGCGATGTCGGAACCGCCTGCCAGGTATTGAACGCTGAGGTCATGGCGTCGACCGCCCGCTGCAGCGTGATCGGAGAAATGCCTCCGACGCAGTCGGGGTTCCCCTGGTCGCAGTTCTGAATCACCCCCCGGTCATTGATTTTCCAGCGGATCGGCAGTGCGTGAGCGGCGTCCCAGACGGCGTCCACGATGTAGCTCGTTCTGCTGATGGTGACGATGTCCTCGATGTTCCCGCCGGCGTGCGCTTCCCGCCATAGACCGGGGGCGATCAGAAGTCCGCCGGCCGCGGCGATGATCCACAGCCCCGTGCGCAGGACCGCGACTCGCCGCGACGCTGCGGCGCCAGCCCCGACCGCGGCGCGACGCGCGGCCGGCCGACGCCGGATCGTCATGGTCTCGCTCCGGCGGCCCCGCCCGGCCCGATCGGCTGTCCCGCCAGGATCCGCCGGACCTCCTCCTCGAAATCCGCGGGGGAGCGCCTGCCCTTGTACTCGACGTACGGGCCCTCGGGCCCCTGCAGCACCCTGATCCGGCCGAGCGACAGCCCGACGATGACGTGCCGCCCGCCTGGCGTCGAGCGCAGGAAGTAGTACCCCTCGTCCCCGACCGTATGAATCGGCGCCCCCGGGACGCTCATGCCGGCCGGGTGCGGCTCCGACACGACGCCGCCCAGCTGGACGATGGTCAGGCGATCGGTACGGAGCCCCTTGAGCCCGCGGTCGACGGCCAGCGTCACTTCGGTCAGGATTTGCTTCCCCTCCCAGAACGATCGCACCGCCTCGACCCTGCCATGGACGATCGCATCCGCCGCCCCGGCGATCTCGGGCAGCTCCGCGTTACGGATCGTCGTTGCGCGCCCCGGGGAGACGAACAGGCCGAGCAAGAGAGCGGTGCTCATGACCGCCGCAGGCCAAGGACGACGCCCGCAGAGAACAATTCGGTGCTTTGTCGACACGCGCTGGATACCCTTCACGATGTCAGGCATCGGCCCCGTGATTGGCCGATGGGCATTTCCCGCCCGGTTTGATGTCTCATCCGGTCTCTCATCCATCTCCAAGAGGGGTGGGGTTTATATACGCAGTCGGGGCCTCGACGTCAATAGAGATTTATATCACCGCCGCCATACCCTCGTCCGCACCCAGAATTGTCACGGCGCAGAACCCGCCAACTGCCTGAGCTTGATGCTACGCCATGTTCAAGACTGAAGGCGGCCCGTCTACTGGGCCTCGCGAATCTCTCGTTCGAACTCGATCCTGACGGCGGAATCAGGAGCGCCCGAGGTGGCTCCCCAGATGGCGACGGACGCGCGGATTGTCGGCTCCACAGGACGCCCGCTCAGGGTTGGGCGAGGGCGTCGAGTATGCGATGAATCTTCTTCAATTCATATGGAGCGCTGGGGGCTTTACTGCCGGCAAGGTGCCTCGCGAGGTTCCGAAGCGCTGGTTCGGCGCTCCGAATCTTGAAGTCGGAGATCAAGGCCAGAGCCTCGAAGCGCAATTTCTCGTCTTCCGCCATGACCCATTCAGAAAGGACTTGATCGGCCAGCCCGCGTTCCTCCGCACTAAGCGCCCTGTAGAGACCATGCAATTGATCGAGAGCCACATAGGGGTCCTTGAGTGACGTCGCTTCGCGATCTACGTCCCGGCGGAAGGACTCCATTTGACGGCGAAAATCTTCTAGATTCATGGCCGGACCACCCTGATGAACTCAGGTGGGATCGAATACGGAAAATACATCTCATACCCGCCCCCAGGCATTCCGAACGCTCTTGGAACCTGTGTGACCTCGGGAATCGTGAAGCCGGCTTCTCGAAGTCCAGCCAGATCGATTCGCAGCAGCGCGTCAGGAAGTCCCCGGTTGGGTGCCAAGGCAAGGTCGATCTGGGCCTGAAGCGGACTCAGAGCCCCGTTCGGCGTGACATAAGAGCCGGGCATTAGTCCGTGCTCCTCAATTGAAGTGAGAGCGCGGCTGAAGGTGTAGTGAAACCCTTCCTCTGCGGCGACTGCCCTAACGGCTTGCCTTTCTCCCAGACCAACAAGGGAAGGCAGGCCTCGGGCAAGCCCCAGGATCTTGGCGCCAGCTGCTTCGGGTAACGTAGTGATGAAGATACCAACGTCCAGAGCGCCGGCCACTGTATTGATTGCAGCGTCGCCGTATTGTCCTCGGTTCAGCGAGGTGAGCAGGTTGTCGTAGCTCACCTGACCGGGGACAGTTGATCGCAGGAGCCAGTGGCTACTAAAGGCAGGTAGTGCGTTTGGGTCGAAGGAGGCGCTATAGGCGCCGTTGGCGGGTGAGGTCGCCTGCCAGGTCGAGTTTCCGAGCGATCCTTGGGGTGCGGAATTCGCCGGTATGCCACCGAGGCCGCCGCCGGGCAAGTCGACAACTCCCCAGTTCTCGGGAAGAATCGAGATGCCGATGCTGAATCCCGAATTACCCCATTGCCAGCCGCCTGACCCACCGTAGTAACTTCCCGCACAGCCATACGACGAGCAAGACGAGAGGGTGTAGTCGTCGTCAGGACCGAGACCACCGACATCGTAGTGTGACGTTGGATTCCCGCGCGCGTAGGCGTAAGGATTCAGGTCCATCGGCTGCAGGGGGTCGTTGAATACCGGATCGATCGAGAGGAATGTGCCCAGTTGCGGGTCGTAGACGCGTGCGCCGAAATCGTAGAGACCGGACCCCGGGTCGCGGCGTGCGCCGGCGAATTGGAAGGACAACGAGGACGTCTCGGTCGTCGATCGGCTGATCGCTCCATATGGACGGTATTCGATGCGCTGAACGAGGCGGCCAAGCGCATCGGTCACCACCCCGATGCCATTCACCTCGTTGCGGTTGTAGAAGAGGGTTGCGGTGTCGCCCTGGCCCGCCAGACCGTCGACCTCCGCGAACGGGATGCCATCCAAGGGGATGTATTTCCTGTATTTGCCGGCGCTTTCCTCGTACAGGTCGCCGACGAAGACCGTTTCTGTCGAGCTTCCTCCTGCGCTCTCGATCCGCCTGACGCGGAAACCCTGGGGATTGTGGGTGTTCAACGTGTCCAGACCGGCCAGGCTGTCCTGGAGTTGGCGCAGGTTCCCTGCGCCGTCGTAACTGAAGACCCGCCCTCGACCCTGGGCGTCGGCCATCGATCGCAATTCTCCGAACGATCCGTACGTCAGGGTCAGGCCCGTGCTCGTCGACGTGATCTGGTGCGGCTCGACCGATCCTCCGTATGTGAAGTTCGCTCCTTCCTTCCCTGTCATGTTGCCGAGGACATCGTAGGTGTATTGGAGCCCGTGGTACGAATCGTCAGCCGTCGCGTTGGCCGAAGTCAAACGGTAAATCTGGTCGAGCCCGAAGGAGCGCTCATTGACGATCGCCTGTGAGGCATTGAGGTCGGTGATCTTGCTGACGTAACCCGCGGGGGTGTAGCTGTAGGTCGAGTTCACGATATTGTCGGGCGCGCCCGGCGTGCAGCTTAGGCAGACCAGGGCGTTCTGGAGTTGCGCGGACCACTGGTCGTACTTGTTCGAGATGCTGAGGCCGTTGGCGTAACGAATCTGCCGGAGGTCACCCGTCTCGTTGTAAGCGATGTTGGAGGCATACCCGGGGATGGACGCCACGCGGCCGTCGGCCCCATAGAGGTATCCGACCGTGGAGCCATCCGGATAGGTGAGACTCTCGGCGCGATTCAGAGCGTCGAGCGACATCGACATCTTGAAGCAGGCGCCGTTGGGGAAGGCGGATGTTGGAATGATCTCCCGCCGTCCGGTCAGCCGGCCTATCGCGTCATAGAGGAAGTCTTGACGAACGCCCGTGCCGAGATCTTCCGTGGAGGTGAGATGGCCAATCGCGCGGACCGGAGACGATGTTCCGCATAGGGCGTCGTACTGCGGGGCTCCGTCATAACGGAATATCGCCCCGGAACCATCCGCGTAGGTGACGGTGGTAGGCCGGTGAAGCTCATCATATGTGTAGGTGGCTGAGAGACCTGGGATGACCCCTGGCCACACTTGTCCGCTCGTGCTGCCTTGGTGGGTATCGATTCCGGAGAGCGTCCCGTCGAGGTTATAGCCCCTGGTCGTCTCGTACTGGCCTTGGGTGCTGGCGATGAGTCTGCTGAGCCCGTCATAAGAGAAGCTGTTCCGATTTCCCCCGGCGTCGGTGATGCCGCGCAGGCGCCCGAGCCGGTCATAATCGAAGCTCGTCGTGGTGTAAACGCCGCCGCCCTGGCTGTCGTCGTAATAGGTCCGGCGCTGAGCGATCCGCCCGAAGGCATCGTGATCGGTCTCGGTCTTCCTGTTTTCCGGATCGGTTCCCTGAACGGTCCAGCCCGGGTATTTCATCTCGACCAGTCGCGTCCCGACCCCTCCGAAAGCCGGAAGCGTCAGGCGCGTCGGACGCCCGGCCGCGTCGTACTCGAGATCGCCACCGATGGCGCTGGAGGAGGGGAGCGTCAAGGTGAGAGCGGAGTCGGTGCTGAAGAATGGCTTCTTGATCGATTTTGCCCGGCCATCGGGACCGAAGATCGTAGCCCGCGACACCAGAGACTGGTAGCCCGGCTCGCTCGCCTCGGATTTACTCTGCACGGCGCGGCCCATACCGTCGAAGAAAGTGGCGGAGGCGAGCATCCCGTTGGGACCGCATGCTTCGCCGGCGCCCGACTTTTCGCGCTGGAAGGAAGCGATGACGGCCGGCCGGGCGGTCATGTTGTACGTGTAGCAGCTCGTCGGCAGTGCGGCCGAAGTGAGCGAGTTGTAGGCCTTGGAGGTCCGGCCGAGACCGTCGTACTCGATCGTCACAGTCCCGTCGGAAGGCGTGGTGATCTTGCTGATGGTTCCGAATCGCCTGTCGGTTTCCAGGCCCGTGACATGATCGGTTGCCGCTCCACAATTGGGGGTCGGGACCGTTTTGACCTGGACGGGGAAGGTGAAGCTCGGATCCGACCCACCGTAGGAGGTACAGGTGGTGTGCCCATCGGGGTCGCTGACGGAGATCACGTGTCCGTAGGAATCGTACCCGAAACTCGAGGTGACGTTCGTCCCGGACCCCGGAACCCCGAGGCCCAGGCCTCCCGGCCAGCGCTCGACGCTGGTGAGATTGCCCTTGGCGAGACCGCCCGAGCCGATGCTGCCGTAAGCCGCTCCGTCGTACAGCAGCCATGACTCCGAAAACTTCTCCGCGTTGAAGACTGCGTCGAAGGACGCGGAGGACCCGGTCCGGTGCTTCGGCAGGCCGATCCGCCAGGCCACTGGATCGTTGATGTACTCCTCCACCGAGAAGAGGTCGTCGGTGCTGATCGCAGTGTCACCCCGACTCTGCGCCTGCTTCAGGGAGACGAACTTTCCGGTCTTCACGCAAGGAGACTGGCAGATCGGCTTGTCCTCGAACTGGTAGGTGTACGTGGTCCCCGATTGTTTGACCGGGTTGGCGAGGTTCACGCTGTCGATCGTTTCAAAAGGCTGCGTCCAGTCGAGCTGGTAGTCGTCGGAGGTCACGAGGTAATCGAAGAACGGTGGATCGGCCGGGACGGTGACTCCGCCAGAGGTGACGGTCCTGTCTTGGTGGGCGAAGGTGTTGACGGTGACGTGCAGGAACTCGCCCGTCTTCTTCCTGATCGCTGAGCGCTCCAGGGCACCGGCCAGCGGCGCGACGTCATATGTGCGATCCTGGACGAACTTCTGATCGATTCGGGTCTCTCCGCCGGGCGGATAAGTCGTGACGTACTGGAAGCCCCGGAATTCTCTCGTCTTGCGATGGTAGTAGGGCTCGCGATATTCGTACTGGGTGGTGTATGTGTGCGTGCTCCCCGTCTGCGTCTCGGTCATGCCGTCGGTCTGGTCGATCTTGGTCACGACCGGGACGATGAACCCGATCGACGTCAATTGAGCGCCCTGGACGACCGCCGAGGAGGCGTAAGTCAGCGTGGTGGTGCCGCCGAGCGGATTGGTCACGGACTTCAACAGGTTTGAAAACTTCTCCATGTTGCGATTGACATTTGCGCCCGGCGGGATGCTGGGGCAACCGTGCGTCGTGCGCGAGACCACGAAATCGGCCGCCCCGTTCGTGGGACTGGTGGCGACGCGGACACCCATGTCGTATCCGGCGCCCCCGGACAGATGCTCGACGAAGTCGAGCCCGGGCAGAAGCGACGACCAGAACGCGTCATAGGCCCATCCCTTGCCTCCCCGATGCAGGTAGACCTTGCGCGTCGGCGTACCGTCCCACATTTTCGAGACGATGATGTCGACCAGGCCGTCTGCGTCGACGTCGCCGAAGCGCACGCCTGCGTCGGAGGTGCTGAAGCTGAACGGATCGGTGGAATCGGGCATCGACCAGTCCGACACCAACTCCCAGGGGGTGCCGGTGCCATCGTTGCGACCGTGGTTCAGCCACACCCGCGGCGATTCGCCGGAGAGGGACTTGACGAGATCCGCCATCCCATCGTTGTTGATGTCCAGGAGGCGCAACCCTGTCTCATACTTGTTTGTCCCGCACGTCTCATTGACGAATGCCGCGGGAATCGTCCATGTCGTCTGCTCGGAGATCCACCCTTTGCCCCTGACATTCAGATACACGTGCTCTGTGGCCGGCAGGCAGCCGTCGGACCACGCGACCGACTGCACCAGATCGACGAGGCCGTCACCATTGACGTCGGCGAAGCGGACCCCCAAGTCGTCGCTCCAGAAGTCAAACGCGTTGTTGGCCGCGTCATAGTGTGAACTCTCCTGGACGAACGGCACCGGCACCGCGTAACCGGAGGTGGGGGTGGTGGATCCATTGAGATACACCTTGGGGACCAACGGAGAGATCACCCCATTGTCGGAATTCCGTTGACGGGCAGAGTAGATCAGGTCCGGGACCCCATTGCCGTCGATGTCGACGAATCGTGACCCGACGTCAACGTCCCCAACCATCTGCTTAGAGGCGCAATAATGAAAGACAAGCGGTATGGACAAGTCTCCGTAGAGTTTCTGTAGAGTCCCGCAGTCATCCCAGTAGCCGCGCGCCAGGGAGTACTGGTCCCCCCAGTCTCGTATCGCCGTTCCCTGATCGAATGATGTGCGACTAGTGCCGCCGCCGCAGGTGATGTCGACGAACGGGTGATCGGCCGGCAGAGAGTAGCCTCCGTTCCAGAGGCTCCCATTGTTGTAGTAGTAAGTGAATACGGTGGGGGGGAAACTCAGTTGAGCGTCCCCATCGAACTGAGTGATCTTGTTCAGCAGGGACGGCAGGTCGTTCACAGAGAACGTTACGGCGGGGGAGGCTGTCGGCTGGCTCGCCCCCTTGTCCGGCGTGATCCTCGACTGGCCCGGCCCTACGATGGCGCCATCCGGGGTTGGCTCGCCGGAGAGCAGGGCGTCGAGACCCGGATCGACCGAGACGGGGTCACTGCTCGACTCGCTGCAGAACTTCTTGCATGTCCGACAGGACGGCGGCGTGCAGGTCCCGCAAACCGGCTGACCGCCGACGTCGGAGCAAGGTCTGACGCAAGAGGGATGGCCCTGATCACCACAGTCCCGGTAGATTCTGCCGCAGTCGACGCCGGTGCAAGCGGTGCACGCCGGCGGCGTACAGTTCGTACAGAGCCCCGTGTTCGCATCGCAGGTGTTGTTGCAGGTCGAGAAGAAGCCGTTCGGGCAAAGTGTCCGGCTCGGAGAGCAGGTCGTGGTGGTGCAGACGTCGATCGGGTGAGCTCCAGGGCTGGCCGTCGTGTAGTCGAAAAGATAGGCGCCCGCAGGAGTGCCGTTCGCGTAGGTCCTGATGTGTCGCAGACGATAGGCGACCTCGCTCGTCCCTCCCATCCGGCTGGTCGGGACATCGTAACGGCTCTCGTAATAGAACTGGATCCGGTTCGCCGGAGCCAGGCTGGTATTGCCCGTGTAGCGGATCTGCTTCGGATAGAGCGTCCCGGCGTCCAACCAATAATCGATCTCCAGATAATTCCCGTACTGGTCGTCGATCCGGCTGAGCATCCAGATGAAGCCGTTGCTCCGGGCCGGCTGCGTCGATGTCTGAGTCGTCGTGCCGAAGACATAGTGGCGCCCACTCCCGTCCCAGAGGTCCCAGGAGGTGATGTTGGTGAGGGAGGCGCTCGTGCTGATCAGCTTCATGAATGTCTCGGACTCGGTCCGGAACTCGCGCGTGCCGACGCCGTTCGCGGGCACATCGGAGATTGGAGTGAGGTTCAACGATCGCCCGGCCCACCTGAGGACGAACGAATCGGTCGCGGTGAACGCCGGCTGTCCGGACCTGGTGCTGCGCTGCACGAACGGCAGGTTCAGGCTCCAGCCTCTTCCAAGGATGCTGGGACTGTTGGCGCTGCTGTTGTAGTTGATCGACAGGTCGGGCTGAACCCCGGAGCGACCGGGAGGTACCGTGATCGGGTAGAAGAGCACGGCCGAGCCGGACGACGCGTCGACGGCGACCATGTTCGTCGTCGCGCCGGTGAAACCGTCGCCGGTGACATTGCCCTTCAACGTGCTGTCGGCTTTGAGGGCTGCACCGGCGAACAGGAGGGTGACCAGGAAAGTGAACCCACAGACGGCGCGCCGCATCGACATTCTTCCTCCTTCGCTCGTCGATCCTGCCATTTCCGGCAGGGGAGAGCTATGCCTGCGGGCTGCCTCGTCGTGGGGTGACGAGCACAACCTCTGTTATGGTTTCCAGATACAGCCGGGGGGAGCGTCAGTCAAGCGGAAATTAGCATCCAGTTTCTTGACCGGGCCTCCGAACCCTGTTAGCCTTTGGAGCCTTCGAATGACCGGGGCGTCCGTCAATCGACGGAGACGCCCCCCTTGATGTCCCGGCAGCGCCATTCACCGGAAGTTCAATCTGATGGAGGAAATCTGATGAATCGACGCGGGTTGTTCGTGATGGTCCTGCTCGCCGGTCTGCTGGCCACCCCGGCGATGGCGCAGTCCGGCGGCTCCTCGGCGAAGTCGGCCGGCGGCCCGGATTTCGGCTGGAAGGGCTGGGGCGTGCGGGTCGGCGTCAGCTCGGACCCGGATCAATTCTACGGCGGGGCCCATTTCGATCTCGGCACCTTCGCGAAGAATGTCCGCTGGCGGCCGAGCGTCGAGCTCGGCTTCGGCGATGACGTCACCCTTCTGCAGCTCAACTTCGGCGAGGTTCATTACATCTTCTCCAAGGTCCAGGTCTGGAAGCCGTACGTCGGCGGCAGCGTCGGTTTGGACTACGTCAAGGTCGATGGATTGCCGTCGGGAGTCGACGACACCGACACCGACATCGGGCTGATGGGGGTCGGCGGCATAGAGACCAAGTTGAAGTCCGGGGTCGGCTTCCTCCTCGAAGCCCGCGTCGGCTTGAGCGGTGACTACAACCCCGACTTCAAAATCGGCTGCGGCTGGACCTGGAAGTAGGCCCGCCCGATTCCTCGAAAATGGCCGATCCGCTCTACGCCCGGCTGCTGAGGGGCGGCCTCGAGGCGTGGATCGGGCTCCTGCATGGGCTCGGTGCGCGCGGCCCCAGCTGGGAATGGAAGAAGCAGACCTGGCGGCGCCGCCTCGAGGATCGGCTGGCGGGTTGGCGGAACCTCGAGCGCGGAGTGCGCGCTCGCACGCGCATGTGCCCCGCCTGCCGCTACCTGGCTCCGCTCGGCCAGGCGACCTGCCCGTCCTGCGGTGCCTCGATGCGCGGCGTCCCCGGCGGCGGCTGGTCGCGGCTCGCCGCCATGATCCTGCCCGGCGGCGTCGGGACGATGACCGTCGTCCTGATCACCGCCAACGTCGCCATGGCGATCGTCGCTTTGGGCCTGTCGGGAGGTCAGGCGGCGGTCCCTTCCGGGGCCAACCCGCTCCGCCTTCTGGCCCCGTCGTGGGAGGTCCTCTACCATCTCGGCGCCAAGTTCGGCGGCGACCCCCGGTATCCCGGGATCTTCGATGGCCAGATCTGGCGCCTGGTGACTGCCGGATACCTGCACGGCGGGCTGCTGCATCTTTTGTTCAACTGCTACGCTCTGAGCAGCCTCGGCCCGCTGATCGAGGATTCTTTCGGCGGCCGGCGCCTCTTCGTCCTCTACACGACGACGGGGATCGTCGCCTTTTCGTTCAGCACGCTTTTGAGCTCGCGCCCCAGCGTCGGCGCTTCGGGGTCGCTGTTCGGCCTGATGGGGTTCGCGTTCTTCTTCGGCCGCTTCCGTGGCGGCTCGGTCGGGCGGGCGATTGCGGATCAGCTGCTGCGCTGGATCATCCTGGGCGCCGTCATGATCCTGCTGCCGGGGATCGACAACGCCGCCCACATCGGCGGTTTCGCCTGCGGCGCGGCACTGGCTTTCGTCCTGGACCCCGGGGAGCCGCGCACACCGGTCGCCGTCATCGGGCTCCGGTTGTCGACCGCCGCCGCGTGGCTCGTGACCCTCGGATCGTTCGTGGCGATGGGGCTGTCCTACCGGGCGCTCAGCGCGGCGATTCAGTGACGCCGCCGCCCGGCGCTGCGATCGCGGCCGGCGCGGTGAGACGGTAGAGCGCGAACGACCCCGGACCCTCGCCGGCGCGCTCCGGCTGCATCGCGCCGAACAATCCGGCCAGGTAGCCCTGAGGCAACTGGTGTCGCGTCTCGAACTCCTCTCCCAGAGCCCCATCCCTCCAGACCCCGCCGGTGACGAAGACCGAGCCGCCCGTGCCGGCGACGGCGCGCAACCGCTCCCGCACGCGCCGCTCGCCCTCGTCGTTCGGAAACATCAGATGGTTGAACCAGAAGTCGAGGATCAGGATCTCCCGGCCGCTGAAGTAAGGGAGGTACGCCTTGAGATCGGTCTCGTCGCCCCGTCCGACGATGACGATCAGGTCGTCGGGGCGGCTGCCGGCGGTCACGAACCGGCTGACGGCGAGGTCCCGGTTGGCGGCCGGGTCCGCGAGCGGCAGGAAGGTCGACAGCGTGTTGGATATGCCGAGGCAGGCGACCAGGATCCAGGCCCCTGCCGTCACGACGTTGGCGCGGCCGGTCCGATCGCCGATGGCGCGCGCTCCGAGGCCCAGGAGCAGCAGAAGCGGCGTGAGCTGGAACAGCGCGAACTCGGCGTTGCCCGCGTCCCAGATCGAGAAGAAGGCGAAGTACGGCAGCCACCAGAGCCACAGGAAGCGCCGGATGCGCCGCTCGGGGTCGCCCGCGGCCCGGCCGAGGAGGATCGCCGCGCCCAGCCAGACGATGATGGCTGCACCGATCGCCGCGCTGGCCGCCCCGAAGCCGGGCCGCTCGGGCCGGGTGAAAGCGCCGATCACGGCGCCGAACTCCAGAATGGGAGCCGGCCACGACCAGTAGCCGGCGTCGGCGACCGCCGCCGGCCGGAGAACTCCGCGCAGACCCGCCGCGATGCTGTTCGTCTCCGGGAACAGGATGAACTTCGCGACGTAAGGTAGAAACGCCATCGCGCCGGCGAGGGCGCCGGCGAGCGCCCTGAAGCGGCGCGGCCGGCCCGTCGCCAGGTGCGCGTAGAGAAAGGCCGGCAGGAACAGGACGTGGCTCAGGTGGAAGCCGAGTGCCAGTCCGAGCACGGCGCCGCTCCAGATCCGGGCCGGTGTGGCTGCCTCGTCGCGCAGCATCCTGACGAATAGCGGGACGCCGAGCAGCAGCACCAGGACCGAGAAGACGTAGACCTCGGGGTCGGTGGAGAAACGCCAGAAGGCGCGCGCCAGCGGCAGCAGTAGCGCGACCGGCAGCGCCAGGGCGGGACAGAGCCCCAGGACTCGCACGGCCCTGTACAGCGCCCACGCGGCCGCCGCCCCGGCGACCGCACCGAGCATCGCCAGGATCGTTCTGACATCCGGGTCGAACCCGAGCGCCACCAGCGGCCAGCAGGTCAGGTACCCGAGCGGCCCGTAGAGAATGTGGTGGTCATGGAGCAGCTCCGGGCGGAACGGCAGGTACAGCGCGTGGCGGATGAAGGCGCTGAACACCAGCCCGTCGAAATTGTAGAGCGCGCACGGCAGGGCCAGGTTGAAGATCAGCACGGCCGCGAACAGCAACATGCCGAGGCGCGATTCGAGATGGCGCCATGCGGGTTCGCGGAACCCCGGACCGCGCGGGCCGCCGATGGCGTCGCTGGCACCGGTCACGTCGGGATCGGTCGTGGTGGTCTCCTCGCGGTCGCCCCGGACGAAAGGAGGATGGTGCCGCGGGACGGAATTGAACCGCCGACGCAGGGATTTTCAGTCCCTCGCTCTACCGACTGAGCTACCGCGGCACACGGGCGGGCTGTTGCGAAGCGCCGCATGCTAGCAACGCCCCGCTCGGACTGTCAAGGAGAGGCCGGGCGGGCGCAGTGCCGGGATTCCCAGCCCGGCGCGTCCTTGGCCTGGGACGGCTTCAGGCGCGCGGCGTGGGGGCCGGGCCGCGCGGCCGGGGCGCCTCGCGACCGGCGTCGCCGCGGGTCGGGACGGCCGGCTTGGCGGCTTCCTTCGCGTCGGGCTTCAAGGCGCCCTCCTTCGCGTCGGGCTTTGAGGCGGCCTCCTTGCCGTCGGCCTTGACCTCGGCGCCCGCCGGCTTCGGCTCCCTGACCAGGCCGAGCAGGCGGCGCAGCTTCCCCTCGAGCTCCTTGCCGATGTCGGGGTTCTGCTCGAGGAACTGCCGGACGTTCTCGCGCCCCTGCCCCAGGCGGACGTCGCCGTACGAGAACCAGGCGCCGCTCTTGTCGATCAGCGTGTGAGTGATCGCCAGGTCGAGGATGTCGCCGATGCGCGAGATCCCCTGGCCGTAGAGGATGTCGAACTCGGCCAGCTTGAATGGCGGCGCCATCTTGTTCTTGACCACCTTGACGCGCGTGCGGCTGCCGATGTCCCGGTCGCCTTCCTTGATTTGGCCGATGCGGCGGATGTCGAGGCGCACCGAGGCGTAGAACTTCAGGGCCCGGCCGCCGGTGGTGGTCTCCGGATTGCCGAACATGACGCCGATCTTCTCGCGGATCTGGTTGATGAAGATGAGGCAGGTGCGCGAGCGCGACACGACGCCGGTCAGCTTGCGCAGCGCCTGCGACATCAGGCGCGCCTGCAGGCCGACGTGCGAGTCACCCATCTCGCCCTCGAGCTCGGCGCGCGGCACCAGCGCTGCGACCGAATCGATGACCAGGACATCGAGCGCCCCTGAGCGGATCAGAACCTCGCAGATCTCCAGCGCCTGCTCGCCCGAGTCGGGCTGCGACACCAGCAGGTTGTCGACGTCGACCCCGAGCTTGCGCGAATAATCGGGGTCGAGGGCGTGCTCGGCGTCGATGAACGCCGCCATGCCGCCGTTGCGCTGGGCCTCGGCGACGATGTGCAGCGCCAGGGTCGTCTTGCCGGAGGATTCCGGTCCGAAGATTTCCACCACCCGACCGCGCGGGATGCCGCCGATGCCGAGGGCCGCGTCGATCGACAGCGAAGTGGTGGAGATAGTCGCCACGTCCGGCTGGAAGCCCGGGGCGCCGAGCTTCATGATGGAGCCCTTGCCGAACTGCTTTTCGATCTGGCTCAGGGCGAGGTCGAGGGTCTTGGCTTTGTCCTTGGGGTCCGTCGGCATCGGAATGATGTCCTCGCGTCGGGTCTCGGTTCGGGGTGGACGGGGAACGGCGCTATCCGATCGAGCAGGCATCTTAGGACAATCCTCCGAAAGGTGTCAAACGCGCCACAGGCCGCCGATGCGGGCCTCCGGGGCAGCGATTCAGCAAGCTCCGGGCCACCCGGGTCGGCCTCCAGCGGACGCCATGAGAGGCCGGGAATCGGCCCACGACGGGGCCAACCCAGGCGGTCGGAGGCCGGCCAACGCCCGCCGGCGGACGGCGGGTCGCGGACGTTGGCCGGCGGCGCACAGGCGGGGCCCGGGGCGCCGTCTTCGCGCCGCGGCCGGCGCCGATCACGAAAATGCCGCCGGGATCATCTTTTCTTGACAGTGGTTTAGGGCAACATTATATTGCCCGGGCGCGGCGGCGGCCCCTCCGCCCTGACGCCACCTGAGATGAGAGCGAAGCGCTTCTTGCTGATGTCCGTGGCCCTCGGTTCGTCGCTCGCGGCGATCGGCTGCGCCACCACCGCGACCTCCACGCTCCCGCAACCCGAACAACCGGTGGTGAGAGACGCCGAGGGGCATCCAACCGGATCGGCCCCCGAGACGAAGAGCGCCGCGCGTGACGGCGGCGCGGCACCGGCGGCCGAGCCCGCCGCGGCCTCTGGCTCGAGCCGCGACTCCGTCACCCCGGCATCGCGCGAGGTCACCCCCGACCGCACCCGGCGCGAGGTCGTGCCGGTGCGCGTGCGCGAGATCCGCGAGCAGATGGACGAGGAGTACCAGGCCGGGCTCGAGGCCTACCAGGCGGGGCGCTTCGACGAGGCCAAGGAGCATTTCGACCGGGCCGTCGACCTGGTGATCACCAGCGACATCAATCTCGACGAGCAGCCGGCGCTGAAGCGGGCGTATGACGAGATCGTCCGCAACATCGCCGACATGGACGCCGACCTCTACAGCCGCGAAAGCGAGCCGGAAGCGCAGGAAAACCGCTCGCCCCTCGACGAGCTGAAGGACATCACCACGCACCTGCCGCCGGAGGAGGCGGAGAAGGAGCGCGACAAGATCGAGAAGATGGCCGGCAAGATCTCCTACGATCTGCCGATCGTCCTGCACCCCAAGGTCCTGCAATACGTCGAGGCGTTCCAGACCCGCCTGCGCGACGAGTTCGAGCCCGGGCTGCAGCGCTCGGGTCTGTACCTGCCGATGATCAAGAAGGTGTTCCGGGAAGAGGGGCTGCCCGAGGACCTGGCCTACATGGCGCACCAGGAGTCGGCGTTCAAGACCAACGCCTATTCGCGCGCCCGCGCCAGGGGGATGTGGCAGTTCATGTCGTTCACCGGGCGCAGATACGGCCTGAAGATCGATCTGTGGGTGGACGAGCGGGGCGACTTCGAGAAGGCGACCCACGCCGCGGCCGCCTATCTCAAGGATCTGTACGCCCGTTACAACGACTGGTACCTGGCGATGGCGGCCTACAACGCCGGCGAGGGGAAGATCGATCGGGCCTGCGCGCGCGCCCGGACGCACGACTTCTGGGCGCTGACCAAGACGCGCTACATCCGGCCGGAGACCAAGTACTACGTGCCGGCGATCCTCGCGTCGATCCTGATCGACAAGTCGCCCGAGGACTACGGCTTCCGCGTCGAGATTTCCGACGAGCTGACGTGGGACACGGTCACCCTCGATCGGGCGACCGACCTGCAGGTGATTGCCGACGCGACCGGCGCGACGCTGGAGCGGATCCGCCTGCTCAATCCGGAGTTGCGCGGCCTGGTGACGCCGCCCAACGCCGCGTCGTACACCGTGCGCGTGCCGGAGGGGAGCAAGAAGGATCTGCTGGCGGCGCTGGAGAACATGCCCGACGATCAGCGCGTCTCGTGGACGCTGCACGAAGTCCGATCGGGCGAAACGTTCCAGGTGATCGCCCGCCAGCACCGGGTGCAGACCCGGGCCCTGCTGGACGCCAACCCGCGTTACGCCGGCCGGCGGCTGCGGCGCGGCCAGGTGCTCAACGTGCCGCTCGCCAAGGGGTCGCCCGAAGTGGCGCTGGCGCGGGCCAGCGAAGACCCGACCTTCGAGAGCGGCGAGCGGGTCGTGCACCGGGTTCGGCGCGGCGAGACCCTCGCCTCGATCGCCCGCGACTATCGCACCACGATCGCCAACCTGAAGCGCTGGAACTCGCTCAACGGCAGCCTGATCCAGCCGGGTCAGAAGCTGGTCGCCTACTACGGCGAGCGGGGCAACGGCCCGCGCGAGGCGCAGCCGGCGGCGGTCTCGGTGGCGGGCGGGCGGATCGAATACCAGGTCCAGGCGGGCGACACGCTCGACTCGGTGGCCCGGAAGTTCAGCGCCTCTCTCGACGACCTCTGCCGCTGGAACGGCCTGACCCCGGACAGCGTCGTCCGCCCGGGCGACACGCTGCACATCGGCGAGGCCGGCGGCCAGACCGGCGTGGGCGGCCCCGAGGCGTTGCGCAAGGGGAGCGGCAACAGCGCCATCCGCCACCGCGTCCGGCGCGGTGACACCCTCATGAAGATCGCCCAGATGTACGACGTCACCGTTCGCCAGGTGCGCGCCTGGAACGGCCTGCGCTCGTCGGTGATCTACCCGGGCCAGGTTCTCACCATCCGCGGCCGGTAGGACGCGCCGCCCGGCGCTGGCCCGTCCGCGACGCCTCTGCTAACATTCGTGCCTTCATGCTGAAACTCCCGATCCTCCTGGCGGCCGGCCTGGTCCTGTCGGGGTGCGCCGGCGGGACCCACGAAGGGGGCCCGGCGCCCGGGGCCCCGGGCGAGTCGCTCGACACCGTCCTGTCCCACGCCGACAGCGCCATGCGCGACGGCGACTACGAGGAGGCGGCACGCGCCTACGAGCAGGCGTTGCAGAGGAGCCCCGATCATCCCGCCGCCACGGCCAACCTCGCGACCTGCTACCTGCGCCTGCGCACGGTCCTCAAGGCCCAGGATCTCCTGACCTCGTATCTCGGCCGCCACCCGGACGACCCGGCGGCGCGGCTGGTGCTGGCGCGCGTCTGGCTGCGCCAGGGGGATCTTGACCGTGCGGCCGAGGCGCTCCGGGAAGTGGTCCGGGTCAAGCCGGATGTCCTGCTGGCGCAATACAACCTCGGCTTCATCGCCTACCGCAGCCGCCATTACGAGGAAGCCGAGCAGCATCTGCGGGCGGCGATCGCCCTGCAGCCGGATCATGTCGAGTCGTATTACACGCTGGGGCTGACCCTGAAGGCGACCGGCCGCGTCGACGGGGCGATCGCCTCGTTCGAGAAGGTGCTGACGCTCGAGCCGAACCACGTCGGGGCGCATTTCAACCTGGCGAGCGCCTACGCCCGCGCCGGCCGGATGAAGGAGGCCCAGAGGGAACAGACCGCCTACGGCGATCTGAGCGGGCGCAGCAAGGCGCATGAGGAACAGGCCACCCGGGTCGCGACGACGATGGTCAAGGCGATCCAGCTGGTCAATGAACGCAAGTACCCGGAGGCGCTGGCCGAGTACCAGACACTCGCGGAGCGTTATCCCGACTACGCGCCGATCCGGCTCGAGGTCGGCCGCCTTCAAGTGAGGCTCGGGCAGCGGCGCGAAGCCCTCGAGACGCTGCAGAAGGCGACCGCGCTCGATCCGAAGCTGAGCGAGCCGCACTATCTGCTGGCCGGGCTGTATCGCGAGGCGGGTGACGCCGCGGCCGCCGATCGCGAGCTGCAGATTTTCGCCAGACTCGAAGTGATCCCGGAAGGGAAGTCGGCGTACTGACCGATGAGCCTGCGCCGCCTGCTCTCCGTCAGCGCCGTCGCCGTGCTCGTCGCGGTCGCCGCGCCCGTCGCCAGTTCCGGGCCTCCGGCGAGCCCGGTGGGCGGCCCGCCGGCGCGCGTCACCTTCACCGAGGTCACCGCCCCGGCCGGCATCGAGTTCACGCACGTGCACGGCGGCACCGGCCGCAAGTACTACATCGAGACGGTCGCGCCGGGCGTCTGCTGGCTCGACTACGACGGCGACGACTTCCCCGACCTCTACTTCGTACAGAGCGGCCCGCTGCCCGGCACGCCGCGCACCCCGGCGACGCCGCACGCGCGCCTGTACCGCAATCGCGGCGACGGGACCTTCGAGGACGTCACCGAGCGCGCCGGGGTCGCCAACGCCGCCGGCTACGGCGACGGCTGCACGGCGGGCGATTACGACAACGACGGCGACCAGGACCTGTACGTCACCAACTTCGGGCCGTCGGCCCTGTTTCGCAACAACGGTGACGCCACCTTCACCGACGTCGCCGGGCCCGCCGGCGTGCAGGGCGGACTCTATGCCGCCGGCGCCGCCTGGGCCGATTACGACAACGACGGACGCCTCGACCTGTACGTCGCCAACTACGTCGATTTCACCATGAACGACCAGAAATTCTGCGGCGACGTGAAGAAGAATCGCCGCTCCTACTGTCACCCGGACGCCTACGGCGGGATCCCGGACATGCTGTTCCACAACGAAGGGAACGGGCGCTTCCGCGACGTCGCCAAAGCGGCCGGCATCTGGGACCCGAACGGCAAGTCGCTCGGCGTCGTCTGGTTCGACCTCGACGCCGACGGCGATGACGACCTGTATGTCGCCAACGACGCCACGCCGAACATGCTGTACCGCAACGACGGCGGCGGCCGCTTCACCGACATCACCCTGCTGGCGGGGGTCTGCTGCAGCGAGGACGGACGTCCCGAATCGGGAATGGGAGTGGACGCCGGGGACGCCGACGGCGACGGCTGGGAGGACTTGATCGTCACCAACCTCAGCAACGAGGTCAACGAGCTGTATCGGAACCTCGGCGGCAAGGGGCCGTTCACCATCGAGAGCTACCCGTCCGGGCTCGCCGCCCCCAGCCTGCTGTGGACCAACTGGGGCGTCGACTTCTTCGATTTCGACAACGACGCCGATCTCGACCTGGTGATGACCAGCGGTCACCCGATGGACGACATCCACATGACCACCGACATCCTGTCGTACCCGCAGCGGCCGTTCCTGTTCGAGAACCAGGGAAAGGGGACCTTCAAGGAAGTCGGACGCGAGCGCGGCGCCTACTTCAGCACCCTCGACACCGGCCGGGGCCTGGCGACCGCCGACTATGACAACGACGGCGACCTCGACGTGGTGATCGCCCCGAACAACAACAAGGCCCACCTGCTGCGCAACGATGGCGGCGCCGCCGCCGGACACTGGATCACCCTGAAGCTCGTCGGCGCGCAGGCCAACCGCGATGCCATCGGCGCGCGCGTCGTCATCACGGCGGGCGGCCGCCGGCAGGTGGCGGAGGTGCGCAGCGGCTCGTCCTACCTGTCGCAGAACGACCTGCGACTGCACTTCGGCCTGGGCGCCGCCGCGGTGGTGGACGCGATCGAAATCCGCTGGCCGGTGAAGGCGAGAAAGATCGAGAAGGTCGGCCCGCTGCCGGCCGACCAGTTCATCACCATCCGCGAGGGCAGCGGCGTTGTGGCCAAGGCGGGCCAGCGGCCGGCCGCAAAATGAAGCCCGGCGTCAAGCCGGCCGCCAGATGACGCCCGGCGCCTTGACGCGCCGCGCCACCCTCGTCTAGCATCCGTTCCTGCCGACCGCGCGTGGAGAGCCGGTCCTGACGCGGAGTCCGTCTCGATAGACTCCGCCGAGGGCTGCCATGCTCGCCCGGGTGCAGAGCGCCACGCTCGTCGGCGTCGAAGCGATCCCCCTCCTCGTCGAATGCGACATCGCCCGGGGCCTGCCGGGCGTCCACACTGTCGGTCTTCCTGATATGGCCGTGCGCGAGAGCAGCGAGCGGGTCCGCGCCGCGCTGCGCAACGCCGGCTACGAGTACCCGTCCCGGCGCATCACCATCAGCCTCGCGCCCGCCGATCTGCGGAAGGAGGGCTCGGCGCTCGACCTGCCGATCGCACTGGGGATCCTGGCGGCATGCGGCCGGATCCCGGCGGCGCGGCTGGAGCGGCTGCTCGTCCTCGGGGAGCTGGCGCTGGATGGGGGCGTGCGCGCCGTTGCGGGATGTCTGCCGGCGGCGCTGATGGCGCGCCGGTGCGGGATCGAAGCGATGATCGTGCCGGCCGCGAACCGCGACGAGGCGCTGGCCGTCCCCGGGCCGGCGGTGCACGGCGTCGCGTCCGTGCACGAGGCGGCGGCGGTCGTCGCCGGCGACGAAGCCCCGCCCCTGCGGGCCGATGCGCCGCGGCACCAGGCGTCGATCCAGGAAGGACCGGATCTCGCCGACGTCCGCGGCCAGGCAGCCGCACGGCGAGCCCTCGAGATCGCCGCGGCCGGCGGGCATCATCTCCTGATGGTCGGACCTCCCGGTTGCGGCAAGACGATGCTGGCGCGGCGGCTCCCCGGTATCCTCCCGCCGCCCGATCTCGAGGATGCCATCGAGATCACCGCCATCCACAGCGCCGCCGGCCTGCTGGTCGCGCCGGGACTCCTGCGCCGGCGGCCGTTCCGCGCGCCGCACCACACCGCGAGCGCCGCCGCGCTGGTCGGGGGCGGCCGGGGGCCCCGCCCCGGGGAGGTGACGCTGGCGCATCGCGGCGTGCTGTTCCTTGATGAGATGGCCGAGTTCGGCCGCGCCACGCTCGACGTGCTGCGGCAGCCGCTCGAGGACGGGCAGGTGGTCATCGCCCGGGCCGGCCGCACGGTGCGGATGCCGGCGCGGTTCATGCTCGTCGGCGCGATGAATCCATGCGTCTGCGGCCACCTCGGCCGCACTGATCGGCCGTGCGCCTGCACCCCGGCGCAGGTGGCGCACTACCGGGCGCGCGTCTCCGGCCCGCTCCTCGACCGCTTCGACATCCAGGTCGAGGTGGCGCCGCTGCCGCTGCGCGATCTCGCCAGGGCGGCGCCGGGCGAGCCGTCCGCCGCCGTCGCGGCGCGCGTCGTGGCAGCGCAAGGTCGGCGCGACCAGACGCCCGCCTCGCCGGTAACGCCGGCGGCACGGCGGCTGCTGCACGCCGCGATCGGCCGCCTCGGCCTGTCGGCGCGCGCGCACGATGCCATCCTGCGCGTCGCCCGCACCGTCGCGACCATGGAGAGTTCCCAGGCCATCGAGCCACCGCACGTGGCCGAGGCGGTCCAGTACCGTGCGATGGACCGGGGCGCGATGGACGCTTCCGGAGAGGATTCCGATTGACCGCTGCGGACATGGGATGCGCCCGACCCCGATCGGCTCACGGCAGCCCTGCGCGCTCAACGGCCGCGGGCGTCCCCGCGGCGGCCCGGACGCCGATCAGGCCCCGTCCAGCATCTCGCCGACGACGACGAGACGCTGTGGGGCGGGGCCGACATGATCGAACGGGTAGCAGGTGATGAGGCTCAGCAGAGGCCTGGTGGTCGGACGCAGGACACTGGTGTCCTCCTTCGGCACGACGCGGACCTGCAGGACCCGGTACCGGTGGCTGCCGTCGGCGTCGGTCAGGTCGACCGTGTCGCCGGGACGGACCGCGCCCAGGCGCGCGAAAGCGCCGTCGCGGTGGCCGGCGATGATGCAGTTGTCACGCTCCCCGGGCAGGCCGCTTCCCTCGAGATGCCCCGGACCGAGGGACAGGCTCTTCCGGTCGGTTCCCTCGATGATCACACTGTCGAGGCCGAGGCGAGGCAGGCGCAGTCGCGCTACCGCCTCGCCGCGCTTGAAGGCGCGGCCGGCGGACGTGGTCGCGGCGTCCGGTCGCACCGCGGGCAGCGGCGATTCCGGATCGACCGGCGCGATCCTGGGGGCGAAGCGCGGCGCGTGGATCTCCTGCCAGACGAAGCCCCGCCCGCGGATCAGCGCCGTGTCGGCCAGCAGCCAGGTCCCGGCGGCGATGCAGGCCGCGCCGGCGAGGCGGGCGGCCGCCCGGCCCGCCCCGCAAGCCCGCGCTCCCATCAGAGACCGCGGCGATAGAGGTAGATTCCACCCGCCAGCAGAAGGGCGCCGAGGGCAGCCGGGAACGGCATGGACCCACCGGTTACCGGCATCGAGCGGTCGATGGCGGCCGTCCGTCCGGCCGTGCTTCCCGGAGCGGTTGCGGAGGCGCCCGCCCTGGGGGCAGCGGCATCGCCGGTCGCCAGCCGCGGGGATCGGGCGCCGAGGTGACTCATCAACATCGCCATCGTGTCCCGATCGAGCTGGCCGGTGGAGGTGAGCAGGTGAGCGTTTTGGAACTCCCTGAGTGCCGCGGTGGTTTGCGGGTCGAGCGTGCCTCGCTGATATCCGCCGGGTTTGAGATAGCTCTCGCTCTGGAGTACGGTCTGGGCGTCGCCGATCGACTGCGCCGTGGTGTAGACATAATCGGGGAAGCGGCGCTGACCGGCCGTGGCGACCGACGCCAGGGAGACGGAGGCAAGGATGGCGAACACCAGACGGAGGACGGGTCGGATGCGGTTGCGTGTCACGGCGGGCTCCTTTTGCGTGTTCCGAGTTGGGGATCTCCCGTATACGCCGGGAATACCGGCCCGTCAAGAGGCGCCTGGATGTCAGGTTGCTGACGGCGCAACTCCGCGGCCGGCGGCGGCGATTGACAGGCATGGGGGCCTCCGCTACGATGAGTGACTTCGACACCTGAGGATGGCAGCCGTCCGGGGTCACGGGACCCGACCGCGGGCACCGGCTTCGTCGTCCGGAAAGCCCGGGGACGTGGGCAGGAACGTGAAGCTCAGGCTGGCCAGCCGGATCGGCTACGTCGACCTCGTGCATGAAATGGCCGAGAGCCTGGCGCGGGAGGCGCGCTTCACCAAGCCGGAAGCGCTCAACATCGGGCTGGCGGTGCGCGAGGCCGTCATCAACGCGATGAAACACGGCAACGGGCTTGACGCCGCCAAGATGGTCGACGTCGAATTCCGGAGAAATGCCAGCACCTTCCGGGTGCTGGTGAAAGATCAGGGGCCGGGGTTTGATGAAGCGAGGATGTCGGACCCGTGCGAAGGAGCGAACGTCCTGCGCACGAGCGGCCGGGGGATCCTATTCATGAAGCATTTCGTCGACAGGGTTGCCTTCCAGCGCCGCCGGGGGAAGGGGACCGTGGTCGTGCTCGAGAAACGACTCGACAATGGCGGCAGGAACGGCCGGAGCGCGGCCATCACTGGGAGGAGACGATGAAGGCGAACGCGAGACATCACGGGAAAGTGACGGTCGTCGACCTTTCCGGCAAGATCACCATCGGCGAGGGCGATTTGAAGCTCCGCCAGGCTGTCGGCGGGCTGCTCGACGAAGGTCGCAAAAACGTCCTGCTCAACCTGGGCGGGGTGTCGTACATGGACAGCGCCGGGATCGGCGAACTCGTCGCCTGCTACAAGCGGGCCACCGAGAAGGGGGCGTCCCTCAAGCTCCTGAATCCCAGCGGCAAGGTGCAGGACCTGCTGGTTCTCACCAAACTTCAGGAAATCTTCGACATCTACCGCGACGAGCGGGAGGCGCTCGCCAGCTTCTAGCCCGGATTTCTCACCGGGGTTCGTCGCGAGACCGCGAGGACGCCCGTCAGGGCGGCCAGATCCGCGGTCGCAGCAGAAGACCGGTGAGAAATCCGGGCTAGGTTGCCATCCGGGTTTCAGCCGGGCGTGTCGATCTTGACGGGGCCGGGCGAACGGGAGTATGAATGCGGGCAGACGGGACCCGTCCCGATACGGCCCAGGTCATTCTCGTTCTCGCCGGAGCATCGACGCCGGCCTCGCGGGTCCCGCCGGGGGGAGGCATCACCATGACCGGACCGATGTGGCTCAAGCGCCGCCGGGCGTGTCAGATCGAGACCCGCATGCTCGGAGACTGGAAGGTTCTCGAGGTGTGCGGCAGGTTCGTGGCCGGTGCGCCGGAGAAGAAGTTCCACGAAGCGATCGACAGGGTCCTGAGCAACGGTGCGAAGCGGGTCATCGTCGACCTCACGGGCTCGCTCCTCGACGACGAGTCGGTCGCGCAGGCGGTGCCGGCGGCGTACCATCGGGCCCGGGCGCAAGGTGTGGACCTGCGCTTCGTCGTCTCACCGGGGCGCGCCGGCGGTTACTACCACATGGCCGGGCTCGAAATGACCATCCCGACGTTCCAGAGGCTGAACGGCGCCATCGAGATGTAGGCGAACCTCAGCCGCCGTCCCGCTCCCGGATCATCCGTCCCAATTCTGCGAGGAGATTGAGCGCCTGCAGCGGCGTCATCTGGTCGACCGCGGCGCCGCGCAGCGCCTCGACGATCGGGTCCTCGGGCGGCGGGAACAGTCCGAGCTGGCGCGTCGTCCCGGCGGCGCCCGTTTCCGCGTCCGATCCGGCGGCCAGCTTCGGCCGCCCGTCCCGCGACAGCTCCTCGCGCTCGAGATTCCCCAGGACCTCGCGCGCCCGCTCGATGACGCGCTGCGGCAGGCCGGCGAGACGGGCCACCTGGATGCCGTAGGAGCGATCGGCCGCCCCCTCCAGCACCTTGCGAAGGAACACGATGGTGTCGTTCCACTCCCGCACCGCCATGGTCAGGTTGTGCACGCGCGGCTTCAGGATCGCCAGCTCGGTCAGCTCGTGGTAATGGGTGGCGAACAGGGTGCGCGCGGCGACCGCCGGCTGGTCGTGCAGGTACTCGGCGACCGCCCACGCGAGCGACAGCCCGTCGAAGGTCGAGGTTCCGCGTCCGACTTCATCGAGCAGGATGAGCGAGCGCGGCGTGGCGTTATTCAGAATGTTGGCCGTCTCGATCATCTCGACCAGGAACGTGCTCTGGCCGCGCGCCAGGTTGTCGGCGGCGCCGACCCGGCTGAAGATTCGATCGACGAGGCCGATCTGCGCTTCGGCGGCCGGCACGAATGAGCCGGCCTGGGCCATCAGCGCGGTCAGGGCCACCTGCCGCAGGTAAGTCGACTTGCCGCCCATGTTCGGTCCCGTGATGATGAGAATCTGCCGCTCCGCCGGGTCCAGCAGGCAGTCATTCGGCACGAACCGCTCGTCTTGCAGCAGCCGTTCGACGACCGGGTGCCGGCCCTCCGCGAGACGCAGGGAGAGGGTCTCGTCCACGCGCGGCCGCGCGTAGCCGCCCTGCGCGGCGGCCTCGGCGAGCGACGCCAGGGCATCGAGCCGCGCCAGGGCGCCGGCCGTGGCCCGCAACCGGACGGCGGCGTCCACCACGCCCGAGCGCAGCGCCGTGAACAGCTCGTATTCCAGAGCCGCCACTCGCTCATCGGCGGTGACCACCTTGGCCTCGTACTCCTTCAGCTCGGGCGTGATGTAGCGCTCCGCCCCGACCAGCGTCTGCTTGCGCTCGTAGTCGGACGGGACCAGGTGCCGGTTGGCATGGCTGACCTCGAGGTAGTACCCGAACACCCGGTTGTAGCGCACCTTGAGCGAGCCGATCCCGGTGCGCTGCCGCTCGCGGGTCTCGACCCCCGCGAGGTAGGCGCGGCCGTCGCGCCGGATGGCGCGCAGCGCGTCCAGGTCGGCGTCGAAGCCGTCCCTGATCAGGCCGCCCTCCTTCAGGGCGGCGGGCGGGTCGTCGTGCACGGCCTGCGCCAGCCGATCGTGCAGGTCGCCGAGCGCATCGATGCCGAGGATGAGGCGGCTCAGCGACGGCGCGGTCAGGGCAACGCCCAGCGCCGCGATCGACGGCAGGATTCCCAGCGAATCGCGCAGCGCCACGAGGTCGCGCGCGTTGGCGGTGCCCATCGAGCAGCGCGCCAGGAGTCGCTCGAGGTCGGCGATGCGCGCCAGCATCGCCCGCAGGGCGGCGCGCTCGGTCGGACGCTCGAGCAGAAACTGCACCGAATCGAGCCGGTCCTCGATCGCCGCGACCGAGCGCAGCGGCCGCAGCAGCCAGTCGCGCAGCATCCGCCCGCCCATGGCGGTGCCGGTGCGGTCGAGGACCTCGAGGAGGGTGCCGTCCCGCCCGCCGTCGCGGGCGTTCTCGACGACCTCGAGGGTGCGCCGGGTGACGGCATCGAGGATCAGGACGGCCTCGTCGGCGTGCCAGACGGGCCGGACGAGGTGGCGCAGATCGGCCTTGTGCGATTCGCGCAGGTAATGGACCAGCCCGCCGGCCGCGCCCACGGCGAGGTCCCGGCCGGACAGCCCGTACCCTTCGAGGCTGGCGACGCCGAATTGGCGCAGGAGAGTCCGCGCCGCGGTCTCGGGGGCGAGGGTCCACGGCGGCGCGGCGCTGACGAGGATCCCCTCGAGCGCCGTCGCCGGCAACAGCTCGCCGGCCGGCGTCCCTTCGGGGAGCAGGATCTCGCGCGGGCCGAACGACGCGACCTGTTCGGCGAGCGACTCCCGCGCACCCGACCCACGGTGCTCCGAGAGACGGAGGTCGCCGGTCGACAGATCGAGATAGGCGCAGCCGAAGCCGTCGCCTCCGGGAAGGATGGCGGCGATGAAGTTCGGCTCGGAGGCGCGCAACTGCGCCGGGTCGGTGACCGTGCCGGGTGAGACGACCCGGGTGACGGCGCGCTTGACGATGCCCTTCGCCAGGCGCGGGTCCTCCACCTGCTCGCAGATGGCGACGCGAAACCCCTGCCGGATGAGCCGGGCGATATACGACTCGGCGGCGTGGTGCGGCACGCCGCACATCGGCGCTTCGGTTTTCGTGCCGCGTCCGCGCGCTGTCAGGGTCAGGGACAGGGCCCGCGACGCCGCCAGGGCGTCGTCGTAGAACATCTCGTAGAAGTCCCCGAGGCGGAACATGAGGATGGCATCCGGGTGCCGCGCCTTGATGTCCCGGTACTGCCGCAACATCGGGGTGAGCGTATCCATCGCCTCGGATCCGGTCGGGCGTTCCTTGACAAGAGAAGGGCTCGCTATTATAAACGCGACGCCGCGCCAGCCCCGCATCCCCGCGGGCCGCGGCCCGGGAGCCCGCGCCACATGAGCAGCGATCCGCTGTCGGTCGACGACCAGCCCGCCGGCGCCGACGACCTGGACGAGGAAGACCGGCTGATGCTCGTCCTGTCGTATCTGTGGGTCCTGGCGCTGGTGCCGTTCATGGTGTCGCGCAGCGCCTTCGTCCGCTGGCACGCCAAGCAGGGGCTCATCCTGTGCGGCATCACCTGCCTGGCGTCGCTCGGGGTGATCTTCCTCGGCGCCATCCTCGCGACGCTGTCGAAGATCTTCGCCTGGCTGTTCGCCTTCCTGCTGATCAATCTGGTGCTGCTTTACATGGCGCTGGCCCTGGTCTGCATGATCAAGGCGATTCGCGGCGAGCGCTGGACCATTCCGTTCCTCGGCGATCTGGTGGAAAAAATCTGAGGCGTCCGTGAGCGAGGCCATCCAGGAGGCGATCCGCGCCCACCCGCTGGCTGCGCCCTTCATCGTGTTCCTGCTGGCGTGGCTGGAGTACGTCTTCCCGCCGGTGCCGGGCGACTCGACGATGCTGTTCGGCTGTTTCCTGGCCGGCGCGGGGCTGCTGCCGCCCGTGACGGTGTCGGCCGCCGCCCTGCTCGGCAGCGTCCTGGGGGCGATCACCGCCTACGGGGCAGGTCGGCGGCTGGGGCGATCCTATTTCTTCCTGCGAACCGCCTGGGCGCGTCAGGAGCTGGAACGGCTCGAGCGCGGCTTCACGCGCTACGGCGCGCGGCTGCTGGCGATCAACCGCTTCCTGCCAGGCGTCCGCGGGTTCTTCCTCTACGCCGCCGGGATCGGCCGCCTCGGTTGGCGGCCGGTGTTGGTCTATTCGACGCTGAGCAACGTCCTGTGGGTCGCCCTGATCGTCTGGGCCGGCAACAGCCTCGGGGAATCGTGGGAGCAGGTCAGCGTCATGTTCCGTCGCTACGTGTGGGGGATTGCGATCGTCATGACGATCTATGTCGGCTGGACGGTGGTCCGGATGCGGCGCCGGCGGCGGCTCGAAGCGGCCGGCGGCAGGACTACTTCCTGAGGCGGGCCTGCAGACGGCGCAGCTCCTCGCGCCGATCGGGCTGCTGCGGCTTGAGGGCGAGCGAGCGGCGCAGGTACTCCACGGCGGTCTTCGGGTCGTTCTTTTCCTCGTAGGCTTGGGCCAGCGCGTTGTAGAGCGCGGCCGAGGGCTTGCCGGCGCGCTCGGCCCTCTTGAACGCGTCGATCGCCTGGTCGAATTTCCCCTGCAGCGCGTAGGCCGTCCCGAGATCGAACAGCGCCAGACGGTTGTCCGGCTGCAGCGCCAGGGCCTCCTCGAACGCCCGCACCGCTTCAGCGTATTTCCCCTGACGGGCGCGCAACCCGCCGAGGCTGATGCGGAACTCGGGGTTCTTCGGCGCCAGCCCGATTGCGGTGGTGAACGACAGGGTCGCCTCGTCCAGGCGACCCTCGCGCATGTAGACCTGCCCGAGCCAGTCGTGGTGCACCGCGGAGTCCTTCTTCTTCTCCAGGCTGGCTTCCAGCAGCCGCTGCAGCTTGGTGATCCTGGCGGCGTCGGCCGACGCCTGGTACATCACATACAGGCGGCTCATCGGCGCCAGCGACGTCGGGTCCAGGTAGAGCGCGTTGAGATACTCCTCCTCCGCCTGCGGCCGCTTTCCCTCGGCCTCCAGGACCATGCCCATGGCGGCGTGGAACAGGGACTCCTTCGGATCGCGGCCGAGCGATGTCTCCGCCAGCCGGCGGGCCGACGCGGGGAACTGCCGGTTCAGATAGTCGGTCACGGCGTTGAACACGACCTGGGGCCCGACGTTGCCGAGGCTGACGCCGTCGTCGGCGATACCGTGGGTCAGCAGATCCGCCGAAACCGCCTGCGTGAACTGGCGCGCCGCCGCCGGGTCCAGGATCTGATCGGCGTTCAGGCGCTCCGCCCCCTCCAGCACCGCCGCGCGGATCCTCTCCTGGATGTAGATCGTCGACTCGCGGCCGCTGCGGTCGTGATGAAAAGTCAGCACGTCGCCCGGCGAGGCGCGCGCCGTGACCTTGACCGGCAGCTTGAAGGAGGCCTTGTCGCGCGTCAGGATCTGCACCGCCTCGTCGAAGACGATCGGCCGGCTGTCGTAGCGATAGACGCGCTGGGCGAACGGCACGCGCAGATGCAACCCGGGCTGGAGGGGCGTGACCGACCCGCCGTACGACTCGCGCACCGCGAACTGTCCGGACGGGATCACGACGACGAACGCGGCCGCGAGGAGGACGAGGGCGAGGAGCGCGAGCCACGGACGCCGACGCAGCATGATGGCGGGGTTCTCCATCCGGTCCGGCCGGCGATTCAGGGGAAAGCCGCTACCGGCGCGGGACGCGGAGTCTAGCGCAGCCCCCCGCGGGTGTCAACGAGATGGGGGAGATGGCGGGCGACGGCGGGGCGCCCGGCGTTCGTGTAGGATCCGCGACCGGCGGAGGACGCCGTAGGCGACTGCGGAGAGATGGCGATGCGGGCAGGTCGGCGAAGTGAAGGGCGGGGGGCGGGGCGCGTTCCGGTGCTGTCGATGCTCGCTGCCGCAATGCTGCTGCTGGTCGCGTCCCGCGCCATGGCGGGGCGGGATGACCCGTCGGGCGGGGCGGTGGAAGAAGCGCGCCGGGTCGAAGCCGCGCTCCAGGGGGTGCGCGGGCTGGTGGCCGCATTCACCCAGACGGTCGAGTCGCCCGGCCTGCCGTCCCCCCAGGTGGAGACCGGCACGCTCTATTTGCTGCGACCCGGGCGGATGCGCTGGGAGTATTCCCGGCCGGCCGGCAAACTGGCGATCGCCGACGGCGACAGGACCTGGCTGTATCTTCCGGAGGATCGCCAGGTGCTGGTCGCTCCGCTCACCGGCGCGGACGGCGATCGCGGCATGTCGATCCTGCTGCGCGAGCGCATCGATCTGCTGCAGCAGTTCGCGATCACCTGGGCGCCGCCTGGAGAGAAGGGGGCCGTCCGGGCACTGCAACTGATCCCGCGCTCACCGCGCGACGAGTACCGCTCCCTGCTGCTGACTCCGGGACCGGACCACCTGGTCCGCGCCCTCACCATCGTCGACGCGCTCGGCGGGCGGGTCACCTACCGGTTCGAGGAAGTGCGCCCGGTCGCGTCCCTGGAGGCCGGGTTGTTTCGCTTCACGCCGCCGCCCGGCATCGAGGTGCAGGAGCTGCGTCGCCGCTGAGCCGCGGCGTTGCAATGCTTTCGACGCCGGTGCTAAGATGTGCGGCCCTATCATCCCGCCCGGAGGCGACGGTGGCGTCCGAGTGTTCCTTCGACATCGTCTCCAAGATCGAGCTGCAGGAGGTGGACAACGCCGTCCAGCAGGCGCTCAAGGAGATCCGCCAGCGGTATGACTTTCGCGGCAGCATCGCCGACATCAGGCGGGAGGACACGACTCTCCACCTGACGGCGGACGACGATTACAAGCTTCGGGCGGTCAACGAGATCCTGATGCAGAAGCTTGCGAACCGCAGCGTGCCGCTCAAGGGGCTCACCTTCAAGGATCCGGAGACGGCCACCATGGGCAGCCTGCGGCAACAGGTTCTTCTGCAGCAGGGGATCCCCCAGGACGAGGCCAAGGAGATCGTCAAGATTCTCAAGTCCAGCAGTCTCAAGGTGCAGGCCTCGATCCAGGGGGATCAGGTCCGCGTCAAGGGGAAGAGCAAGGACATCCTGCAGGAGGCGATCCGAATCCTGCGCAACAGTCCCCTGAAGATCGACATGCAGTTCACCAACTACCGCTGAGGGCGGCATGACGCAGGCTGGCAGGACGGTGCAGGCGCGCGCTGGATGGGCAGTGCTGGCCTGCGCCTGCGCAGCGGCGCTGGCAGGCGCGCCGGGGGCACGCGCCGATGAGGCACGCGCGGTCACCGTGCGCGGCTCGATCAGTGACGAGACCGGCGCGCCGATCCCGGGGAACGCCGTACGGCTGCTGAAGAGCCGGAAGATCCTGAACCTCGGGGGCCACAAGTCGAGCGACCAGAGCATCGAGGAGGTGCGCGCCGCCACCGACGAGCACGGCTTCTTCGAGTTCCAGGTGCCCGTCGACGCCGATTTCCCCTATTACTATCTGCGCTTCTACGATCCGCAGACCTTCGACGCGATCAAGTACCGCCTGCCGGAGGATCGTGACGTCAGCCGCCAGGTGCGCAAGGGGAGGACGGTGCAGGCCGCGGTGATCTTGAAGACCGACGAACGCTGGCCGCAGGTGAAAGCGCTGCTCGATCATGTCGGCCCGGGGAGCCAGGTCGGCCAGGTGCTGCGCTCGCTCGGCCTGCCCTCCAGCCGCGCGGCGCAGGGGGACGGCCGGGAGCTGTGGACCTACGGGACGGCCGGAGTCGCCTACCTGGTGGCGGGGGCCAAGGTCCTCGAGACCCGCACCTTTGCGCCGTCGAGCGCGGCGGCCAGCGCCGCGAACGCGCCCGCCGGGGGGGCCGGCGCGGACGAGCCGGTGCCGGCGACGCGGGTGGACGAGCCATGAGCGACCTCGCCCCCGGCCTGAAGACCGCCGCGCCGCGGCCGCGGCCGCCGGCGCGGGCTGGCAGGCGGACCGCTCTGCCGGCCGGCCTGCCGGCGGTGATCGCGCTGGTGGCCGACAAGCTGGACCAGGTCGAGCAGGAGTGCCGCCGCAACCTGCGCTCCGACGTCGGGGTGATCGATGAGGCGGGCCGCTACATCGCCGACGGCGGGGGCAAGCGGGTACGCCCGATCCTGCTGCTGCTGTCGTCCCAGCTCTGCGGCTACCGCGGCGACCGCGACGTCCTGTTCGCGTCGGTGTTCGAGTTCATCCACACCGCCACGCTGGTGCACGATGACATCATCGATGAAGCCGATCTGCGCCGCGGGCGCGGCTCGCTCAATTCCCGCTGGGGCAACGGCCTGACCGTCCTGCTCGGCGATTATCTCTACATCAAGTCGATGAACATGGCGCTCGAGGCCGATGACATCGAAATCATCAGGATCCTGGCGGGCATCACCCTGAAGATGATCGAGGGGGAGCTGATCGCGCACCGCCGCCGCTGGGACATCGACATCAACGAGCGGGAGCATCTGGAGATCATCCGTCGCAAGACCGCCTGCCTGTTCTCGGGTTGCAGCCAGGTGGCGGCGGTCCTGTCGGCCGCCGGCCCGGAGAAGGTCCAGGCTCTCACCGATTACGGCCTGAACCTAGGGATGGCATTCCAGCTGATCGACGACCTGCTCGACTTCACCGCCGACGAACGGGTCCTTGGCAAGCCGGTCGCCTCGGACCTCAAGGAAGGGAAGCTGACCCTGCCGCTGATCTATCTCCTGGAGCGGGGCGATCCGACCGAGCGGGCCATGGTCCAGACGGTCCTCGAAGAGCGCGATTTCCGCACCGTCGGACGTGACGAGATCGTGGTGCTGCTGCGCCAGGCCGGGACGCTGGAGCGGACCCGGGACTTGGCGCTGTCCTACGCCCGCCACGCGCGCGAGTCGCTCGACCTGTTCGATGACTGCCCGGCGAAAGAAGCCCTGCAGGCCCTTCCCGATTTCGTCGTCTCGCGCGAGTACTGACACCCGCGCCATCCGCCAAATCCCGCCGCCGGATTTATTTCCACAGGATTTCCACAGTGCACGGCACCGCTAGGTATAGAAATTCGTTGGAGCGGTGCCACAACCTATTGGTTCCCCGGCGTCATGACCGTCCGCCGCTGTGCTAAGATTCACGGCTACGACGGCGCGGTTCCGTCTTCGGAGACGCATGGCCCGCTACCTCAGGCTCGACCGGATGCAGATCATCGGTTTCAAGTCCTTCTACGGCCGGACCGATTTCGAGTTCCCCGAGGGGATCACCGCCGTCGTCGGACCGAATGGCTGCGGCAAGAGCAACATCGGTGACGCCATTTCCTGGGTGCTCGGCGAGCAGCGTGTCAGCCTCCTGCGCAGCGACCGGATGGAGGACATGATCTTCAATGGCAGCGAGGCGCGCCGGCCGCTCGGCATGGCCGAGGTGTCACTGACCTTCAGGAACGTCGCCGCCTCGCGGGTCAACGGGAACGGCCACGGCGGCAACGGGAGCACGATCGCGTCGGCCGGCGTCAACGGCAGCGATCACGCGCTGGCCATCCCGCTGGCCGCGGAAATCGACATGGCCGTGATCGAGGCCGCGCCGGGCGGAGTCGCGGCGATCGGGAGCGCGACGGACGAGGCCGAAGCCGGTGGAGCCGAGGCCGACGATGTCGCGCCGGTGGAGTCGCCGGCAGGGCCGGAGCCGGATGGCCCGCTGTTCACCGAGCTGCCCGACGAGGTCGTTGTGACCCGACGGCTGTACCGGTCGGGGGAGAGCGAGTACAGCCTCAACGGACGCCGCTGTCGTCTGCGGGACATCCAAGATCTCCTTGCGCGCACCGACATCGGCACCCGCCTCTATTCGACGATCGAGCAGGGGAAGATCGATCAGGTGCTGGTCGCCAAGCCGAAGGAGCGGCGGGCGATGTTCGAGGAGGCGGCCGGCATTCTCGGTTACAAGTCGAAGCGGCGCCAGGCCGAGCAGAAGCTCGAGGCGGCGCAGGCGAACCTGTTGCGCATCGGCGACATCGTCGCCGAGGTCGACAAGCAGATCGGCTCGCTCAAGCGCCAGGCCGCCAAGGCGCGCCGCTACCGCCGGCTGCTGGAGGATCTGCGCGAGCGGCGCCGCGCCATCCTGCACCGCCGGTTGCTGCTGTGCGACGGCGATCGACGGACCACCGCCGAAGCGCTGCGGACGCTGCGCGAGGAGGACGCGGCAGCGGCCGCCCGGCTCGCCGGCGAAGAGGCCGACCTCGAGACCGTGCGCCTGAAGCTGGAGGAGAGCGAAGCGGCGGCCCGCGAGCGCCAGGCCGAGATCCACGCCCTCGATCTGGACATCGACCGGCTGCAGGAGAGGATCCGCAACGCCCGCCAGCAGGGGGGCGACCTGACGGCCCGGATCGACGAGCTCGAATCCGAGGCCGCGGCGCTGGCGAACCGGGCGGCGGACCTGGAAACCCGCCGCACGGCGCTGCAGGCGGAGCGCGGCGACTCGGCGCGACGGCTTCAGGAAGGCGATGCGGCGGCGCGGGCGATCCAGGCGGCCCAGGACGAGGCGGCGGCGGAGATCGCCCGGCGGGAGGCGGCGCTCGAGAGCCAGCGGACCGCCCTGATGACCCGCATCGAGCGCTTCACCGGTCTCACGCAGCGACTGGCGTCGGCGGCCGAACAGGCGCGGGGCGCGGCCGAGGCGCTCGACAGGATCGAGCGCGAATCGGCCGATCTCGCCGGGCAGGCCGGACGGATCGACACGGGGCTCGCCGAACTGGAGCGCGACGTCGAAGCGGCCCGCCTGCGGGCGGCCGAGGCGGCGGGAGCGCGCGACCTGGTTTCGGCCGCGGCGGCCGAAGCCGAGCCACGGCTGTCGGAGGCCGAGCGGGCCGCCGAAGAGATGAAAGGCCGGGCCGCGGCGCTGGCGGAGCGGCTGGTGACGCTGCGCGAGATGGAGCGACAGCACGCCGGCTTCGCCGAGGGGGTGCGTGAGATCCTCGACGGCGCCGCCGGATGCGCGGCGCAGGGTGTCGTCGGAGAGGGGCTCAGCGTCGAGCGGGGGCTGGAGCAGGCGGCGGAAGCCGCCCTCGCCGGATTGCTCGAGGCGGTCCTGGTCGCGGGGCCCGACGAGGCGGCGCGCGGCATCCGCCACCTGCGCAGCACGGCGCGCGGCCGGGTCTCGTTCGTCAGCGCCGGCGCAGCCTCCGAGTGCGCGCCGATGGCCCTGCCGGAAGAGCTGGCGCGCCAGCCGGGGTTGATCGGCTCCCTGGCGGACCGGATCGGCGGCCCGCAGCCGGGTCCGGTGGCGGCCATCCTGAAGCGCAGCCTCCTCGTCGAGACGCTCGAGCTGGCGCTCGATCTGCATCGCTCGCATCCCGGCTTCGTCTACATCACGCCGCAGGGCGACGTGGTGCAGCCCGATGGCGTTGTCACAGGAGGCGACGGCCGCGTCCTGCAGCACGGCATCCTGGCGCGGCGCGCCGAGTTGGAGGATGTGGGGCGCCAGGCGGCGGAGGCGGTGGCGCTGCGTGACGCCGCCGAGGCCCGCCTGCCGTCCCTGCGCGACGCGCTGCTCGCCGGCCGGGAGAGCCTGCGGGCGGCCGAGGCGCTGGTGGTGGAGTGCGACCGGGCCGGATTCGAGCGCGAGCTGCAGCTGCAGAACCTGCGCGGCGAGCGAGCCCGCATCGAGCGGGCCCTGCCGCTCCTGCGCGCCGAACGGGAGCGCCTGGCGCGCGCCGCGGAGACCGGAACGGCCGAGGCGGCGGCGCTCCGGGAGGAGGCCGCCGGCGTCGAGGCCGGGCGCCGCGGGCTGGAGACCGACATCCAGGAGGCCGCCGCGGCGATCGCGTCGCGGCGCGCCGATCTCGAGCGGGTGCGACAGCAGGCGGCCGAGGCGATGGCCCGCCTCGCCGCGGAGCGCGAGAAGTCCCTCGCGGGCGAACGCGAGCTGGCCGAGCTGGAGCGCTCCCAGGCGGACATGCGCGCCACCGCCGAGCGACGCCGGGTCGAGAAGGACGAGTGCGCCGCCAGGCAGGCGGCGCTGCACGAGCAGGAAGGCGCCGACGGCCTGCAGCTCGAGGCGGCGCTCGGCAGACGCGCCGAGGCGGCGGCGCGCGACGAGGCGGCGCACGCCGGGCTGGCGTACGACCGCAGCCTGCTGCACGCCCGCGGGCAGGCGGTCAAGGCGGCGCGCGCCGAGCACGAGGAGCGCCGGACGCGCGTCCAGGAGATGGAGCTGCACCTGGCGCGGCTCGACGCGGACCTCGATCACATGGCGGCCACCTGCCGTGACGACCTGGCGATCGGCCTCGAGGAGCTGCGCGCGGCCGCGGCGCCGGAGGACCCGCGGCCGCTCGAGGAGTGCGAGGCGGAGATCGAGTCGCTCAAGACCCAGGTCGAGGCGGTGGGACCGGTCAACCTGATGGCGATCGAGCAGTGCGCCGAGCTGGAGGAGCGCTTCACCTTCCTGACGTCGCAGAAGAAGGATCTGGAGGACTCGATCGAGGCGCTGCGCGACACCATCCGCCGGATCAACCGCCAGTCGCGCGATCGGTTCCTCGAAGCGTTCCACGCCGTCCAGGGGCACTTCCAGGAGTCGTTCCGGACGCTGTTCGGCGGCGGCAAGGCGGAATTGCGGCTTCAGGAAGAGGAGTCCGACGTGCTGGAGGCCGGCATCGAGATCGTCGCCCAGCCCCCGGGCAAGCGGCTGCAGAAGATCGCGCTCCTGTCGGGAGGCGAGAAGGCCCTCACCGCGGTGGCGCTGCTGTTCGCCCTGTTCCGCTACCGGCCGTCGCCGTTCTGCGTCCTCGACGAGGTCGACGCGCCGCTCGACGAGGCGAACGTCGAACGTTTCACCCGGCTGCTGAAGGCGCTGCGCGAGGACACCCAGTTCATCCTGATCACCCACAACCGCAAGAGCATGGAGGCGGCGGATCTCCTCTACGGGGTCACCATGGAGGAGCCCGGTGTCTCGAAGGTCCTGCCGCTCCGTTTCGAGTGAGGCCCGCCCTAGGAGCCGGTCCGAGTATTGGGCTGGGCCGCGTTCCGGACGCCGTGGGGCCGGATGCGAGGCGTCCGCGACGCAGGCGACGCGGTGGCATCGGCGAGGAGCGGCAACGACGCAGACGGCCCCACGCCGCCGGAACCCGGAGGGCGCATGGGGATTGCGGCCGCAGCCGGCGTCGCTCGTCGTCGATGACCGACCAAGGTCATTGTCCTCCTCGCTCCTTGTCTGCGACCCGCAAGCCCCATGCGCGCGGCCCGGCCGAATACCCGGACAGGCTCCTAGCGCAGCGTCTTGCGGAAGACCCTCTGATCCTTGAGGTGGCGGTAGTCGAGCCGCTCGTAAAACAGATGCGCCCGGGTCCGGTGCACCCGCGAGCGGACGACGACGGCGTCGAGCCCGCAGGCCGCGGCCCAGCGCTCCGCCTCGGCGACCAGCGCCCGGCCGAGGCCGCCGCCGCGCACGCGCTCGTCGACCACCAGGCCGACGATTTCGGCGACTGTGTCGCTCTCGACGCAGCGCTTCACCGAGATCTGGATGTAGCCGACGACCTCCGCGCCGCCGGTGTCGGCGACGAATACGGCATGCTCCGGATGCCCGAGAATCGACTGCAGCCGGGCGTCCAGTTGCTCCGTCGTCGATGGGTAGCCAAGCGCGGTCGACAACTCCGCCAGCGCCGCCGCGTCCCCCGCCTCCGCCCGCCGGATCTGGGGTGCCAGGGCGGCGGGGAACTTAGATTCGCGCGGCTCGCTCATGCCCGTCATTCTATCTGAGCCGACCCGACGCCGAGGGCGCGCTGGGGCGAGATGAAAGCACAGCGTTGACGGGCGGCCCGGAGTGGGGGTGGCGGGGCCATCGCGGACCGCGCCCGCAAGCCGCCGCTCTTCGGCGGCCGGGCGTGGGAGCGAGGAGCGGCGCCGCGCCTGTCGGCGCTCTCCAGCCGATCCGGGCGCGGCGACCGCGTGCCGCGCCAACCCCACTCCGGGCCGCCCCCGCGCGCCGCGGATCTTTGCGTCTGGCGCCGGCGCGCCGGTGGGGCGCGCGGCGTTGACACCCCCGCCCCCCTTGTGTAGAGTGCGGCGACTTCGACACTTGCCTGGCGCGCAATCCAAGGTGGCCGAGCGATGAATCTGGGAGCGCTGTTCCGCACCAAGAGCGTCGACCGCATCACCCGGGAATCCGAGGCGGTCGAGCACACCCTCAAGCGCACCCTGACCTGGTTCGACCTGACGATGCTCGGGGTCGGGGCCGTGATCGGGACCGGTATCTTCGCCTCCATCGGCACCGCGGCCGCCGGCAACGCCGACCGCCCCGGCGCCGGTCCGGCGATTATCCTGTCGTTCATCCTGACCGCGGTCGCCTGCGTGTTCTCGGCGCTGTGCTACGCCGAGTTCGCCGCCATGATCCCGATCGCCGGCAGCGCTTACACGTACGCCTACGCGACGCTCGGCGAGATGATCGCCTGGATCATCGGCTGGGACCTGATCATCGAGTACGCCGTCGGCAACATCGCCGTCGCCATCTCCTGGTCGAGCTACTTCAACGACATCCTGAAGCACGCCTTCCACACCGAGATGCCGGCGTGGCTGATCACCGACCTGCGCACGGCGCTCAAGGATCCGGGCATCGTCGCCGCGGCGCCGCACCCGTTCGGCTTCCCGCTCATCGTCAACCTGCCGGCCGTCGCGATCGTGGCGCTGATCACCTGGGTGCTGGTCATCGGCGTCAAGGAGAGCGCCGTCTTCAACAACGTCCTGGTCGGCATCAAGCTCGTCATCCTCGGGATGTTCGTGTGGGTCGGCTTCAACTATGTCAAGGCCGAAAACTTCACGCCATTCGCCCCCAACGGCTGGGGGGGCATCCAGGCCGGGGCGGCGATCATCTTCTTCTCGTTCATCGGCTTCGACGCCGTCTCCACCGCCGCCGAGGAGACCAAGAACCCCAAGCGGGACATCCCGATCGGGATCATCGGCTCGCTGGCGGTGTGCACGCTGATCTACGTCGGCGTGTCGGCGGTGCTCGTCGGCATCATTCCGTACACCGAGCTGGGGATCGCCGACCCTCTCGCCAAGGCGCTGTCATTCATCGGCAAGGATTGGGCCGCGGGGGTCCTGTCGCTGGGCGCCGTGGTGGCGATGACGGCGGTCCTGCTGGTATTCCAGCTCGGGCAGCCGCGCATCTTCTTCTCGATGTCGCGCGACGGGTTGCTGCCGAAGACCTTCGCGACCATCCACCCGCGCTACCGCACCCCGCACATCACCACCATCTGGACCGGCATCTTCGTCGCCTTCTTCGCGGCCTTCGCGTCGCTGGACGAGATCATCGAGCTGACCAACATCGGGACGCTGTTCGCGTTCGTGCTGGTGTGCGTCGGCGTCATGGTCCTCCGGCACGTCGACCCGCAGCGCCGGCGGCCGTTCCGCACCCCCTGGATCCCGCTCCTGCCGATCTGGGCGCTGATGATCTGGTTCCTGGTGCCGATGTTGCTGGCGGGGCCGCGCCTGGCGGGGGGAGAGATCGACTGGGGCACGATCGCCGAGTACCTCGTCATGATCGGCCTCGCCCTGTTCGGCGTCTTCCTGTCGGCGATGGCGTTGGCGGCGTGGCTCCGGCGGACCAGGATCCCCGAGATCTGCAAGACCGAATTCGCTCTCGCCGGGGTCGCCTCGTGCATCTGGCTGATGCGCGGCCTGCCGGCGATCACCTGGTGGCGCTTCCTCGGCTGGCTGGCCCTCGGTCTGGTGATCTATACACTGTACGGCTGCCGGCACAGCCGGTTGACGCAGGGCCTGAAGAGCATGCCACCGCAGCTGGCCCTGATCGCGCCGGGGGCGTTGATCCTGTCGGCGGTATTGTGGTGGGTCCTGCGGCCGAGCACCTATTCCCTGATCGTGCCGATCGCCATCCTGTTCGCCCTGTCGCTGTACGCCCTGTGGTCCACCCAGCGCCGCGCCGCCTGAACGGCGTTCACCGCCCGCTCGCGGCCGGCTTCCTGGTGGCCTGCGCCGCGCTCGCCGGCTGCGACGTGCGGATCCCCGAGGAGAAGCGGTCGCGCGCCGCCGGCTCGCCCGCTCCCACCGCTCCCGGTCCGGTTCCGACTCCATCCGAGACGACCAGTCCGCCGGCACCGGCGCCGGCGACCGAGACGACGCCGTCGCCGAGCCTGGAGGCGGTCCCGTACGGGGCCGGCAAGGTGCTCCTGCCGGGGACGATCTGCGGCCCGATCGCCTGGGACGGGATCGTGCCGGGCGTCACCAAAGACGGAGATCTGATGACGCTGTTCGGACCGGGGCTGCTCGACAAGACGGCGGGCGAGGGCGGGGCGCGCCTGTATACCGACCGGGGCGGCACGATGACGGCGTGGCTCGTGCTCAGGCCGGACAGGGTGGTGGCGGAGATCGACCTGCGCCGCGGCTTCGCGCCCCCGGCGGGCGCCGCCCCGGAGGCGCGGCGCTGGATGACCTCGCCGCGGATCCGGCCCGACATCCCGGTGTACGGCCACGATGTCCGATTCGGGGCCGAGCCGCCGGCGATTCTCAAGGTCGCCGGAGCGCCGCGTCGCCAGGCGGAATCGGACGGCGGCAAGGTCGAGATCTGGACCTACGCGGGCGGCGGCCAGCCCGGTGCCTGCGAGCCCGGACCGGAGGTTCTGTTCCGCTTCGAGGACGGCCGCCTGGCGCGCGTGACCTACCGCGCCGGGCGGTAGCCGGGACCGCGCAAGATGCGGCCGGGCAGGTACTCGGTGACGCGTCCTTCGTCGACGACCGGGCGGCCGTTGACGAAGACGTAGACGATCCCCTCCGAGAACTGGTGCGGCGCCTCGAAGGTGGCGCGATCGATCACCTTCGCGGGGTCGAAGGCGGTCACGTCGGCGTAGGCGCCCGGGCGTAGCATGCCGCGGTCGGTCAGCCCCAGTCGTTGCGCCGGCAGCGAGGTCATCTTCCGGATCGCGTCCTCCAACCTGAGAACTTTGTCGTCGCGGACGTACTTGCCGAGCACGCGCGGAAAGGTCCCGTAGGCGCGCGGGTGGGTCATCTCGGCCCCCAGCACGCCATCCGGGCGCAGGCCCGGCGCGTCGCAGTTGAAGGCGACGAACGGCGCCGCCGCGGCGGCCCGCACGTCGTCCTCTGACATCAGGAAGTAGATCGCGTCGACCGAACCGTTCTCCTCCACCAGGAGATCGAACAGGGCGTCGATCGGATCGACGCCGCGCAGGGCGGCGATCTCGGACAGGCGCTTGCCCTGGTACTTCTTGTTGGCCGCCGACGGCAGGCCGGCGACCAGGACGCCCTCGGGCCCGCCCGAGTTGCGCAGCGGATTGTCCCAGGCGAACGTCATGTGCTCCATCTCGGCGTGGATCTTGGCGCGCTCGATCGGATCCTTAAGCCGGGCGATCAGCCCCTTGACCCCGCCCTCCGAGGCGGTCGGCGGCAGGCTGGCGGCGAGACCGGTGGCGGCGGCCGGGTAGGGATAGATGTCGGCGGTCAGGTCAATACCGCGCGCGCGCGCCGCCTCGATCGCCCGGAGGGCATCGCCCATGCGCCCCCAGTTCTGCCGCCCCGCCGCCTTCAGGTGCCAGATCTCGACCGGCAGGGAGGCCTGCTCGCCGATCGTCGCCGCCTCGGCGAGCGATTCGAGGAGACCGTCCGACTCGTTGCGGATGTGCGAGGCGTAAAAGCCGCCGTACGACGCGGCGACCTTGGCCAGCTCGATCAGCTCGGCGGTGTCGGCGAACGCCGCCGGCGGGTACATCAGCGATGACGACAGCCCGAAGGCGCCCTGCTCCATGGCGCGCGCCACGTGGCGCTTCATCGCCGTCAGCTCCTCCGGAGTCGGGCGGCGGTTCTCCCCCTTGAGCACCGCCATCCGCACCTGCGTCGCGCCGACCAGGTGCGCGAAGTTGATCGCGGTTCCCTTGACCTTGAGCCGCCGCACGTAGCCGTCCAAGTCGCGCCAGTCGATGTCGATCCGGTACGGGGCCAGGTCGGGCGTGACTTCGCTGATGGTGTAGGCGGTCATCGGGGCCACCGAGCCGCCCTCGCCGGTCAGCTCGGTGGTGATCCCCTGGGTGACCTTGCTGCGCACGTGCGGGTCGGCCAGCACGGTGAACTCCGACTGCCCGAGCATGTCGATGAACCCCGGCGCCACCACCAGGCCGCGCGCGTCGATGACCCGCCGGGCGTGCGCCTCGCCGAGGTCGCCGATGGCGGCGATCCGCTCGCCGCGGATGGCGAGGTCGGCGAGGCGCCAGGGGTTGCCGGCGCCATCGACGATGCGACCGCCCTTGAAGATGACGTCGTAGTTTTCGGCGTCGCTTGCCGCGGCGGCTCCGGCGGGAGTCGCGGTCGCGCGAGCGGGTGTTGCGGTCGCGGGGGCCGCGGCGCGGGTTGCGGCTCCCGAAGCGAAGCAGCCCGCGGCGCAGACGGCGATCGCAAGACGGCGAAGAGCGGCGCCTGGGGTCACGCCAGTTCCTCCTCCTTGAGATCGGGCCCGGCGACCACGAGGACGCAGCGGTCGAGGTTCAGGTATTTCTCCGCCAGGGCGTGCACGTCGGCCCGGGTCACCCCGGCGATCAGCGCCGGCAGGCGCCCGGGGTAGTCGATGCCGAGCCCGTAGAACTCGCAGTCGGCCAGGAACGACGCCGCATCGGGGTTGGTCTCGAGGTGTCGTGAGACTGAGGCCGCCAGGGCTTGCTTCGAGTCGGCGATTTCCTTCGGCGTGAAACCGCGGGCGACCGCGGTGGCGAGGGTGCGGCGCATCAGGTCGACGGCGCGGCGGGTCTCCGCCATGGTGACGCCGGCGCGGGCGACAATCGCCCCGGCGGCCCGGCCGGCGCTGACGCGCGAATAGGCGTAGTAGGCGAGCCCGGCCTTCTCGCGCACGGTGGCGCCCAGCCGCCCCCCGAGGCTGAATTCGCCGAGGGCGCTGCTGAGGACCATGGCGGCCGGCATTTCATCCGAGGTGCGGCGCATCGCCGGAAACCCGAAACCGATGTCCGCCTGGGTCTTCCCCGCGATCGGGCGGACGCGTGCGAGACGGCCAGGCAGCGCCGGCGGATCCGGGACGTCGGCACGGCCGGCGCCCGCGGTCGCGCTGGTCCAGGAGCCGAACCGCTCGGCGATCGCGTCGAAGGCGCGGTCCGGCTCGACGTCTCCGGCCACCACGACGACGGCGCCGGCCGGCGCGACGCGGCGCGCGTGGAAAGCGACCAGCTCGCCGCGGCCGATCCGGCCGGCGCTCTCCCGGTCCCCGAGCGCCGAGGCATGGTACGGGTGTCCGGGCGGATACAGGAGGGCGGCGAGCGTCTCCTCGGCCACCTGGCGCGTATCCTGGTCGCGCTCTGCGATCGCCGTCAGCAGCTGCGCCCGCTCGCGCTCGACCTCGGCCTCGGGGAAGGCCGGCTCGCGGACGATCGATCGCAGCAGATCGAGGACGTCCGGCAGGTGCCGGGCCAGCAGGCGCGTTTCCATCTCGAGCGCGTCCCGCCGGCTGCGGGTCACGCACGAGGCGCCGATGAAGTCGAACCGCTCGGCGATTTCCGACGCGCCCAGGCTCCCGCAACCGCGGTCGATGGTCGCGGCCGTCATCTCGGAGGTGCCGGCGCGATCGGGGGGATCGAAGGCCGCGCCGGCCTCGAAGGTCAGGCGCAGCGTGATCGACGGGGACGCCGGGTTGCGGCGGACGACGACGACCAGGCCGTTGGGGAGCAACGTGCGGCGGGGCAGGGTCCCCATGGCACCCGGCGCGGTGGCGGCGGCGCGGCTCACGTCGTCCTCTCCGCCGGCCCGTTCGCCGGCGCGTCATCCGCGGGGAGCAGGTGACCGACCGTGCGTCGCAGCGCGGACAGCCGCTGGCGCGCCAGCCGCGTCACGTCGGCCGCCTGCACGGCGAGCACGCGCTCCGGCAGGCCGAGCAGCAGCCGGTGATCGGCGACGGTTTCGAAGAAACCGATCTGGTGCGCGACGTCGGTGACGCTCTCGCAGTCGAGCGCGTAGCGGGCCAGGAACTGGTTGCGGGCGCGCTCCAGGTCGCGCTCCCCGACGTCGCCGCGCGCCAGCCGCTCGATCTCGGCGAGCAGGGCGGCCTCGACGCGCTGCGGTTCGACCCCCTCGCGGGCGGTGGCGGTCACCCGGTAAAGAAAAGGATAGGCGGTCGGGAGCAGCGTCGAAGCCACCTCGCTCGCCAGATCCCCCTCGACGAGGGCCCGGTACAGGCGCGACGACTTGCTGGGGCCGCGGCCGCGGCCCCCCGCCCAGATGTTGACCGACGGGCCGCCGAGCAGCACGCCGTCGAGCACCAGCAGCGCCGGGAACTCCTGGTCGGTCGCCGCCGGAGACGGCCAGGCGATGTCCAGGTAGACGGCCCCGGAGGGGCGGCGCACCACGACCCGGCGCTCGCCGGACTGTTCGGGCTCGACGGTGCGGATCGCCGGGATCGGCGCTCCCCGGCGGATCGGTCCGAACCATCGCCGCACCATGCGCAGCGCCTCGGCGGCGCGGAAGTCGCCCGCCAGCGCCAGGACGGCGTTGTTGGGGACGTAGTAGGCGCGGTAGTGGCGGTACAGATCGTCGCGGTCGATCGCCTGCAGGTCGGACAGATAGCCGATCGTCGGCCAGCGGTACGGGTGGGCCTGCAGCGCCGTGCCGGTGACTTCCTTGTCGAGGAAGGATCGGGGATCGTTCTCGCCGCCCTGCAGCTCGGAGATGACCACGGTGCGCTCCCGCTCGACCTCGGTCTTCGGGTACAGGCACTCGCTCATGCGGGAGGCCTCGAGGCGGATCATCGCCTCCATCGCCGCTTTCTGCACCGTCTCGAAATAGGTGGTGACGTCGAGGTAGGTGTAGCCGTTCCAGGTGCCGCCGGCGAGCTCGACGCGGCGCGTCACCTCGCTTTTCGGGATCGTCCGGGTCCCCTTGAAGTTCATGTGCTCGACCCAGTGCGTGATGCCGGTGAAACCGGGCCGCTCGTCGCGCGACCCGACCCTGTACCAGCACCAGATCGACACCAGCGGCGCCTGCGGCATCTCCCGCAGCAGCACCGTCAGCCCGTTGGGCAGCCGGACGCGCCGCACGCCGGAGAGGGAGGCGCCCGTCGCCCGCGACGTGACGCGGCGGCGGTTGGCCGGGCTCATGCCGGCTCCCCGGGACCGGCGGGCGCGCGCGCGGCGGCGCGCGCCGGCCAGGGGTGGCGCGCCAGGAAAGCGACCTGGACGGTCAGGACGGCATAGATCAGGCCGCCGACCAGGAACGAAGCGCGCACGTCGAGCGAGGTCAGCGCCCCGCTCAGGATTGGCCCCATCGAGCCGCCGAGCATGGCGGCACTCGACAGGATGCTGTAGGCGGTCGCCCGCACCGAGGCGGGGATGACGCCGCCGCCGATGGTGTAACCGAGCGTCGCGGCGCCGCCGACGGCCAGCCCGAGGAGGACGCGCAGAAGCAGGAACGGCGGCAGGGTGTGACAGAGGCCCATCGGCGCGATCGCCAGCGCGCCGATCGCCAGGGACACCAAGAGCATATTCGCCGGCGGAACCCGGTGCGCCAGGCGACCCAGGAGGAACGCCGAGGCGGCGCTGGCCAGCGCCCCGGCCGAGACGACGACTCCCGTTGCGGCCTCGGCGCCGCCGGCGCCGAGCGTCAGGTGGCCGAGGTACAGCGGCACGCTCAGGAACATGGAGCGATCGACCAGATTGATCAGAAACATCAGAGGCAGCAACGGCAGGAACATCGGCAGCAACAGGATCTGGCGCATCGACATCGGCCGCTCCGACGGGCGCGGCAGCACGGCCCGTACGCCGGCGGTCACCGGCCCCTCCTGGGTGACCACGAGCGAGCCGTCGTCGCGCTCGACCGCCTCCTTCGTGTCGCGGTACAGGAGGATCACGAACAGCAGCGCCCCGGCGCACAAGGCGAAGGTGAGGATGAAGCTGCGCCGGATGCCGAATGCATCCGCCAAAATCCCCCCGACGAACGGGCCGATCGCGGTGCTCAGGATCTGGGTGGCCTGCAGGCGGCCGACGGCGCGCCCGATGTGATCCTGGGGACAGCCGTGGGTGACCAGGGCGATCGACATCGTCCCGAAGCCCGAGAAGATGCCGAGCAGGATGCGCAGCCCCAGGACCTGCCAGATGTTGGTGGCGAAGTACATCAATCCCCAGTGGAGCATCATGGCGACGAGCACCCGCTGCACCATGATCCGCATGCCGACCCGATCGGCGAGCCGGCCCCACACCGGGCCCAGCATCGAGGCGACGAGCGGGCTGACGGTCAGCAGCACACCCGACCAGAGCGCGATGGCGGCCGGCTTCCGGACCCCGAGCGATTCCACGTAGAAGGGGAGGAACGGCGTGACCAGCGTGAAGCCGAGGAACACCATGCCCGCGGCGACGATCACCGCCAGCTCGTTGCGCCGCCACTGCTCGCGGGGCAGCCACCGGCGGCGCGCGCCGCCTGTTGAGGAGACTCCGGTCAAGGGATGTCCATGGACGCGGTCCCGGTGCGTTCCGGGGTCGCCCGTCGGCACGGGACCATGATGTTATTACAGCGCCGGGGTCACGTACAATGCGCGGTCGGTGCGAGCGCCTGCGCTGCGCCGGCGGACCGGAGGGTGAGGGTGGTGGGAGGAGGAGCGGAGCGGCGGCCCGTCGGCGGCTACGTGCCGCTGGTCGAGGCCTGGCGGGGCGACATGGTGGAATCGGTCCACTTCGGGGCGATCGCCGTGGTCGACCCGGAGGGCGGCCTGCGGCACCACGCCGGCGACCCCGAGACGCCGATCTACCTGCGCTCGATCGCCAAACCGGCGCAGGCGCTGCCGCTGTTGATGTCGGGCGCGGCCGGGCGCTTCGGCCTCACCGCCGCGGAACTCGCGGTGATCATCGGATCGCACAACGGCGAGACCGTGCACCTCGAAGCGGTGCGCTCGATCCTGGGGAAGATCGGTCTGGGAGAGGACGCGCTGCTGTGCGGCGCGCACGCGCCGTACCACAAGCCGACGGCGAACGATCTCCGCCGCCGGGGCATCGCCCCGTCGGTCCTTCACAACAACTGCTCCGGCAAGCACGCCGGCATGCTGGCCCTGGCGATCCACCTGGGCGCGCCGACCGGCACGTACCTCGAGCCTGACCACCCGGTGCAGGTGCGGATTCGCGCGGCCATCGAGATGCTCGCCGGGTTGCCGCCGGGAGGGGCGCGCCTGGCAACTGATGGCTGTTCGGCCCCGACTTTCGGCATGCCGCTGCGTGCGGCGGCGCTCCTGTATGCCCGGCTCGTCGCGGCGGCGGGCGGCGCGCTCCTGGACCCGGGCGCGCGCGGCGCGGCCGCCACAGCCGAGCTGGCGTCGGCCGCGCGGCGGGCCATCGAAGCGATGCGCCGCCACCCGGAGATGATCGCCGGCGACGACCGGCTGTGCACCGCCTTGATCCGCCTCGGTCGCCACGGCCTGGTCGCCAAGATTGGTGCCGAGGGGGTCTACGGGCTGGGCTTCGCGTCGGACGGTAAGCCGCTCGGCTTGGCGCTCAAGATCGCCGACGGGGAGGGGCACCGGTCCCGGACCACCGCAGTGGTCGAGGCGCTGCGCCAGCTCGGCGTCCTCGAAGAGGACGAGGCGCGCAGGATCGCCGGGCAGTTCGTGGGTGACCTGCGTAATCGCCGCGGCCTGGTGGTGGGCCGGGTGCAGCCGGTCTTCGTGCTATAATTCACGGCCTCAATGACATCGCCAAGGCCACACCGATCCCTGCCAGGCACCGGACGATCATGAATTCACTCGTCCACGTGGATGACAGCAACTTCGACGCCGAGGTCCTCGGGTCCAGCCTGCCAGTGTTGCTCGATTTCTCCGCCGAGTGGTGCGGGCCGTGCAAGCGGCTCGAGCCGGTCGTCGAGGAGGTGGCGGGCGAATATCAGGGCCGCCTCAAGGTCGCGCATCTGGACATCGATCGTGCCCAGGCGACGGCGGTGAAGTACGGCATCATGTCGGTCCCGACCATCCTGTTCTTCAAGGAAGGGAAGGTTCGCGACCAGGTTCTGGGGTACGTCCCCAAGGAGAAGCTGGTCGAGAAGATCAGCCTCCTCCTGTAACGGCGCCCTCCCTTGACGTCATCCGCTCCGCTCCGCATCGCTCCTCGCCACGGCCACCCGGTGGCCAAGTGCACCGCCCTCGTCGTCGCTCTCGCCGGAGTGGTTGCTCTGCTTGCCGGGGCGCCGCAGGGCCTGGCGCAACGCAAGCCCGGCATCGAGCCTTCGATCGGGATCAAGGTCGGCAACATAGCGGCTGACATCGCGTTGAAGGACCTCAATGACAAGCCTTTCAGCTTGAAGGACCAGCGGGGGCGTGCCGTCGTGCAGGTCGTCTTCTGGGCCACCTGGTGCGTGCCGTGCCTGCAAGAGATCCCGACCCTGCGCAATGCCTACGACAAGTTCCGGGACCGCGGCTTCGAGATCTACGGTGTCGTCATCAATATGAACCAGGATCCGAAGATGGTGCGGACGATCGCCGGAGAGATGAGAGTGAATTATCCAATCCTCTGGGACGAAAAGGACGCGGCCCGCGCCCGTTACCGGGTCGACTCGATCCCGCAGAATTTTCTGGTCGGCAAGGACGGCGTCATCCGCTACACCGGCATCGAGCTGCCCGGTGACTACGAGGCGCTCGTCGACAGCCTGCTCAACGAGAAGGTCGCCACACCGCCAACCGGACGTTGACGCCGGCGGCGATCCCCTCCGCCCCAACCCACCGGACGCCGTGCCCCGGGCGACCGGGCCATTCTGCTGTCGGCGAAGGCCGCGCCATCCCGTCGCCCGGGAGACCGCGCCGGGGGCCCCGCCGGCCGGCATCGCATTGACGATGGCAGATCCGGAGACTAAGATGACCCCGATGAGGTGCGCCGTTTGCGGGCTCTGCAACCGATAAGACGCGAGAAGGCGATCCTCGTCGGCCTCTGCAGCCGCCGGGGCAACCGCAGCGAAGTCGAGGAGCATCTCGAGGAACTGGGACGCCTCGCCGAGACCGCGGGAGCCGAGGTCGTCGGCACGGTCCTGCAGGATCGCGGCCCCGCCCACCCCGCCACCCTGGTACGCCAGGGCAAGGTGCAGGAGCTGGCGACGCTGGCGCAGGAGCACCGGGCCAACCTGGCGGTCTTCGACGAAGATCTGTCGCCGGCCCAGGTCAGGAATCTCGAGAAGGCGGTGTCAGTCAAGATCCTCGACCGTTCGGGGCTGATCCTCGATATCTTCGCCCGGCGCGCCCGGAGTCGCGAGGCGCGCACCCAGGTCGAGCTGGCCCAGTTACGCTACCTGCTGCCCCGGCTGACGCGGCAGTGGGGTCACCTGTCGCGGCAGGAAGGCGGCATCGGTCAGCGCGGCGTCGGCGAAACCCAGCTCGAAATCGACCGCCGATTGATCCGGCGCCGGATCGCGCGTCTCGCCACCGATCTGAAGACCATCGAGACGGATCGGCAGGAACGGCGCAAGCGCCGCTCCGGAGAGCGTCGCGTCGCCCTGGTCGGGTACACCAACGCCGGCAAGTCGACGATCATGAATCTGCTGACCGGTGCCGGCACGCTCGTGGAGGATCGCCTGTTCGCGACCCTCGATTCACTGGTGCGCCGCAGCGACCGCGCCGGGCGGCCGCCGTTCCTGGTCGTCGACACGGTCGGGTTCATCCGCAAGCTGCCGCACCACCTGGTCGCCTCGTTCCGTAGCACCCTCGAGGAGGCGGCGAGCGCCGACCTGCTGGTCGAGGTCGTGGACGCCTCGTCGCCGGCGCTCGACGACCACCGGCGGCGCGTGCAGGCGACGCTGGAGGATCTCAATCTCGCGGACCGGCCGCGCCTGGTCGTGTTCAACAAGATCGATGCGGTCGCGCCGGGCACGCTCGACAGCCTGCAGGCGGATCATCCGGAGGCCGTGTTCATCACCGCCCTCGACCCGACCACGGCCGAACCGCTGGCGGAGAAGCTCCTGGCCGCCCTCGGGGAGCCGCTGGTGGAGCAGACGATGTTGATCCCGGCGGACCGCAGTCACCTGCTGGCGCGTTTCGCGCGGGTCGTGCAGGTGTTGCGCAGCGCCTGGCTTGACGGGCATCTCGAGGTGCGCCTGCGCGGACGTCGCCGCGACCTGGCGGATCTGGCGCTGCAGGCGGCCGCCACCTCCGCCGCTGCGGAGCCGGATCTGGAAGGGGCGCTGCGGGGGAACGCATGAGGAGACGGCCGGTGAGGGAAGGACGCGGCCGCGGCCAGACGAAGGTCCGGGTCGGTGTCATTTTCGGCGGGCGCTCGGTGGAACACGAGGTGTCGCTGCGTTCGGCGCGCGCCGTCATGGAGGCGCTCGATCCGCAGCGCTACGAGGTCGTCCCGATCGGCATCACCAAGAAGGGGCGCTGGGTGCTGGGAGGCACGCCTCACGCGCTGCCGGCCGACCCGTCGACCCGCCGGCTCGTGCCGCTGCGCGATGGCGGCGGCATTCCGGCGGGTCCGCTCGCCAGGCTGACCACCTGGGTCCCCGGCGGTCCGGCGCGGGCCGGCGGCCGGCTGTCAGGGACGCGCCGCGGCGGCCCGGGCGCGATCGACGTCGTCTTTCCGGTCGTGCACGGCACCGGCGGCGAAGACGGCGCGCTGCAGGGTCTTCTGGAGCTGGCCGACATTCCCTACGTCGGCGCCGGCGTGCTCGGCTCGGCGCTGGGCATGGACAAGGCGGCAATGAAGTCGATGTTCCGCGACGCCGGATTGCCGATCGTCGACTACCGGGTGGTCCTCCGCGGCGACCTCGAAGCCGGCCCGGAGAGCGTCGCCTCGCACCTCGAGGACGCGCTCGGGTACCCGTGCTTCGTCAAGCCGGCCAACGGCGGCAGTTCGGTCGGCGTCAGCAAGGCCAAGGACCGCCGGAGTCTTGCCGACGGGCTGCGCCTGGCGGCGCGCTACGACCGCAAGATTGTCGTCGAGCGGGGGATCGAGGCGCGCGAGATCGAGTGCAGCGTTCTCGGCAATGATGATCCGCAGGCTTCGGTTCCGGGCGAGATCGTCCCGGCGCACGAATTCTACGATTACGAGGCGAAGTATCTCGACTCCGGGTCGCGGCTGATCATCCCGGCGGCGCTGAGCCCGGCCCAGGAGCGCCTGGTACGGGACCTGGCGGTGCGTGCCTTCAAGGCTCTCGACCTGGCGGGCATGGCGCGGGTAGACTTCTTCCTCGACCGGAACACGGAGGCGGTCTTCGTCAACGAGCTCAACACCATCCCCGGCTTCACCCAGATCAGCATGTACGCCAAGATGTGGGAGGCGACCGGGCTGTCGTTTTCGAGGCTCGTGGACCGGCTCATCGAACTGGCGTTCGAGCGCCACGCGGAGAAGAAGACGCTGATCACGACATATCGTCCCGGGCCGAATGGCGCCGGCCACGGGCGCTGAGTGCGACGATGCTCGATTCCAATGTCCTCGTCCTGAATCGGTTGTTTCAGGCGATCCAGGTCACCACCGTCCGCAAGGCCTTCTGCCTGCTGTACAAGGGTCAGGTGCGTGCGGTCGCTCCCGACTACCGCACCTATGACTGGGAGGACTGGGTCGACATCCCGCCGCAACCCGAAGACGAGGCGATCGTCACGCCGACCCTGCGGGTCCGCATCCCGCGGGTCATCCTGCTGCTGGAATACGATCGGCTGCCGCGCCACGACGTGCGTTTCACCCGGAAGAACATTTTCTATCGCGACCGCAACCGCTGCCAGTATTGCGGTCAGAAGTTCCAGACGCGCGACCTCAACCTGGACCATGTGGTGCCGCTGTCGCGCGGCGGCAAGTCGACGTGGGAAAACGTCGTGTGTTGCTGCGTGAGGTGCAACTCGCGCAAGGGGGGACACATGCCGGATGAGGCCGGCATGCATCTCATTCGCCTGCCGGCGCGCCCGCGCTGGCATCCGCTGGTCAAGATCTCGTTCACCTCCGGGCGCTACCAGGCCTGGAGGAACTTCCTGGATCTCGCCTACTGGAACGCCGAGCTGCACGAGGACTAGAGTCCTCGCAGGCCTCGCAGAGGGAACGCCCCACGTGTCCTACTACCCCCCGCAACAGAGCCATCAGGTCGGTCTCGGCGGCCGCATCACGCCCGGCGTCAAGGGCCTGCTGATCGCCAACGTCGGGGTGTTCATCTTCCAGGTGCTGGCGATGCGTCTCGCCGACTCGCCGATCGAGCCGATCTTCTGGCTGCGGCCGGAGGACGCCGTCGGGAAGCTTCTGCGGCCGCATGACCCGGACGGGGGCGTGATGCTGTGGCAGCTCGTCACCTACATGTTCCTCCATTCGACCTACTGGCTCGGCCATCTGCTGCTCAACATGCTCATGTTGTGGATGTTCGGCACCGAGGTGGAGCGCGCCTGGGGGACCCGCCGGTTCATCCGCTACTACTTCATCTGCGGGATCGGCGCCGCGATCACGACCTGCCTGACCTTCTGGGACAGCAAGACGATCGGCGCCTCCGGCGCCGTGTTCGGGGTCATGCTGGCCTACGCCATGATGTTCCCGAACCGGGTCATCTATCTCTGGTATCTGTTCCCGATGCAGGCGCGCTCCTTCATCCTGATCTGCACCGGGATCGAGTTGTTCTCGCTGTTCGGGCTCCAGGACGGGGTCGCCCATATCGCCCATCTGGGGGGGATGCTTTTCGGCTACTTGTACCTGAAGCGCGCCTGGCGCATTGGCCCGTTCGTGGGCGAGCTCCGCTGGCGCCTGCGCCGCCGGCGCTTCAAAGTGCTACCCCGCGACGACGATCGTTATCCGTTTCACTGACACGATTGGCAGGTCCGGCGGTGAGTCCTGACGCGCTGTCAGTTGCAAATCTGCGCGAGGGCCGCATTCGCGGTCAGTTCGCCGAAATGCGGTGGCGTCGACGAAGGGAGGTCGACGCTCTTGATCAGGTTGGTCGCGCCGTTGGTGAAGCGGTAAATCAACAAGTTCGTTCCGTCACTGTCGGGGGCGATAATGACGATCCGCGCGCAACCCCGCTGCGATCCCACGCCCCAAACGGTGGCCTTTTTGCTGTTGTTGTTGGGATGTACCGGACTATCCGATACGCTGTCCACCACAGCGGAGCCCGGATCGCGCAGCCGGTCGGGGGTTGCAGGCCTCGCCCCGCCCCCCCGAAGAGCGGTCACATCAGCCGGAGCACCACGATCATCCGCTTCCAGGGAAGGTCTCCACGCACCCGGCAACAGCATGGCCTTCGGGGCCGCAATCAGGCGTCCGGCGCCGAGCTCCAGGGGCGCGGCCATATATTTTGAGTCGCTGAGCCAGAACACCCAGGCGCCGCTCCGACTGTTGGCGATGCGCGGTTCGATATCATCGCCGCGCCCGAAACTGAGGTAATGCATATTGGTCCAGACGCCCCCCTCGAAGCGACTGCAGGTGATTTTCTGGTACACGCCATCCCAGCGTGACCAGACCAGGGCGACTGCACGACCGCGATGGTCGATGCTCAGTCGCGGGGTTCGATCGGGGGCGGCGTCTTCCGTTCCGGCGACGATACCGCTGACCGAGCCGGCGGCGTCGGTCAGGTCGTAGGCGAGATGCCACGAGGGTTCTGCGTCCGAATCCTTCATGTAGCGGGTGCGCACTTCCCATACCCGCAGAACGGCGCCGGAAGGAAGCGTCAGCGAATCGCCCATCAGTCCCGGGACAGTCGGAGCGGCCCGCAGAACGGCCGCGGGGATCGCCGACAGCCAGGCAACCGCCGCCCATCCCAGAATTCGCCCGACGCGCTGCCGCATGAGTCTCATCCTCAGAATGTATTCTTGAGATTGATGATGTTGCTAACGTCGAAGGTGCGCAGAAACTGCCTCAACACCGCGAGTTGCGGGTACAACTCCTGCAGCTTGCCGAAATAGTAGTCGCTCTTGTCGTCCTCGCCCTGGAGCAGGCAAATTTCGCCAAGCAGGTAGTAGCAGTTCTTGACGATGTCGTTGTAGCCCTTCTCGGTCGCCATGGTGAGCGCGCGCTCGCCGTATTCCCGGGCGGGCTCCAACTCCTTGAGCTGCATGTAACCAAAGCATAAATCCTGGCAGCACTCGACGACGCACCGGGCGTTTTCGTTGCCTTCGGCGATTTGCATCGACTCCAGTATGATCGTGATCCCCTGCCGGTACTGCTTCTTCAGGAGCAGACAGTAACCGACGTTCTCGCGGACATAGTCGATTTCGGGAGCGGTGCCGATCCCCGCCTCCTCCCCGAGCCGCATTCCCTCCTTGTACTCGCGCATCGCGTCATCCGGGTAGCTCATGTCCCGGAGAATGTTGCCGAGCAGGTTGTGGCACGTCGCCCTCCAGGCGACATTGTCGACCAACTCGGTTGCACGCATGGCTTTCCTGGCATAGAACAGCGCCTTGGTCAGCTTGTTCTGGCGGCGCAGCGCGCTGGCCAGGTTGTAGGACGCGGCGAAGACGATACGTGGATTGCGAGCTTTCAGGAGAATTGCGCGCAAGCCCTCCTCCGCTTGCGCGATCTCGCCGGCCATCAGGTGACTGGTGCTGATGTTGCAGACGGCGCGGAAGATCAAGGTCTCATCCTGGAGTTCCTCGCCGATCCTGCGGGTCTCCTGAAAAAGTTCCAATGAACGGCGAAGCTCGCCCCGACGTTCGAGCTGTTCCGCCTGCTCGGCGAGCTGGTTGTAGCGCGCGACGGCGTCGTTGTCGGGAGCGCTCAATTGCCCCTCTTCAGCCGGTCCTCGATCTGTAGCTTGAACTGCACAAACTCCTGGACCTCCTCCTGGGCGCGTGGGGTCAGCCTCTGGTACTGGCGCATCAGCTCGTGGTCCCGCTCGCGCGCCTGGCTCGCCAGGTCCTCCTGGAAGAAGTCCGCGATGTTCATCTCGAAGATCGACAGAATCTTGAACAGCGTTTCGAGACTGACCTTGTATTCGCCGTTCTCCATCCGGCAGAGATCGGATTGCTGAATGCCGATCCGGCTGGCGAGGTCGGCCTGGGTCAAGGCCCGGTCCTTGCGGAGTGTACGGATCCTGGAGCCGACCAGCAGAGACTGCTTTTTGAATTTTGACGTCATCATTGATGATTTTCCGTGTCGATTCCCTAAAGTACCTGTAAAATCAGGCAGTTCAGGCTAATGTTTCAGAAGCAAATACATCTTGACACGCTTGCCGAGCGACCATATACTTGCGTCGTCAGCTCACACAGCCAGTCGTGTCGCCGCGTCAATTTCTTGATGATGCCATCGAGACTCGAGACGCAGGAACCTCGCGTCGGTTTTTCTCGCAGCGGGAAAGATCGGGACGTGAACGTGTGTCTCATCGTCACTGCTGTTCACCGACGGAGAGTCTGGCAGTCTCTCGATCCCTGACTACAAAAATTTGACGTAAATCTATGGCGTTACGGTATTGAAGTCAAGGAGAAAGTCGTCAAGCCAACCCCCGGGGCATGACGGGATGAGGAGAAGGACGAACTGATGGCGAATCGCTCGTTTGAAAGAAGCTCCTGTATCTCGAAGTATCTGCAGGAAATCAGCGAATTTCCATTGCTGAGCAAGGAAGAAGAACACGCGATAGCCACCAAGATGCAGGAAACCCAGGCGCAGGGAGGCTCCTACCACGACCTGGTGCAGTCCAACCTGAGCTTTGTCGTCAAGATCGCCAGCGAATACAAGAACATGGGGCTGCCCTTCGAAGACCTGCTCAATGAAGGGAACATCGGCCTGATTGAGGCGGCCCACCACTTCGACCCCCATCGCGGCACCAAGTTCATCACCTACGCCATCTGGTGGATCCGCAAGTCGATCCTCAAGGCCCTGTCGCAGCACGCCGCCATGGTGCGCGTCCCCAACTACCAGATGAAAAAGGTGCGCAACGTCCGCAATACCGAGCGGATGCTGGCGCGCGAGCTCGGGCGCGAGGCCGATCGCGAGGAGATCTCCAAGGAATTGCGGGTCACGATCGCCAAGATCGACGAAATCCTGCAAATCAAGATGAGGGAGATGTCGCTGGACGACAAGGTCGGCAAGGAGAAGGACACGCCGATCTCGGACTACCTGGTGGATGGCCGTTCGACCAATCCGCTGGACGAATTGATCAAGAACGAGAACCAGACGGTCATCCGGCTCGCGCTCCGCAGCCTCAGCGACCAGGAGCAGACGGTCGTCATCAACCGCTTCGGCCTCGAGGGCGGCCGCGTCTTCACGCTGAAGGAGATCGGCGAAAAGCTGGGCGTGTCCCGCGAGCGCGTGCGCCAGATCGAAAACCAGGCGAAGAAGCGGCTCCGCAAGCTCATCGCCCGCGAGCATCGCAACGAGGCCGCCCGCAAGAAGGTCGGCGCCGGCCCGGAGTCGGCGATGGGCGTCCGCATCAGACCCAACGGTTCGATGTCCCACTGAGGGCCGGGGGCGCGACGCCCCGGCTTCATCCCGGTGACGGCCGGCGTGCCAGCGCGTCGCGCCGGCCAGCAACGCGGCCGCGCGCGCGCCCGCGACATTGAAATGCCGCGGAACGGTGTGCTATCGTCTGCCGCGGATCACCGCACTGGACGGGGCACCGAGCGATGCGCCTGACGCGCGATCAAGTCGAGCAGATCTCTCAGCGAATCGTGTACGGACTCATCCGTGACGGGCACGTCGCCACCGACCGCCCCGAGGCGGTCATCGACCGGATCGCGCAGATTTTCACCGACGACCTGGCGGCCGAGGACAAGCTCAACGACGAAGCGCACGAGCTGCTGAAGAATTACTCGGATGAGATTGCCCGCGGAGCGGTCAACTACCAGGAGCTGTTCCGCAAGGTCAAGGCGAAGCTGGCGCGCGATCGCAAGATGGTCATCTGATGCGCCTGAGCCACGAACGCTGCGTCCACCTGTCCCACCTCTTCGTTAACGATCTCGAGGATGACGACACGGTCGAGTTTCTGCGGGACACCAATGACATCCGCCTGAAGGTGTTGCAGATCCTCGAGGGGGAAATGGTGCGTGAGGAGGAGATGGAGGAATCGATCCGGCGCCGGATCGCCACCCAGCGCAGGGATTTGCCGGAAGGCAGCGCCGAGTGGGATCTCCTGTTCCGCAAGTACTACGACGACGAGATGAAGAAGATCAAGAGGGTCCGTCAGTAGGGCGGCCCCCTCCCGCCCAGCCATGCCGATTCCCCGCCAAATCGTCGCCGGCACCGCTGGCCACATCGACCACGGCAAGAGCCATCTCGTCCGCGCTCTGACCGGCACCGACCCCGACCGTCTTAAGGAGGAGAAGGAACGGGGCATCACCATCGACATCGGGTTTGCGCATCTGGAGCTGCCCGGCGGCCTCCGGGTCGGGTTCGTTGACGTCCCCGGGCACGAGCGTTTCATCAAGAACATGCTGGCGGGCGTCGGCGGCATCGATCTGGTGCTGCTGGTCATCGCCGCCGACGAATCGATCAAGCCCCAGACACGCGAGCACTTCGACATCTGCGGGCTGCTGCGCATTCCGCGCGGCATCATCACGCTGACCAAGACCGATCTCGTCGAGCCGGATCTCCTCGATCTCGTCCGGCTGGAAGTGCGTGATTTCGTCGCCGGCTCCTTCCTGGAGTCGGCGCCGGTCGTGGCGGTCAGCAGCAGGACCGGTGAGGGCCTCGAGGAGCTGAAGGCAGCCATCGCGCGGGTCGCCGCCGATATCGCGCCGCGCCCGCAGCGTGGCCTCCTGCGCCTGCCGGTCGACCGTTCCTTCAGCATCAAGGGGTTCGGTAGCGTCGTCACAGGCACGCTGAACGCAGGGACCATCCGGGTTGGAGACGAAGTCGCCGTCCTGCCGCGGGGCGTGACCACGCGGGTGCGCGGCCTCGAAGTGTTCAATCGTCCCACCGAGGTCGCCCTGCCCGGTCAGCGGACGGCCGTCAATCTGCAGGGGATCGAGGCCGGCGCGGTTCAGCGCGGTGACCTGTTGAGCGCTCCCGGAGTCCTCGAACCGTCGCATCTGCTCGACGTCGAGCTGGAGATACTGGCCGGTGCGCCGGCGCCCCTGCTCGATCTTGCGCGGGTGCGGTTCCACCATGGAACGCTCGAGGCGATGGCGCGCGTCAAGCTCCTCGGGGAGAAGGCGGTACCGCCCGGCCGCCGCGCCTTCGCCCAGCTGCGGCTGGAGACCGCCGTCTGCGCCCTGCCCGGCGACCGTTGCGTGATCCGCCGCTACTCACCGTCCCTGACGATCGGCGGCGCGGTCGTCCTGCACAACCGGCCGGTGAAGCTGAGGACGTCCGCGCCCGGCGCCCGCGAGCGGTTCGAGCGGCTGGCGCAGGAGGCTCCGGAGACGCGGCTTTCCGTCCTGGTCGAAGAGGGGGGTGAAGCCGGGATCGATGCCCCGGCGCTGCGCACCCGGACCGGTCTCTCCTTCGAAGAGCAGGTGGAAATCCTGGACGCCATCGTGCGCGACGGTCGCCTCGTCCGCCTGCCGACCCAGCCGCCGCGGTATGTGACCGGCTCGATCTACCGGACCCTCTCTGACCGCGTCCTGACCGAGATCGACGCGTTCCACAAGAAAGAGCCGCTCCTGGAGGGGCTCCCGAAGGAGGAGTTGCGGACCAGGTTGTTCGCCGGCAGCCACCCGGACGTCTTCCGCTGTCTGCTCGCCGACCTCGCGGCGCGCGGCGTGCTGCGAACCGACCGGGATCGGATCGCCCGATCGGCGCACCGGATTGACTTGACGCCGGCCGAGGCCTCTCTCATGGAGACCATCGAGCAGCGCTTCGAGACCGCGGGGTCAAACCCGCCCGACCCGGAGGAGGTCCTGAATTCGTTCCGCGCCGGGCGGGCGCAGGCCGCGCGCCTGTTCCATCTGTTGATCGGCCGCGGCCGGCTGGTCCGCATTCCGGACGGCAAGATCTTCCACGTCCGGGCCCTGGAAGACCTGAAGCGCCGCCTGTGGGAGCAGCGGGCCAGGAATCCGGTCATCGACATCGCCGAGTTCAAGGACCTGAGCGGCACGAGCCGCAAGAACGCCATCCCGCTCCTCGAGCACTTCGACCAGTTGCAGGTGACCCGGCGGGAGGGCAACCGCCGTGTCATATTGCCCCCTCCCCCCCCCGGGCACCCCTGAATTGACAGGCCCACGGCCGGAGTCTAAGATGAACTCGAGGTGAAACGCCCATGGGTTCGATCGGCATTCCAGAGCTGTTACTGATCTTCGTGATTCTCCTCCTGATATTTGGTGGCAAGCGGATCCCCGAGCTGGCTCGCGGCCTCGGCGCCGGCATCCGCAACTTCAAGGATGCCCTGCACGGCGATTCATCGCAGGGAGACCAGAAGAACAAGGAGAAGTAGCCCAGCCTGCAGCCACCGACACCCCCTCTCAAAGTCCCCGACGAGATCGCCTTCCAGAGGGCCGCGGTCGAACGCCTCAAGAAGGAGATCCGCGGTGTCGACCGGAACGGCCGCCGGCGCTATATCCGCGATTTTCACGACGAGTTCTCCCGCTTCGAATCGGTCTCCTCGCTCGACGACCTCAGCATCGCCTGCTACAAGGCGGATCTCGTCTACATCGGTGACTACCATGCCCTGCCGGCCGCCCAGGAGTTCGCCGCCTGGCTGCTGCGCGACGTCGCCGCGCGCTCGCGCGAGGTGGTGCTCTGCCTGGAAATGGTCTACGCCCGCAACCAGAAGGTCCTCGAACGTTACATGCGGAACGAGCTGGACGAATCCGAGTTCCTCAAGGCGATCCGCTACGAGCTCGATTGGGGCTACGAGTGGCAGTCATTCCGGCGGTTGTTCGACGCGGCCCGGACGCTGGGGTTGCCGGTGTACGGCATCGACTCGGAGCCGCGCAGCGGCTTCCGGTACATCGCCCGGCGCGACGCCCACGCGGCGGCCCGCATCGCCGACATCGTGGAAGCCCGTCCGGGCGCCAAGGTCGTGACCGTCGTGGGGGAATCGCATCTGGCGCGCACCCATCTGCCACGACGGGTCACCGATCTGCTCAAGAAGAAAGGGATCGAGAAACGTCCGGTCATCGTGCTGCAGAACCAGGAAGAGATCTACTGGCAGCTCGCGGAGAAGGGCTTGCGGGATGTCGATGTGGTGAGCCTCGGCCCCGGTCGCTTCTGCCACTTCAACGCCAGCCCGATCGCCAAGTACGAGGCCTACCGGCAGACGATCGAGGCCTGGGACCGCGAGCCTGATGACGACCAGGGGCTCGACCTCACCTCGACCGTCTACAGCATCATCGACACCATCCTGCGCTTCCTCGGCATCGACAAGTACACCGAGGTCATCGAGCGGCCCGGGCGCGGACACGATTACCTGGTCGACCTCTACCCGGAGGTCTACACCGCCTCGGAGCACAAAGATCTGAAGAAACTGCTGAAGTCGCACGAGTTCGGGGCCGAGGAGATCGACGAGATCCTGGGGCACGTCTCCGAGCGCGGCTCATGCTACATCCCGCGCATCAACGGCATCGTCATCGGACAGTTCAACATGGTGCACGCCGGCGAGGAGGCGGCCCATTTTGTCAATCTGATCCTGAAGGGGGAGATCTACCAGCAGGCGCCGCGCGAGATGCTGCAGCACGACCTGTTCTACACCGGCACCCTGGAGGAGGCGATCGGTTTCTTCGGGTCGAAGCTGATCGATCCGAGCCGCAACCATTTCTTCGAGACGGAGTTCTATCAGTACTACCGCAAGGACCGCGCGGTGATCGAGGCCGAGACTCCTTACAGCTACGAGGACTTCAACGCGATCATCAATTTCATCCTGCTGCACAAGAAGTTCGAGCAGTCGTACGACCAGTATGAGGAGGTTCCGCAGGAGATCCTGGACGGCATCCGCTCCGAGCCGCGGCGCGCCAATATCCTGATCCACGAGCTGGGGTATTTCCTGGGGCAGCAGATCTACGATGCCTATCGGGCGGGGAGCCTCGACCGGCGGACCATCGCGTCCCTGTTCCGCCGGTCGTTCAGGGAGAGCGGCAGCGCCCTGCGGGCCTACCTCGATCTCACCGAGAAGGTGCGGCCGGCGGCGCAGGAGCCGGCCGGTGGTCCAGCGCCGGCCCCTCCGGCCGGGCCCGGCGGTAAAGAATCCCCGTCGACGAGCTGAAGGTGTAGGCCGCCGGGATAGGCTCGAGATAGCCGAGCCGCGTCAGCGCCTGCAGGGTCTCCACGGCCACCGTTTCGGACCATCCGCAGGCGCTGGCGACGTCCTCGGCGACCAGGCTCGAACGCGGCTCGCCGGTCAGCCGCGCCAGCAGGTCGCGGCAGCGACCGTGCAGGTCGAGGCGGTCCCGCCCGGCGCACAGATCGCGCACCGCGGCGGCCGCCAGCACGGCGGCGCAGCGGCCCAGCATCGGCTCGGCGCACTCCAGGAACAGGTCGAAGCGATCGAACCGGTCGGCATGGGCGCAGGTCGCCCCGCTGCAGCGGCGGCCGCGCGACGCCGTCAGGATGAGGTCGATCGCCACGTGCTCGATCAGGTGCGCCAGCGCCAGCCCGTCCCCACCGTCCCCCTTGACCGGGCCGGCGGCCGCGTCCGGGATCGCCGCCGACGCGATCGCCTCCCCGTCGGCCGCGCCCGTTCCGGCGAGGGCATCGAAGATCCCGAGTCCGCCGGCGCAGCGATGTTCGGGGAGACGGGGACAGAGCCGCAGGAGCGCCTCGCGCTCAGCTGCGGCGAGGAGCGGCGTCCGCGCGCGCAGGCCGGCGCCGATCTCCAGCGTGACCCGGATGCGGATGACGCCGGGGATGAACCGCTCGTTGAACCGGCTGGCCTCGGGGAACTGGCCATGCTGCAGCTGAACGATGCGGATCGAGTCCGGCGGAACATGCGCTTCGGCGCGCTCGGGCGCGTCGGCACCGCCCCGCCGACGGGTGTGTTTGCTGCGCATCTTGTCGCGGAAACGTCGCAGTAGATCGTCCGACAACAACTCCTCCCGCGGAGGTTGACGGCGGTGCTTCAACGCTCCGTGCGAAGAACCTCCTCGTCCAGGGTCCCCTGCAGGATGACCCGATACTCGCCGGTGTTCTGATCGACCATCTCGACCTGCGCCGCGGCATTCACGGAGTGGATCAGCAGGTCGCCGAGCTTGGAGCCGAGCGTCGCCGGTGACGTGGGCGAGCTCTCCAACGTCGCGAGATCAGTGATGCGAAATCGACTCATGCGCCAGTCTCCCGTCCGGCGCCGGAGGGGCTACGCCCTCAGGCGCCCTCAAAAGGGATCTTCTCCGTGTCGATGGTGCCCTGCACGACGATGCGGTACTCGCCGGTCGTCGGATTGATCGACTCGACCTTGAGCCGCGCCGACGTCGAGCTGATCAGCATCTCGCTGAGCTTGGTGCGCAGCGCCGCGGCCGAGGTCGGGGCCTTCTCCAGCAGCGGAAAGTGAGTGACCTGAAAACGCGCCATCGTGTGGCCTCCTGATGGAGCCGTCGGCGGTGGCCCCTGTGACGAGCGGTGCAGCCGCCGGCTCGTGCGTGCAGCCGACCGAGCGGCGGTAAGCGGGCAACGGGACGTGCAGTGCAAGGTGCGCGAGGTCTCTCTGGATCTCATCCACCAGCTCGTTCAGGACCTCGGCCCCGATCTCGCCGGCGCGCGGAACCTCGGCCGCGCCCGGGTCGCCGGCGAACCCGTTCTGCGCCAGCAGGGCGGTTTCGTCGGCCCCGACGGCGGTGGGCGGCGGCGAGGGCGCGGCGAGAGGCGCCGGGGGCCGGCTCGGACGCGGCAATGTCTCCCTGGCGCCGGCCGTCCGATCGGGCAGGGACGGCAGGGGAATGCGGGTCCAGGCGGTCCCGGCCGGCGTCGCCGTCCGGCGGCCTGACTTCGCTTCACGACCCATCGCTGCTCCTGCGGCGCGGCGTCGCCGGACCCGGGGCCGGGATCGAGGACGCATCCGCCCCCGCGTCAAATTCCGGGGCGGGCCCGGCGCCGGGCTTGGGACGAGCGGCGCCAAAGGTCCAGAACGAGCCGCTCACCAGTCGCGGCTGGAGGCCGGCCGGCACGGAACCGATCGGCCTGGCCGCCGTCACGGATGCGGTCGGCCGGGCCGCCGGGGCAGCCCCGGTCGGTCGAGCGGCCGGTGCGGGAACCGGCGCATGCTCGGCCTGCGGCGGAACGGTCGGCCGTGCGGCCGGTGGCGCAGCGGGTGTGCGTGCTGCCGGCGCGGCCGCGATCGGCTGGGCCGCCGGAGCAGCCGCCATCGGACCGGTCGCCGGCTCCTCGTCGGTGTGTTGCTCGCGCAGATCGAGGATGGTGTCGGCGACCGAGATCATCCGGCTGCCGGTGGTCCGGGAGTTGAACCCCATCCACGACACCAGACCGGCGTCGTCGACGAAGGGATCGCGATCGAGTTGTCGGGCGGGAGCCTCATCCTGGGCCTCGGCCGCCTCCTCGTCCTCGGTTGCGGCCGGTTTCGCCGCGGGTGAGGCGGTCAGCTGGCTCTGCGGCCGGCGCAACGGCCGGCGGACGTGCTCCTGCGACGACGCCGGCTCGGCCGCCGGCGCGGAACGCTTGGCGCGGGCCGACTTCCTGGTCGCGGCCGGGGGCGCGGCGACGGGCGCCGGAGGCGGCGCCTGCTCGTCGAGCGCCTGCGACTCCATCGCCACCGCCACGATGCGCCGGGCAAGCGGCAGCGGGATCTCCGTCTCCTCGGACAGCAACTCGGGCCCGGCGCGGGCGATCGCGTCGTTGGTGTCGAAGCCGCACTGCAGCAGACCGTCCATCACTTCGCGGCCGAACAGCTGGATCAGCAACGTCAGGTCGTGCATCGCGCGCTCTCCTTCGTCCCGGGCCTCAGCCTTGCTCGTTCCACCTCGCGCGCCGGGGTCGTCAGTGCTCCCCGACCACCTCGCGCGCCAGGGCCATGTAATCCCTGCAGCCGGTCGCGTCCGGATCGTAGTCGACGATCGGCACGCCGTAGCTGGTCGCCTCCTTGAGCTTCACGTTGGTGTGGATGACCGTCCCGAACAGCGCCTCGCCGAAATAGCCGCTGAGATCGCGGAGGATCTCGCGCGAAAACGCCGTGCGCCGGTCGTACAGCGTCGCCAGGGCGCGCACCTTCGGGGACCGGCCGCCGTCGGCGGGCACGTCCTGGATCAGCGCCATCAGCTGGCTGACGCCGTACAGCGCGAAGAACCCGGTGTCCACCGTGATGATCGTCTCGTCGGCGGCCCGCAGGGCGTTGGCGGTCAGCAGGCCGCCGGTCGGCGGGCAGTCGATCAGCACGAACTCGTAAGCCTCGCTCAAACCGGCCAACGCCCGCCGCAGCGTCTCTTCCCCGTGCGGCAGGGCATGCAGCCGCTGCTCGGCCATCAGCAGCCGCGGGTTCGACCGGGCCAGGTCGAAGTTCTCCGCCACCGGGTGGATGACCTCCAGCAGATCGGCCCCGCTCATCAGCGCCTCGCAGACACCCGGGCACTCGAGGTCCGGCTTGCCGCGGCTGAGCCCGAGCGACGCGTGCGCCTGCGGATCGAGATCGACGAGCAGCGTCCGCATCCCGATCTTCGCCAGGCAGGCGCCCAGGTTGATGGCGGTGGTCGTCTTGCCCGAGCCGCCCTTCTGGTTGGCGATGGCGATCACGCGCATCCCGACCCCCGATCGCCGAGGCCGCCGGCGCTCCGCCCGTTCTGCCGCTCGCGGATGTCCAGCAACAGAGATCGCCCGATCCCCCGGAAGCACGCCGCGGCCGGGGAGGCCGGCTGGTTCAGCAGGATCGGCAGGCGGGCCGCGATGGAGGCGCCGATCCGCTGGTCGTCGAGGACGTGCCCGAGGTAATGCAGCGATCGCGCGAGATAGCGCTGGCTGACCTGCTCGAGCCGGCCGAACACCTCGAACCCCTCCACCGGACTGCCCACCCGGTTCACCACGACCGACAGCCTGGCGCCCGGGTTGTTGCGCGCGACGTTCTTGATCACCGCGTAGCCATCGGTCATCGATGTCAGGTCGGGGGTGACGACGACCAGGATATCCGAAAGGGCATACAGGAACGTCGTCGTGGCGCGGCCGATGCCGGCGCCGGTGTCCACCAGGACGATGTCGGCCCGGCCGTCGGGGTCGTCGAGCGCCGCGACCAGCCTGGACAGCCGGTTCGGGTGCAGGTCGGCCATGTCGGCGCGACCCGAGCCGCCGGCCGCGAGCCGCATGCCGACCGGCCCGACTTCGGAGACCTCGCTGAGCCGGGCCCCGGATTCGATGACCTCCATGATCGTGCGGGACGGCTGGATGCCCAGCAGCAGGTGCAGGTTGGCGAGACCCATGTCGGCATCGATCGCCAGCACGCGCGTCCCGACGCTGGCGAGATAGACCGCGAGATTGCTGGTGAGCACCGATTTGCCGGTGCCGCCCTTGCCGCTGGTGATGCAGAAAACAGCCGCCCGGGGTCCACCGGGGCCGGCGGTCTCGGGCCGGTCCGACGCAGCCCGCCCCGCGACCGGCGGCTGCGCGCCGATGTCATACAAGCCGCGCCCGAGGCGGCGCTTCACGATGAGCGTCTCAGGAGGTTCTCCTGTCGCGTTCGCGTCTCTGCCGGTCGAACCGTTCGAACTCGTCCAGCTCTTCCGCCGACAGCGGCTCGAAGGGATTATCCGGGCCGGTCGGGGCCATCACCAGCCTGTCGATCTCGAGGTCGAGGCCCCCGCCGGAAACCGGGTCGCCAGGCAGGGGCTCGTCGGCCAGCGGGAACTCGGGGACCGGCTCGAGAAGATCGGGCGGCGCCGGGAGCGGCGCTGCGACATCGCGCGGCATCGCCTCGCGCATGGCGGCGACGCGGGCCGCGACGCGCCGCGATGGCAGCCGGAACACCTCCATCGCAGGCCGTACGGTGACGGCCTCTTCCCCCTTGAAGCGAACGAGCTGTACCAGATAGGGGGTGACCTCGACGGCCAGCAGGTCGAGGCGTCGCAGGAAGGGGAACGAGTACGACTCCGCCAGGAGCAGCGACCGGACATTTCGTTCGGGGCTCAGCCCCTGGGAGGCGTAGGCGCGCGCCAGGATGTCGTACTGATCGCCGGCCCAGAGGGACTGGTCGAGGAGGCGGCGCAGGGCCCCTTCCGGTTCATTGTCCGCGAGGGTTATGACCGCCAGCTGGCCCGCCCGGTCGACGGCCAGGACGTCGAGCGTACCGGCCGGACCGGTCTTCAGATCGGCATCGAGCACCCGAATCCCCACCTCGATGACCGAAGGATCACCGAGAAGGAGCGCTTTGAGTCGGCCCGAATCGCCGACGGGGTCGGTCGCGATGCGTGATGGCACCGCTCGCCTCGACGCTCTCTTGAAGAACCGCAGGGCAGCCCGGCCACGGCCGGACCGGAAGCGGCAGACTGGTGATGGACTCGCTACGGCTGAATGACGATGCACCCGGCTGCCGCGCGGCCTAACCAATGGACCGACAACGGCTTCGGTCGACGCGCATGGTATTCGAGCCGGAGAAGCCAAGTCAAGTTCTCAGAGCGGGGACGCGCTCCCGGCCGGATAGTGGAATAGAATGGTCGCCTCCAATCGCGACAGGGTCCCGGCCCGCCCGGTCACGCACCTTCAGGAGAGTGCGTCGATGGCGCCGCGAAGACTATCCACGAAAGCCCCGGCGACAAGAGCCCCGGGTAACGGGCGGTCGCGAACCGCCGGCCGGGCCCATACCCCCAGACCCACTGGCAAGCGGCCAAGCGCCGCATCCCGGCCGGGGGAGACCGCCTACCTGCGAATCCTCCGTCAGGTCAGCGAGGCCGCGAACGATGCCACCGGCATCGAGGCGCCGTTGCGGGTCGCCCTCGACGAAGTCTGCGCCCTGACCGGCTGGCCGGTCGGCCACGTCTTCTTCAAGGCCGAAGATCGCGACGAGATGGTCCCCGCCCCGCTATGGCACATGGACGACGCGACCCGCTACGAAACCTTCCGGCGGGTGACCATGGCCACCCCGATGCCGCGGGGGAGCGGTCTGCCCGGCCGCGTCCTCGCAAGCGGCGAGCCGGTCTGGATCGCCGACATCACCCGCGACCGCAACTTCCCGCGCAACACCATCGCCGAGCCGTTGCACTTGAAGGCGGCATTCGGGTTCCCCGTGCGCGTCGGCCGCGAGGTCGCCGCCATGCTGGAGTTCTTCAGCCCCGAGCGGGCCGAGCCGCAGCCGGCGTTCCTCGAGGTCATGGACCAGCTCGGCACGCTGCTGGGCCGCGCCATCGAGCGGGTGCGGGCGGAGGAGGCGTTCGGCAAGCTGGCGCGCGCCGTGTCCGAAAAGAGCGGCGACGAGTTTTTCGCCTCGCTGGCCCGGCAGCTGGTGAGCACCCTCGGGGCCGAGCTCGCCTTCATCGGCGAGGTGTCCGAGGACGGCCGCAGCGTCACCGCGGTCGCCGGCTGCGACCGGGGCGGCCCGATGAAGGACTTCACCTACAGCCTGGAAGGGACGCCCTGCGAGGACGTCATCATGAAGCAGTTCTGCTCGTACGAGCGCGGCGTCCAGGAGAAGTTCCCGCGCGACACGATGCTTGCGGACAAGCGGATCGAAAGCTACGTCGGCACGCCGTTGATGGACGCCGACGGCAAGACGCTGGGCCTGCTGGTGGTGCTGTGGAAGACGCCGCCGGCCAACATCCGCATCGCCGAGTCGATGGTGCAGGTGTTCGCGGTGCGCGCCTCGACCGAGCTGGAGCGCAAGCGCTGTGAGGGCTCGCTGCAGAAGTTCTCGGCCCTGCCGGAGGTCACGCCGCACCCGATGGTGGAATTCGCCGCCGACGGTACGCTGCGCTTCGTCAACGACGCGGCCAAGAAGCTGATGGCGTCGCTCGGCAAGACCGACCCGTGGGACATCCTGCCGGCCGACACCGTGAACATCGTCCGGAAGTGCCTCGCCACCGGCAAGAACGGCCTGATCTTCGACACCGTCGAGGGCGAGCACCGCACCATCTCCTGGTCGTTCATCCCGATCCTCCCCGGCGGCACCGTCTTCGCCCACGCCTTCGAGCTCAGCCTGTTCATGGCTCTGCAGGACGAATTGCGTCGCATGCGCCGGCCGTCGGGCCTCCGCCCCCCGTCCGGCCGCCTGAGGGACGCCCTCGACAAGGTCGACGTCCCCGGCGGCAAGGTGCACTGACCTCCGGCGATCACCCTTCCTGAGCCCGTGCCGCCGACCGCCCGAACTCGATCGGAATTCCGTAGTGACGCATGCGCCGGTACAATTTCGGACGGCTCCAGCCGATAAAGCGTGACGCCCGCGTCTTGTCGCCCTCGAAGTTGTGCAGCGCTTTCTCGATCATCATCTGCTCGCCACCCTTGCCGGCCCCAAGGTACGTCGGGGACTCCTCGGTGATCATCACGTGGCGGACCCGGTCGGGCAGGGCGCTGGCGTCGATGACCTGGTCATCGCCGAGGGCGACGGCTCGCTGCGTTACGTTTTCCAGTTCGCGGATGTTTCCCGGCCACTCGTAGGACATCAGCAACTCGAGCGTTCCCGGAGAGACATGCTTTCGAGGCAATCCGGTCTCCACGGCGATCCGTTCGAGGAAGTGTTCGACGAGAGCGGGGATGTCCTCCTTGCGCTGACGCAACGGCGGCAGGTCGATGGCGATGACGTTGATGCGATAGAACAGGTCGTCTCGGAACGACCCTTCCCTGATCAACCCCCGCAGGCTGCGGTTGGTCGCCGAGATGATCCGGACGTCCACGCGGATGGTGTCCTTGCCCCCGACCGGGCGGACCTCCCGCTCCTGCAAGGCCCGCAGCAGCTTGCTCTGCATCCGGACGCTCATGTCGCCGATCTCGTCCAGGAACAGTGTGCCGCCATCGGCCAGCTCGAGGATACCCTTGCGGTCGCGGTCGGCGCCCGTGAAGGCGCCCCGCACGTGGCCAAACAGCTCCGACTCGAGGAGACTCTCCGACAGGGCGGAGCAATTCTCCGAGAAAAAACGCCGCTGTTGGCGCCCGGACATCCGGTGGATGGCGCGGGCGACCAACTCCTTGCCGGTGCCGCTCTCGCCTTGAATGAGGACCGGCAGCGAACAGCCAGCCGCCTTCAGAATCAGGTCGTGAACCCGTCGCATCGCCTCGGTGGCGCCGATGATGCCATCTGAGCGTCCGCCGGGGAGATCCGGGACCATCGGCGAACCGGCGCCCCGGGCGTCCGCTTTCCATGCCTCACGGTCGACGAGGGCGTACGGGATCGTCTTGCTGAGCGACACGATGAGTCGCTTGGTCGCCTCCTCGAGCATCTGGAGATCGGACAGGTCCATCACGCTTTGCACCGATTCGGGCCGTTCGCTCAACGTACGGGCCCGGCCCCCCATCTTGCGGAGGTCGGCCAGCCACCCTTCCAGATCGATCCTCCCACACGCGTCAGCGGGCATCCTGTTGGTCCATCCTCCTTCCGGGTCTGGGGTGTCCTGACTGTTGCCGCGATCTCGATACATGCCAAGCCTGTGGTCAGAGGCTTTCACTGTCCCACAACAGAGCAACGGTGATACCAACGCGGGCGCAGGTGGCACCATCACGATGCCGACGCGGGGAAGTTGTTCGACCGGCGAGAGATAGAGGCGTCTGCGAGGTGAATGACACGGATTGTCAGCGGGATCGATAGGTAGGATCTGTCCTACTGTGAAAATCCAGCCTTGTCCGTGTCACACAGTATCACACGGTTCCGGGCGAGCCATGGCCCGAAGGCCGCTCTGCGGAAGGGTTTCCGGCGGTCCTGGCATGCCGGTCCGCGGGGCGTCTCAGGCGGCCTGATCGGTCCGGCCGTAGTCTGCGGGGATGCCGAACTCCTTCATCCGGCGGTACAACTTCTGACGATTCCAGCCGATATAGCGCGCCGTCTTCGCCTTGTCCCCACCGAAGCGCCGCAGGGCCTCCTCGATCATCAGCTGCTCACCCGACTTGCGGGTCTCGCCATCGTGGCCCTCGCTTGGCCCGGCCCTCGGTGCGACGGCGCGGAGCCCTTCCGGAAGGTCCTGCGCCGTGATCACGTCGCCGGGCGACAGAACATGCGCCCGCTCGATGACGTTGGCGAGCTCGCGGACATTCCCGGGCCAGTCGTGCCCCAGCAAAGCTTCGGAGACGGCCGGCCCGAGGCGTTTCGGCGCGACGCCTTGGCCGGCGCGCTCGCGCAGGAAATGCTCGGCGAGCAGGGGTATGTCTTCGCGCCGGCTGCGCAAGGGTGGGACTTCAATCGAGACCACGTTCAATCGGTAGTAAAGATCCTGCCGGAATTTCCCCTGTTCCATCAGGGTCTTGATGTCACCGTTGGTCGCGGCGATCACCCGCACGTCCACCGGGCGGGGCGCGTTCTCGCCGAGGCGGCGCACTTCGCGCTCCTGCAGAACGCGCAGCAACTTCGACTGCAGCGCCAGGCTCGTGTTGGTGATCTCGTCCAGGAAAAGCGTGCCGCCGCGCGCCTCCTCGATGAGACCGACGCGGTCGCGATCGGCGCCGGTGAAGGCGCCGCGTGCGTACCCGAACAGCTCCGCCTCGAGGAGATTCTCGGGCAGCGCCCCGCAGTCGACCGCCACGAACTTCTTCTTCTTGCGCGGGCCGTTGTAATGGATGGCGCGCGCCACGAGCTCCTTGCCGGTGCCGCTCTCGCCCAGGACCAGGACGTTGCAGTCGCTGTCGAGCACGCCGGCGACGACTTCAGTGAGCTTCTTCATCGCCGGGCTTGCGCCGATCAAGTTCTCGAAGCGCGCCCGGCCCTCCGCCTCACGCCGCAAGCGCGTATTCTCGGTATTCATTTGTCCGAACAGCCGGGCGTTCTCGATCGCGATGGCCGCCTGGCTGGCGAACGACTCGACGAACGCCCTCTCCTTGTCGGTGAACAGCTGCGGCCCCTTGCGGGTGTCGAGGTAGATGATTCCGACCGTCTTGCCGCGATGGCGCATCGGCACGGCGAGGATCGACTTGATCTCGTGCAGGATCAGGCTCTTGTTTGCCGCCAGCGAGGCATCCTGCCCGACATCGATAGTGAGCAGCGTCTGTCCCTTTGCGACCTGGTCGATCACCGAGCGGCTGAAGGACGTGATGCCGTCGAGGCTCTCCTTGTCCATGCCGCGGGCGATCGCAGGTCGCATCGCGCCCGCCGCCTCATCGGCGAGGAATACGATGCCGCGCTCGGCCCGGACGTTTTCGATCGACAGGTCCAGCAATTCGCGCAGCAACTCGTTCAGGTCCAGGATCGACGTCAGCTTCTGCCCGATCGCGCTCAGCGCCCCGAGCATCCTGCGCGACACCCGCTCGCTCCGGCTGACCGTCGCCATGTCGTAGCGGACTTTCTTGGCCACCTCCCCACGCAGCCGCTCGAACCTGTCCAGCACATCACGCACCTTCGCCTGCTCCAGGAACGGCCGGCGCCACTTCTCCTCATCGAGCCCCAGAGCCATCTCGTGAATCGTCAGCGCCGCGAACCGATACTTCCGGTAGGCCGTCTCGTACTGAAGCTTCTGTTCGTACAGCCGCCCCAGCCAGTAATTCGCCTGCCAGAAGAGCGGTTTGTCAGCGTTCTTCCGGGCGATCTTCGCGGCTTCAGTGAGCGCCGCCTCCGCCTCGGCCGGCTTGTTGTCGCGCAACAGTCTTTCGCCCAGCAATACGAGCGCCCAGGTCAGATGCCAGCGCATGCCTTTATTGCGCGCGGTGGCAATGATGTTGCGCAAGGAGCAGCCGCCAGTTGGGGTGCTGGTTTCCAACAAGGGATTGGAAATCGCAATGCGTGCGATGTCTCGTAGAAGACCAACATCGAACGAGCATCCGGTGCTTTCGGCGTGAGGGAGTGCATAGTTCTCATCATCCGTGTCTGATTGCTCACCTGCCTCATGTCTGGCCAGGGCCATTAGACATCGGAGCTCCAGCTTTAGGGCATAGCCTCCGGACGAGCTGATTTGTCTCTCTGCAAACCTACCAAACCGAGTCGCGGCTTGGACTCGCCCTATTGTAAGTAGAAGCAGCAACCAACTCGGTAGGACCGACCCTCTCACCTCAATTGAAGATAGCGCGGGGTTGCGTAATGAATGCTTTAGCAATTCGATCGCTTCTATGAAATTGCCCGTGTGCGCGAGAATGCGCGCCCCATTGCTTCTGGCTATTGCGGACAAACCTTGAATACCACTTCCTTCGGTTGCTGCAATTGCCGTGGCATATCCTCGGGCAGCATCCATCCATCGGCCCTGCCGCCGGGACACCTCAGCGAGATTATTGTGCGCGGCTCCCAGCGCAATCGATCTCCCTAGATGGGTCGAGCATTCGACGGCCTTTCGGAAGGCGTTGCGTGCTTTCCGGGAATGCCCGAGTTCCATGTGAAGCACACCAATATTTGTAAGCGGCCCACTCTCATCTACAGGCCTGCCATCGATGGGACCCAGTAAGTGGGAACGCCTGCTATAAAGGAGGGCACGGGAGTATTGTCCCTGTTGCCAATAGACGAAGGACAGTTCGGATAACGAGTCCCCAATATGACTCCTGCATCTGTGTCTCCTGGCCAAAGCGTTTGCCCGCACTAGCGTCCGCTTCGCGTGGGCATAGCGTTGCATCTTGGCGTGGACCTTGCCGCGCACAATCAATGCGCCAATGTGTATGAAGGGATGTGAACTAACAGGCGCTGCCCCGTGCGCACGCCTCGCCCATGTCGCGGAGTCGCCCAGATGTCCCATTGCGTATAGGCATCGTGCGCGGGCATAGATGTACGCAGCTCTCTCGTGGCCAAATGTGGGCACTAGCGGTTCCGCCTCTATTAGCCTTCGCCAAGCTTCCTCGAGTCGTCCGATCATGGTCAATGCACTAGCACACTCCACCGTTAATTGCAGTCTCACGGCGCTGTCAGGATCTTGTTGCAGAGCTCTGGTGAGAAAGTGGATAGCGCGGTGGTGATTACCCGCGTCCAGCAACCGACTCGCAGCCTTCATGCAGTAGGCAAGTGCGTTGGCCTTGTCGTCGCTGGCAATGAAGTGTTCGGCGGCGTGGCCAAGCGAGACCAAATCAGACATGGTCGAATACCACTGGGCAATGCGTGTGTGTAAGGCTACTCGATCGCGGCGCTGCAGCGCTGACATCGCCAATGCTCGCGCGAGCGCGCTCGGAGCGTTGTACTTGGCCGGAGCATTGCCCGAGCAGCGCACCAATCCGGCTGAGAGCAATTGACGGCAGTCACTGATTAGGTCGTCATCGCGCCTGTCGCACAGTTCTGAAAGATCCTGTAGCGACAGGGGTCCGCCCGCTGCCGACAGGGCTGTGAATGTGCGATTGGCTGAGGGAGAGAGAGATGCGATCGAGGCGCTCAGTATGGCAGTGACTTGATCAGAAGCCCTAACGTCATCCAGGGAGCCCAAGAGTCGCAAACGGCCCATTGTGGCAACAATGATTCCTTGCTCGAGACCGCTCAGGACTGTGTCTATGAACAGAAGTTGACAACCGCCCGTATGTGCACAAAGGGCATCGATGAGGTCCTCATCGACATTCAATCCGCGAACTGACCCAGTCAAGTACGTACGAGCAGTCGGACGATCCCACGGGGATATCACTTGCGTGACGCATACGAAGCCTGTGTGAGCGAACATGGCAGTAAGTGCTTCCAGGTCGGGCTGAGCGGTCGGCGTGCTTCTGACTGCGACCAATAGGATTAGGTTGGGTATTCTTGAGAGCGCGATCAACAGTGGCTGGCTAGCGACGTCTCTGAAAGCGCTTTCTGTGGCGTCATCAATGGCGATCAATATGGGGTGGATGCTCTCGCGTGGGACAATAGACAAGAGAAATTCCTCAAAGCCATGCAATGCCGTGATCGTACAGGGGCCGCGAGGCACAATGTGCCCCATGGTGCGGCATTGAACAGATAGGTCCCGTAACAGCGTCGATTTCCCCGAGCCCGGCTCTCCAGTTACAAGGAGTGCCAGCGGGCTGTTGGCGCGTTCTCCCTGTTGGTGGTGTTCGATGTCCCTGAGAAGGCGGCTGTGCACATCCCCGGCGCGGGCGCCGGAGCGCACGAAAGCGCCGATATCGTATGCGGCACCATTCTTTGCGGCGTGTGGCGAGATGTGAGCATCAAGCGTTCGAAGAATCTCTGCGGCAGATGCTGGCCTCTTTTGCGGATCGGATGCGAGCAGATGGTGGGTCAGAGAATGTACCGGCGTCGGCTCGGTGGGCTCAGCAATGGACGGCGGTGTGACAAGCTGCCGTTGTAGCGCGACGCCGGCTGCCTCGCCATTGTATGGGGGAGACCCGGTCAGACACTCATGAAGAATCGCGCCCATTGAAAAAAGATCTGACGCGACCGTTGGACCGGAGCCGCGGATCACTTCTGGAGCGAGGTACCTAGGGGTTCCCGTTAGCTCGCTCGGCCTGGGTGTTTCTCTCGCAAAGGCATAACCCAAGTCAATGAGCTTTAGGTGTGGCGGTCCCTGGGGTTCAGTTGGTGAGGAGACCACCATGATGTTTTCTGGTTTGAGATCGCCGTGAACGTAGCCTCTTGTATGCAAATAATGCAGTGCGGCACTGAGCTGTCGAATGAGCATGTAGAAGTATGAAGTCGATAGAGCACGGGTAGCCTTCACAAACTGGTCGCCCTCGACCAGCTCCATCACTAGGTAGTCCTTGTTGGTTCCAAGAGTGCGCCCAAAGTCGCATAAGGAAATGATGTTGGGATGCGAGAGGCTACTCAAGACTTGCAGTTCGGACAAGAAGTGTTGTTGGGCGCGTGCAGGGGTAAGGGCGGATTCAAGCGCTTCCGTATCAAGAATCTTGATCGCTCGTTTCAGCCCGTTACTCGAGATGCCGGAATAGACAGTTGACCAAGCCCCCTGTCCAATTTTCCCGATCAAAGTGTGGCCCGGCACTCGCGGAAAGTTCGCCATCCACAAGAAGTTAGGGAGCGCCAGTGGGGAAGGTCAAGCTCTTTGAGTAGCAATTCCTACACGATTACGCTTGCTGACTTGGTAAATGACAAAGGGGGCCCGAAGGCCCCCTTGGGTTCTGAGCTGCAAAGAATATGGAGGTCTACTTGCCGCCCCAGATGGCCGAGTCCTTGCCGCCCCAGATAGCTGAGTCCTTGCCGCCCCAGATGGCTGAGTCCTTGCCGCCCCAGATGGCTGAGTCCTTGCCGCCCCAGATGGCTGAGTCCTTGCCGCCCCAGATGGCCGAGTCCTTGCCGCCCCAGATGGCCGAGTCCTTGCCGCCCCAGATGGCCGAGTACATAGACAGCACGCGGGCGTATAGGCTCTCGCTCCGCGAGTGGGAGGCGCCGACGAGAGGTGCGGCCTGAACCAGAGACTGGCCGAGGGTCATTGCGATGATGACTGCCAGGACTGCGACGACTTTGCCCGAGTTCCTCATGTCCATCCCCCTCAAGTGTTCCCGTTTGACTGCGCCGGTCGAAATTGCAGCGTCGATGCCAAACTTGTTTGCACATGGTGGATGGATCGGTCTAAGTGATTGATAAATAAAATGCGTAAAACGACTCTGGCTATCGATTCAGGCTGGATGTTGGCTGTGCCACCCCGGGCGGCGAGTCTCATGAGCGTTTGTGGTGAACGACTGTAAGTATATTAATGTCTTCTTGTTACGTCGTGTTTTCCAGACAAAATTCAGGATTTCGTCTAGTGAGACTAGCGTCAAGTCGTTGTTAAATATTGATTTGCTCATTACAGCGTGTTTTGAGTATCACGCAAAACATCAGTGAGACTCTACTCGCGATACCAAATTGAGATTGTCGTGAGGTCTGTCAGACCTGCTCGGGAGGGCGGAACGAGCGGGAACCCTTCTCCTGGATGCCGAACTGCTTCAGCTTCCGAAACAGGGTTGCGCGGCTGATGCCGAGGCGGCGGGCAGCCTCGTCGCGGCTGCCGCGGGCGTCGATGAGGGCCTGGCGGATGCGGTCGGCGTCCGACAGTTCTGGCTCGATGCTGCCAAACGCGGAATCCGATGACGGCCCGCCGGCGTCGGTGACCGACCCGCCGCCGGGCGACATCCCCGTCCCCTGAGTGCCGGGGCGCGACCCGGGGCGTGTCAGCGGGGTGGTCGCCGTGACCTTGGCGTAGAAGTCGGGGTCCTGGTTGGCCTCGTGCAGGGTGAGGGTGTCGCCGTTGGCGAACAGGGCGAGGCGGCTGATGCGGTTCTCCAGCTCGCGGATGTTGCCGGGCCAGTCGTAGCGGGTGAGCAGGGTCATCAGCTCCCGATCGACGCGCAGCTTGGGGGTCTTGTTGGTCTGCGCGATGCGGGTCAGGAAGTGGTCGACCAGCAGCGGGATGTCGTCGCGGCGGTCGTGCAGGGCCGGCAGGGTCAGGGTGATGACGTTGAGGCGGAAGAACAGGTCCTGGCGGAACTGCTTGGCGCCGATCATCGCCTCCAGGTCGCGGCTGGTGGCGGAAATCAGGCGCACGTCGACGTGGCGGGTGGTCTCGGCGCCGACCGGGCGCATCTCGCCGTCCTGCAGCACGCGCAGCAGCTTGCTCTGCATGCTGGGGGTCATGTCGCCGACCTCGTCCAGGAACAGCGTGCCGCTGTCGGACAGCTCGAACAGCCCCTTGCGCGGCGCGTCGGCGCCGGTGAAGGCGCCCTTGACGTGGCCGAACAGCTCGCTCTCCAGCAGAGTGTCGGGCAGGGCGGCGCAGTTCTCCGAGAAGAACCTGCGATCGCGGCGCGGGCTGTTCTGGTGGATGGCCCGGGCGACCAGCTCCTTGCCGGTGCCGCTGTCGCCGCGGATCAAAACAGGTAAGGTGCTGGAGGAGATGCGCGACAGCATGGCGAAGACCTCGCGCATCTTCGGGCTGCGGCCGATGATGTTCTCGTAGCCGTAGCGCTCGTCGACGGCCTTCTTCAGATACAGGTTCTCCTGGCGCATCTGGTCGTACAGGCGGGCGTTCTCGATGGCGATGGCCGCGTGGTTGGCGAACGCTTCGAGGAACTGCTGGTCCTCGGGCGCGAACACGACGCCGGGCTGGCGCGTGTCGACGTACACCGTCCCCACCACCCGGTTGCGGGTCCGCAGCGGCACGCACAGCAGCGAGCGGATGTGGTAGATCGACACGCTGCGGAAATCCTTGAAGCGCTCGTCCGTCACGGCGTCGTGCGTCAGGATCGAGCGGCCATGGCTGGCTTCGCGAACGATGCTGCGGCTGTACTCGGTGGCGTCCTTGATCGTCTGCCGCTCCATGTTGCGGGCGACGACCATCTCCATCTCGTCGGTTTCGCTGCGGTACAGGAAGATCAGCCCGCGCTCGGCGTTGACGATCTCGATCGCCAGGTCCATGACCTTGTTGAGCAGTTCCTTCAGGTCGAGGATCGAGTTGACGATCTGGCTGACTTGGTAGAGCGCGGTCAGCGCCCGCAACGGGTCGCCCTTGCCACCGGCCAGCGGGCCGGGGCGATCGCCGGCGATCGGCGCCGGCAGTCCAGGCGTGGCGGGCAGCGCGGCGCTCTGGGCGGCGACCGGGGCGCCGGCCGGGATCGGGGCGCCGGGTTGAGCGGGAAGGGTCGACGCCTCCTCCGCGGTGGGGATGCGCCGCACCAGATCCTGGCGCTCCGGATCTTTCTCGTAGCTGTCGCGCATTGCAGGGTCTCCGATGTCGGCGGCGATCTGACGGATGACCGAGAGCGCGGCATTATAGAAGTGCGAAGCGTCGTCGGGCAACTTGCGGGCGGCCAAGACATCGCCGAGCAGCGCCAGAAATCTCCAGGCGAACTCGCGGATGCCGCTCTTTTCGGCGACGGTCAGCCCGGCGCGCGCCTCCCGTTCGGCCTCCGGCAGCTTCCCGGTGGTGAGAGCACACCGGCCGAGCGTCAGGTTGATCCGCAGGCGGTCGTACAGGCGCAGCTGCCGGCCCTCGACGCGCGCCAGCTGGCGGATGATGGCGTTCAGCTCCCTGCGGTCGCCGGTGCGCGCAAGGCAGGTTGCCAGCGCGCAGCTCGCCAGCGAGGTCAGACGCACGTGCCCGAGCTCGCGACCGATCGCCACGGCCTGGCGGGCCAGGTCGGCGGCCGCGTCGTAGGCGGCGACCGCCAGCTTGTCGTCGGCGAGCGCGGCCAGCAGGAAACCTTCCTGCATCCGCAGCTTCAGGTCGCGGCTGATTTCCAGCCCCCGGCGATGACGGTCCTCGGCGTCCGCGATCCGCCCGAGCTCCCGCAGGGCGCGGCCTGCCAGCTCGAGCGCGTAGGGTTGATTGGCGCGGTCGCCGGTGCCGCGACGCAGCTCCAACTCTTCATCGAGGGCGGCGACGGCCCGATCGTGCTGTCCGCCGAGGCGGAACAGGACCCCCAGGTTGCTGAGCCCCTGCGACACGACCTCGAAGTTGACGTGCTCGCGGGCCCAGGCGATCCCCGCCTCGACCGCGGCGATGCCGCCCGGCAGGTCGCCGCTTTCGACGAGCGTCACGCCGTAGTTCGGCAGCGAGCGGTGGTACCAATAGGCCACGCCGCGGCGCTTGGACATCTCGAGGAGGCGCGCGATGAGGTCGCGAGACTTGTCGATGTTCCCCAGGCCGAGCTGCGTCAGGCCGAGGTTGCTGAGGATACGGCAGGATTCGAGGAGCAGGCCCTCGCGCTCGGCCAGGGCGAGGGCTTCCTCGAACGGCGCCAGCGCCTGCCGGGCCTCGCCCTGCCGGGCCAGGACGATTCCCAGCGTGTTCGAGCACTCCATGATCGTCCGGTCGTGAGCGGTGGCGCGCGCCATTGTGAGCGCCCGCTGCGCGAAATCGAGCGCGACCCGGCTTTCTCCCAGATAGCTCCTGGCGGCGGCGATCAACCGGAGCCCGGTGGCCTCGAACAGGCGGTCTTTGCGGCGGCGCGCTTCCTCCAACAGCGCTTCGCCGTGCGCCAGGCTGCCCTCGAAGTCCCCCAGGTCGCGCGCCTTGACATACGCCAGGTCGCGCAAGGTCGCCAGCCGCCGCGCGTCGTCCGCGGGCATCAGTCGCAGGGCCTGCTCGAGGAAGTCGCTGTTCCGGTGCGGGTAGTAAAGGCTCTCCGCCTTGGCGGCGGCCCGCAACAGGTAGTCGACCGCCGGGCCCTGCTCGCCGGCGGCGGCGAAGTGATGCGCCAGCTCTTCGACGACGCCGTCGAGGGCATCGAGGTGCGTCGATTCGATGGCGCGGGCCGCGGCCAGGTGCAGCGCCAGGCGACGCTCGGGGGCGAGCGCGCCGTAGGCCGCCTCGCGTATGCGGCTGTGAGCCAGGGACACCAGAGGGGGGCCGGCGCGCTGGGTCTCCTGGATCACCAGGCGGAGGTCGTCGAGCGCCTCGATCGCTGCGGCCGTCGCGATCGGTTCGAGGCCTGCCGCCCGGGCGACGAGCGCGGCGGGCGCCGGCCGGTTGATCACCCCGAGTACTTCGACGATGGCGCGCTCGCGCGCCGGCAGCGCCTCCAGGCGCTGGGCCAGCATGCCGGCGAGGCTCGGCGGCAGCCGCAGGGATTCCAACGACGGACTGTCGGCGACCCAGCCGGCGGGGCTGCGCCGCAACGTCCCCTCTTCGGCCAGAGACTGCATCAGCTCCTCGACATAGAGCGGATTGCCGCCGGTCCGGGCGACCAGCTGGCGCGCCAGCGCGCCGGGCTGCTCTTCGAACGGCATCATCGACACGAGCAAGTCCAGGACCTCGCTGTCGCGCAGGGGCCGCAGCGGCAGGGACTGGACTCTCGTCGAGGAGGCGTAGCGCCGGGCGAGCGCCGCCGCCGGGGCGGCGGCCTCGGCTTCGTCCCGCATCGCGCCGATCAGCAGCCAGCGGCCGCGCCCCGGGCGCAGCAGGAGATGCTCGAGCAGATCGATGCCGGGACCGTCGCACCACTGCAACGCCTCGAGGATGATCACCCCGGCGACGTCGGGCGCCAGGGCGTCGAGCGCGGTCGCCAGGCCGTTGAGGAAGGCACCCTTGTCGCGCCCGGCGCCGCGTCCGCCGTCGTCTCCGGCATCGGCGGGGCCGGCCGATCCCGGGCCGTCGATTTCGTGCAGCGCCTGGCGGGCCGCGGGCGGCAGATCGTCGCGCCGGGGAAGCTGTCGCAGCACCTCGACGAACGGCTGGTACGGCACGCCGCCGTCTTCGTGGCAACGCCCGGTCAGGGCCGAGATGCCGGCGAGCTGCAGCTGGTACCGGAGTTCGCGCAGCAGTCTCGACTTGCCGATGCCGCTCGGGCCGCTGACCAGGATCAGCCGCGGCTGCCGGTCGGATCCCGGGTCGTGCATGTGGGCGGTGGAGGTCGCGAGCAGCGACGCCAGCTCCTGGTCGCGCGCCACGAAGGCGCCCGAGGTGATGTAGCTGGCGCGCGTTTCCGGCGTATCCAGGGTCTGGGCGCCGCTCGCGCCCTCGTTCAAGAGCGCCAGCGCCGCCGCCGCGCTGGCGGGGCGGCCCTGCGGCTCGCGCGACAACAGGGCCAGGACGAAGCGCTCGAAGCGCTCGGGGATCTCCGGATTCAGCTCGTGCGGCGCCCTGAAGCGCCCCTGCATGATGGCGGTGACGACGCGGCCGGCATCCTCCGCCTGGAACGGCAGCTCGCCGGTGAGCAGCTCGTAGAGGACCACGCCGAAGGAATACAGATCGGAGCGCGGGTCGGCGAGGCGGCCCTTGAAACGCTCCGGGGCGATGTAGTGAATCGTGCCGCTCAGGCCGAGGCGCGTCGGCTCCGCCTGCGGGTTCGCCAGCCCGAAATCAAGGACCTTCACCAGCAGCGGCGAGCGGACCAGGATGTTCTGCGGCTTGATGTCATTGTGCAGCAACCCGCGCGAATGCACGTAGTCGAGCGCCCGCAACCCCTGGACGGCGAGAGTCTCGAAGGCGTCTCTGGCGGTCGGCCAGCGCCAGGACGTCAGGTCCTTACCATCCACGTATTCCATGGTCAGGTACTGCCGGCCGCTCTCGGCGTCGCTGCCGAAGTCGTACACCTCGGCCAGGTTGGGGTGCCGCAGCCGGGTCATGGCGCGGAATTCCTGCTTGAACAACTCGACGGCGGTCGCGTCGAGCGCGTCGGGGCGCAGCAGCTTGAGCGCCACCGGCTGGTCGCCCCAGTGCGTGTCGTGGACGAGGTAGACGGTGCCCATGCCGCCGTGACCGAGCGTGCGGATCACGCGGTAGCGGCGATTGATTGAATGTCCAGGAACCAGCGGCATCGCGGCGAGCGCCAGGTCGGCGGGGGCGGCCTACCCTGTACGCCTCACACCCCACATCGGCCGGAAGGTGGATCGGCCATCACGCCGGGCCCCTCCCGCCGAGCTTGGCGGGAAAGTACTACTAATCTATTGAGGGTGCAAGGTTTTCTGCGCCGGAGATCGAGGCGAGGGATCGGCGCAGCGCCGGTTAATTGACGGGGACGTGCCGGCGGCGGGTGTAGGGCTGGTATCCGTCCTCGTCCTTGCGGGGTGCCGCCGAGCCTGGCTTTGACTCGTTCATGCGGGTGTCGGCGACGCCGATCAGGGCATCGATGGTGCGGCCGTCCTCGGGGAAGGAAGCCGAGCCGGAAGACGCGCTGACGCGAATCTGCCGGCCGCCATGCACCGCGAACTTGTGGTTCTCGATCGCCCGGTGGATGCGGGCCTGCAGCTTCTCGATCTCCAGCTTGCCGACCCCGGGGACGATGACGATGAACTCATCGCCGGCGTAGCGCACGCAGGTGTCGCAGCCCCGCAGCTGGCTGCGGACGGCCCGCGCCAGGCCGCGCAGGATCCGGTCGCCGGCGGCATGGCCGTACTGGTCGTTAATCTCGTGGAAGCCATTGACGTCCAGCTCGATGATGCTCAACGGCACCTGCTGGCGGATCGCCCGGCTCAGCTCCTCTTCGAACGACACAAACAGGTAACGGGCGTTCGGCAGATGGGTGATCGGATCGGTCAGGGTCGTCTTCTGCGACGCGCCGTACTGCAGGGCGTTCTTGATCGCCGTGGCGACATGACGGGAGACGATGCTGATGACTCTGAGGTGATCGTCGTGGTACGGCTGATCGACCCGATCATAAAGGGTCAGCACGCCCAGCAGCATGTCGCCGTCCAGCAGCGGGGCGGCGATGGAATTCTCCAGTTTCTCGACGGCTCCAGACGCCAGCAGTTCCTCCAGGTCGGAGCGCACTCCTTCGCGGCGGACCGGCTCCTCGTGGGCGCAACCGGTGATCGGCATGCGGTGGATGGCGGCCCAGCCGCTCATGCGCTCGCCGAGGGGGATCTGCAGATCCTTGAGCCGTCCAGCCTGACGGCCGCTGATGAAACGGGCCTTCAGCGCCTTCGCCTCCTTGTCGTACAGATACAGAATCAGGCAGCGGTAGTGGAGCAGGCCGGCGATCTTGCTCGACACGAAGCCGAGGACCTCGTCCAGGTTCAGGCTGCGGGCGCTGCTCTGGGCGATCTCGTACAGGGCGTACAGCTCCTCGTGCGCCGCCGAGATGTGGTCCATGATCGATGAGCGCATCGCGTTGGTGTCGCGGCTGGTCTTCTCGGCGGGACGGCGCGACAGGCGCTTGTCCGGGGCGCCGACGGTCTCTCGCGTCCGGTTGACCTCGTTGGCGAGCCGCTCGAGCCGATCGAGGTTGCCGACCAGCGCCTGGACGACCTTCGGGTCGTACGAGGTGCCGGCCTCGTCCTTGATGTACGCCAGCGCCTCCTCCTTGGTGAGTGGCTTGCGGTACGGGCGGTCCGAGGTCAGGGCGTCAAAACAGTCGGCGACCGACAGGACGCGGGCCGCCATCGGGATTTCCTCCCCTTTCAGGCGGTCCGGGTAGCCGGTGCCGTCCCATTTCTCGTGGTGCGACCGGACCACGGCGGTCAGCGGGAACGGGAAGTTGACGGTCTCGAGGATCTCCGCGCCGATGCGGGGGTGGATCATCATCTTCTCGAATTCCTCGCGGCTGAGCTTCCCCGGCTTGCAGAGGATGTGCTCGGGGACCGCGAGCTTGCCGATGTCGTGCAGCAGGGCGCCTGCCTTCAGCGCCTCCAGCTCCGCCTGTGACAGTCCGAGCATCCGGCCGATCTCGACCGCGAAGGTCTGGACCCGCCGGATGTGGCGCTGGGTGGTGCGGTCCTTGGCGTCGATCGCCAGCGCCAGCGCCTCGACGACGTTCAGGTAGATGTCGGCCAACTCCTGATGGTGCTTCTGCTCCTGGCCGACCTTCTCGGCGTACAGACGCAGAGCGAAAAACAGGACGTAGAACGGCGGCACCGACAGCACCAGTGCGAGGACCCCGAAGCGCTGCACTCCGAGCGACAGGGTGGCGGCCAGGAACGATCCCGCCAGGTAGGCTGGGCAGGTCCACAATGTGTTGGCGGTCCAGTTGCGCAGGAACGGCACGCCCTCGGTGAAGCTGATGGCGCCGGCGACCAGGGCGGTGTTGACCACGAAGAATGCCAGCGTCGCCAGCAGCAGGGGGGCCCACTCCTGCGCCGGGTCGAAGGCCCCTGGCGTGCCGCCGGCCAGGGAGAAGACCACGCCGGCGCAGACGGACGACATCACGAGCTCGGCGGCATTGAAGGCGATGCGGTACAGCGGCGGGGTCTCGGCGCGTCGCAGCACCGAGGCAGCGGCCCCGGCGAGCATCGCCGCGACCCCGGCCGCCGGCGTCCCGAGCACAATGAGGGTCGTGAACACGAAGGCGAAGGCGATGGAGATGTTGCCGAAAATCAGGAGCGGAATCCTGAACGGCGCCGACAGGACCGCGGCGGCGCAGGCGATCAGGAAGAAGCCGCGCGACACGGGGGTCTGCCCGAGCCACCAGGCGAGGGCCAGGGCGACGCTCCCCGCCGCATAGATGGAGGCGACGTAGGTCCGCGCCGGCACGTTCAGCGACTTCAGAAGCCCTCCCCCCGGCCCGCCGCCGCGGGCGCACGTCTCCCTGGGCAAAGTGGTTGAAACCCCTCAAAATATGGGGCGTCCAGCAGGGGTGAATCCATTTCAATTTTGGCATTCCGGCGCCTGTGTCGGCCGAGTGACTTGACGGCAGGCGGCCAGCGCGTGAGGATCGGGCCGTGGCATCCAGAGGCAAATCGAAGAAGGGACCGGCCCCGCCGCCGCAGACCCGGGACGGAAGGCGGCAGCGCCGCCCGCGCTGGGGCATCGCGGCGGTCGCCGCCTTCGTCCTGGTCGGGCTCGCCCTCCTGGTCCCTTGGTGCTCGGTCAAGGTCGGCGAGGCCGACCGCGTCTTCCGGCGCAACGCCTGGGGCGGCGTCGAGCGGCTGGGCCCCGGACGTCACATCGTCCTGCCACTCCTGCAGCGCCTCGCCGCCTTTCCCACCGGACCGCTGAAGGCCGGGGGGTCCGTGGCGCTGCGCTCGCGCGAAGGGGTCAATTTCGAGATCCCGTTCGACGTGGCGGCCGAGATCGCCGATGACAATCTGATGCGCCTCCTCGGGGACGCCGCCGGCGGCCCGGGCGATGTCATGCGTGCCGCCGCCGCGCAGGCGCTGTCGGCGTGGGGCGCCGACGCCTCCGGCGAGACGATCGTCCTGTTGCAGGGGGCCGACGCCGCCGAGCGGGCGGTCCGGACCGGCCTCGAGTCGTTCGGGTTCGATGCGGTCGGTCTGCGCCCGGGCCGGGTGCGCGGTCCGGCGGATGTCATCGCCTCGATCACGTCGCGCGCGCTGCGCGATCGCCTGAACGACACGCGGACGCGGATCGCCCTCATCGGCCTTGACGGCGCCGATTGGCAGATCGTCGACCCGCTGATCGCCAAGGGGCAGCTGCCGACCCTGGCGCGGCTCAAAGCGCGCGGCGCCTGGGGCAACATGCGGACCATGACGCCGACGCTGTCGCCGCTGCTGTGGACGACGGTGGCCACCGGCAAGACACCGGAGCAGCACGGCATCGTCGATTTCCTGGTGCATGACCCGCAGACCGGTCGGAACCTGCCGGTCTCCAGCCGGTCCCGCAAGACCAAGGCGCTCTGGAACATGTTCAGCGACGCCGGCATGACCTCGGTCTTCATCGCCTGGTGGGGGACCTGGCCGGCCGAGGCGGTCGACGGCACGATGGTCACCGACCGGGTCGCCTACAGCTTGTTCGGCTACGAGGCGGGAGAGAGGGATCTCGTCGCCGCCACCTACCCGGAGGAGTACCTCCGGCAAATCCGACCGAAGCTGACGAGCGACGCCGCGGTGACGCTCGCGGAGGTGCGCCGCTTCGCCGACGTGACGCCCGGGGAGTTCCGGCAGATGCGCGACCAGATCCGCGACAACCCGCAGATCGCCTATCGCCAGCCGGTGAACCACCTCACCAAGATCCTCGCCAGCGCCAGGTCGTATCAGGCGATCGCCCTCGACATCCTCGCTCGCGGTCAACCGCGGGTGTACTCCATCTACTACCAGGGAATCGACGAGGTCTGCCACCGCTTCGCGCACGACATGCCGCCGCAGATGACGATGGTGTCCGACGAGGACTACGCGAAGTACCGGGATGTCGTGTTCGCCTATTACCGCTATCAGGACGCGCTCCTGGGCGAGCTCCTGGGCCGCCTGTCGCCCGACACGACTGTCGTGCTGCTGTCGGACCACGGCTTCGAGAACGGCAGCAGCCGGCCGAAGAAGGACCCGCCCTACATCGAGGGGAAGCCCGGGCTGTGGCACCGGAAATACGGCATCCTGCTGCTGGCCGGCCCCGGCATCCGGCCGGGCCCGCTCGACACGCACGGGCTGCTCGACGTGGCGCCCACCGTGCTGTACCTGGCCGGGCTGCCGAAGGCCGAGGACATGCCGGGGCAGGTCATCCGCGAGGCGATCGATCCGCGCTTCGCGGCGCGTTTCCCCGTCCAGACGATCGCTTCGTACGAGCAGGTCGGTCGTCCGCTCGAGGACGTTCGCATCGCGCCGGCGGCCGCCGCCGAGATCGATCAGGAGATGCTGGAGAAGCTCCGGTCGCTCGGTTACATCGGCGCGGAGGCGCTGGCGAGCGGGCCGGCGCCGTCCGACACGGCGGGCGGCGCGCCGGGCCCTGGCGGCGCCGCGGGAGCGGGAGACACCCTGCTCACCGGCTACCTGAACGAGGCCGGCGTCTACCTCGAGAAGAAGGAGTACGCGAGCGCCGAGGCGACCGTCGCCCGCGCCCTGAAGGGGCAGCCCGACTACCTGCCGGGGCTGATGCTGGCGGCGAAGATCGCCGCGGCGCAGAAGAAGTACGGCGCGGCCATCGACTATGCCCGCAAGGCGATCGCCAGCGACCCGGAGGAGGACCCGGCGGTCTACGTCGAGCTGGGTCGGATCTACGCCGACAGCGGCCGCGCCGACGAGGGGCTGGCGTTCTTCAATGACCTGCTGCGCAGCCACCCGGCCATGGCCGAGCTGCACGGGGCCCTCGGCAGCCTCCTACTCGAACAGGGCAAGACGCAGGCGGCCGAGGCGGAGCTGCTCGAAGCGCTGCGGATCAACCCGGCGCTCACCGACCCGCTGACCCAGCTGCACACCATCTACAACGGCACCGACCGGGTGCTGACGCTCGAGCCGATCGTCCGTCGCGGCCTGACGATCAACGAGAAGTCGGTGGTGCACCTGAACTGGCTGGGGCTGATCGAGGAGTGGAAGAAGCACCCGGCCGAGGCCGAGGCGACGTACCAGAAGGCGATGCAGTACGACCCCGACTATCCGGCCACGATGGCCAACCTGGGGGCCCTGTACGGCCGGACCGGCCGCCTTCAGCAGGCGGTCGACATCCTCTCGAGGGCGGTCGCCAAGGACCCGGACAACCTGGAGGCTTGGGTCAACCTGGGGGCGGCGCAGGGGAGGATGGGCCGATCGAAGGATGCTGTGGTGTCACTGGAGACGGCCCGCCGCAAAGGCGTCCGCACCACGACGTTGTTCAACGCGCTGGCGCTCGCCTACTTGCAGGACCGGCAGCGCGACAAGGCGCTCGAGTACCTGAGACAGTCGCTGGCGATCGATCCGAATCAGCAGGACGCCCGCGAACTGATGGCGGTGGTGTCGAAATCGTCGTGAGCAGCTCCTCCGGGGCGCGCACCTGCCGCGCGTCCACCCCGCGCGGCGTCGTTGAGCTCCGGTCCCGCGCCAGGAGCGACTGCAGGGCGCGGTAGTGGTCGCCGTAGCGATCGAGCGCTTCGCGAAATTCCGCCGGCCGCAGGCCCGGGTAGATCCCGGCGCGGGCCCTGCCGACATTCCACCCCCAGGCCGCCGCCTCGTAGAAGTGACGCTGAATGTCCGGCCGATCGGACGCCGGTCGCGGCAGCGACGTCGCCCCCGCCAGGTGCCGGGCATGGAAATATTCGTGGTCTACAAGCAGCCGCCGCCAGGCGTCACTGCGCCGGTCGTCGAGGGCAGCGCGGTCGAAAACGATGTCGTTGCGTGCCCCGGGGCCGGCGAGCGGGGCGCTGGCAGAGCGCGATGGGTCGCCTGCCCCGGGCCGCACCAGCGCCATGTACAGCCGGCCGGCCGGCCCGGCTTCGATCGGCCGCAGCGTGCCGATGTAGAGGGCGTAGTCGGGGTGCAGCCCGGCGAGATCGCCGGACAGGAGCGACGCCCCCGCTTCGAAGGCGGCGCCGTCGGCGACGCAGGTGGAGCCCGGCCGCAGGCAGGCGGCGGCGATCAGCAGTAACGTTGAAAGCCTTATCCGGAGCCGAGTGTGGTGGAGATGCATCACCCGCTCATGTACCGTGAAGCGGGCCCGCGGGCAACCGGAATCTGCGATCGCCGATGACGCTTTTGTGACTGTGCTATAGTCGCCCGCCCATGAAACGACTATCCAGGGACGCGCAGACGTATAGCACGAATGAGCAGATCGCACGGCGGACTTACCGGGCCCTGAAGACCCCGAGCGACAACGACCGCACGACCGATCCGATCCTCGCCTTCCACTTCAAGGGGAAGACGGATTCGATCATGATCCGATGCAACAAGTCCCCCGAGGTCAGCATCAAGGGCAGGGATCAGACGGCCGGCGAGGTGAAATTCTTCGCCTACAGCGACTTCAAGGAGTTCTCCGAGAGGGACGTCATCTTCCGGCTGAAGGACGATCTGACGCTCGTCGAGCTGTACAGCAAGGGGGCGATCAAGAAGCTCACCTGGGATTCGTGGGACAAGTTCGTCCGCTGGCTCGATTCCCTGCAAGAGGAGGGCGTGCAGATCTCGCTGAAGCTCCCGTGCCTGGTGTACGCCTCGGTCAATCAGCAGAAGCCGTCGATGCAGAACTTCATCGTCGAGGCGGTCAAGGCGGCGCTCAAGGGCCGGCCGGGGAAGGACGAGGACTGAGAGTGCGCCCCTCCGCGGCGCTCGCGGCGCTGCTGACCGTCCCGGTCTTTCTCGTCGCCGGCTCCGTGGCGCCGGCGGCGGCGCCGGCGCCGCCGCGGGTGGCTCCGGCCCCGAGCTCACCGCCGTCGCAGGCGCCCCCGCCGCAATTCTTGGGTGTCGACGACCTGCGGCCCGGGATGCGCGGGGTGGCGCGCACCGTGTTCGAGGGGAGCGCGCTCGAGGAGTTCGAGGTCGAGATCATCGGCGTCCTCAAGAACGCCATCGGACCGCAACAGGACCTGATCCTCTCCCGACTGCACGGCGACAAGGTTGAATTCACCGGCGTCGTGGCCGGCATGAGCGGCAGCCCGGTGTACGTCGACGGCAAGCTGATCGGGGCGCTGTCGTATCGCATCGGCAACTTCACCAAGGAGGCGATCGCCGGCATCACGCCGATCGCCGACATGATCAAGGTCGCTGATGCGGGCGGCGGGCCACGTGCGGCCGGCGAGGCTCCCCCGGCCGGCGGAGCGCGCCGGGCCGGCGGAGCGGAGCGTGCGGCCGCGACCCCGGGCCAGGAGGTTTCCATCGCGCCCGACCTGCTGGGCCGGTTCCTCGCCGGCGGTGAAGCGCCACGCCCAGCCGCCAGCGGGCTGCAGCCGATCGGCGTGCCGCTGGTGTGCTCCGGGTGCGATCCGGGCGTGCTGCGGTACTACGCGCCGATCTTCGAGGCGGTCGGGCTGCAGCCGGTCGCGGGCGGCGGCCAGGTTCAACCGGGCGGGGCGCTGCCGCTCGTCCCGGGGTCGCCGATCGGGGCGGCGATGGTGACCGGCGACCTGAGCGTCGTCGGCATCGGCACGCTGACCCACGTCGAGGGCAACCGGGTTTTCGCCTTCGGTCACCCGCTGCTCGGCACCGGCGGCGTCGAGTTGCCGATGGTCCAGGCGCAGGTGCTGCTGACCCTCGCGTCCGACGCCGGCTCGTTCAAGATTGCCAACGCCACGCCGCCTGTGGGCACCATCTTCCGGGACGGCCTGACGGCGATCGTTGGCACGATCGGCCGCGTAGCCGCGACCATCCCGGTCACCGTTGTACTGAAAGAGCCGGGTGGCACACGCCGGTTCCAGTACAGCGTGCTGCGCGATCGTTCCTGGGCGCCGGTGTTGCTGGCGGCGACCACCGCCAACAGCCTGGTCCGGATCGTCGACTACGAGTCCGGGGCGACCCTGGCGCTGCGCAGCCGCATCCTTCTCGACGGCCAGCCCGAGGTGGTGTACGAGGACCTCTACTCCGGCACGAATCGCTCGCAGCCGATTCACCTGTCGGTCGCCAACGATGTCGGCGGGTTGCTCGGCCTGCTGATCAACAACCGCTTCGAGGAGGCGCGCGTACGCTCGGCCGAGGTCGAGATCGCGGTCCTCAAGGAGGCGCAGGTCGGCACGCTGAGCTCGCTGCGGGCGGCGCGCACCGATGTCCGGCCCGGCGAGCCGTTCACGGTGACGGCGGTGGTCCGGCCATACCGCGGCGACGAGCGCGAGGTCACCTGGCAGGTCGCCTTCCCGGAAGACACGCTGCCGGGCGATGCCGACATCACGGTCGGCAGCGGCCCGGCGATCGACGGTCTCGATCGCCGTATCCTCGATCGACAGCTGGCGCAGGCGAGCGGCCTCGGCGATCTCGTCCGGCTGGCGAACCACCAGCGGAGGAGCGACGCCCTCTATCTCCGCCTCGGCCGCCGCGCTCCGGCGGCGGTGGTGCGCAGCGAAATTCTCCCCGACCTGCCGCTGTCGATCTTCGCCGTCCTCAACAATCCGCGCCTGAGCGCGGAGACCACGCTCATGGCGGATGCGCCGATCCTCGAGATCGAGAAGGACCTCGGTCTCGTCGTCATCGGCGGCCGCCGCATCTCGGTGCGGGTGAAATGAACCGTCGAATTGTCGCCATCCTGTCGCTCGTCATCGCACTGATCCTCGGCGCACTGATCCCCGTCGCGCCCGCCGGCGCGGTGACCTCGCAGACGTGGCGTCAGAGGGAACGGGCCGATTTCGAGAAGGGAGAGCCCAAGGGCGTGTCGCTCGCCGCCGACGGCAGCCTGCGCCTGTCGCCGCGCCTCGATACCCTGTGGGAAACCGGGCAGCCGTACCTGTGGGCGCTCGCCCAGGACCGCAAGGGGAACCTCTATGCGGCGGGCGGCAATGACGGCGTGATCTCCCGAATCGCCACCGGCGCCAAGGCGGCGCCGTTCGCCAGCGTCGCCGAGCCGGAGATTCATGCCCTGGTCGTGGACGCAGCCGGCAACCTCTATGCCGGCACCGCGCCGCACGCCAAGGTCTACAAGTTCGGTCCCGACGGCAAGCAGATCTGGGCCTATGACACCGGCGAGGAGTACGTCTGGGCGCTGACCTTCGACACGCGCGGCAGTCTTTACGCGGCGACCGGCGTCGAGGGGCGCATCTTGAAGATCGACGCGGGCGGGCGCGGGCAGGTGTTCTTCGACAGCGCCGAGACTCACATCCGCTCGCTGGCCACGGGCCGCGACGGCGAGTTGTACGCCGGGTCGGACGGCCACGGCCTGGTGCTGCGGATCTCGCCGAAGGGCGAAGGGTTCGTGCTCTACGACGCGCCGCTGGCGGAGGTCACCGGGCTCGCGGTCGCCGCCGACGGCAGCCTGTACGCCGCGGTCATCGGCGAAACCGGCGCCCGCGCCCCACGCGTCGAACGACCGTTGCCGGCGCCGTCGCCGCCGGCGCAGGGCACCGGAACGGGCGGCGAGGGGGGCGGCCCGGCACCGCAGCCGTCCCCGACCCCGCAGGGGCAGGAGGGCCCTCCCCCGCAGCCGATCGCCGAGCAGCGGATCCCGATCAGCATGGAGGGGAAGGTCCTGAAGATCTCGCCGGACGGGTACGCGCGCGAGGTCTGGTCCGGCAACCAGGAAGCGATCCTCAGCCTGGCGGCGCCGCGCGGCGGCCGGCTGCTGCTGGGCTCGAGCGCCCAGGGGCGCATCTACGCTCTCGACGAGGGCGACAAGGTCAGCGAGGTGGCCCGCATCGGCTCGGGGCAGGTGACCGCGATGCTGCCGCTGGAGCGCGACGTGGCGGTCGCCGGCAGCAATTTCGGCAGCGTGGCGCTGCTGCGGCCGGGATACGCCGAGTCGGGCCTGTTCGAGTCGCGCGTCCTCGACGCGCACTCGTTCGCCGCCTGGGGGCGGGCCGCCTGGCGGGCCGAAACACCGAAGGGAACGACGGTCGCCCTGACCGTACGCTGCGGCAATACCGAGGAGCCCGACCGGACCTGGGCGGCCTGGGGCGCGCCCCTCGCCAGTCCCGACGGGTCGCTGGTCGACTGCCCGACCGCCCGATTCCTGCAGTGGCGGGCGACGCTCAAGACCGCGGACGTCGACCACACGCCGGTGCTGCGCGAGGTCGCGATCACCTACCTGCAGCGCAACCTGCCGCCGGAGATCAAGAAGATCGAGGTCCAGGCGCCGGGCGTCTCGTTCCAGAAGGTGCCGGCATCGCCGGCCTCGGGTCCTCAAGAAGCGCGCGGCGCCGGCTCGGGGACGGGCGATATCGAAGGCGGCGGCGTCAGGAAGCCGCGGCCGACCTCGCGCCGCGGCTTCGATCCGGGGGCGCGCTCGGTCACCTGGCAGGCATCCGACCCGAACGACGATGACTTGACCTACGACCTGTATTACCGCGCCGCCGACGAGACGGTCTGGAAGCGGGTCCGCAAGGACATCGACGAGGACTTCGCCACCCTCGATGGGGCCGCCCTGCCGGATGGCACCTACCGCTTCCGGGTGGTCGCCACCGACGCGCCCTCCAATCCGCAGGGGAAGGCGCTGACAATCGAGGAACTGTCGGCGCCGTTCGACGTCGACACTACCCCGCCGCGGATCGAGGAGATCAAGACGGTCGTGCAGGGGTCGACGGCGCGGGTCGGGTTCACGGCCGCCGATTCGTTCTCGATCATCCGCGAGGCGGCCTGGTCGATCGATGCCGGCGACTGGCAGGTGGCGCCGCCGGCCGACGGCCTGGAAGACTCGCGCTCGGAACGACACGAGATCGCCGTCGAGGGGCTGGCGGCGGGAGAGCACAGCGTCGTCATCCGCGCCACCGACGGCGCCGGCAACACCGGCTCCGGCCGCACCGTCATCCGCACCCCGTAATTGAAGGCACAACGGTGGAGCGCGGGGCCGCCGACTCGGCCGGCCCCGCGCGGCTCACCGTCCGGCTAGCAACTGCTGGTCCTGCACTTCTGTGTATTGAAATTGATCGTGCACCGCTGGCCCGGCTGATCCGCCAGGCAACGCCTGCCGTCGGTCCCGCAGGCGGCGTTGTTGCACCCCGGCTTGGCGGCGATCACCGCCGAGCCGACCGTCAGGTCCGAGAGGGCCGAGACGTAGGGCGACTGGCTCTGACCCGCCGGTGCGATCACCCCCGCGATCACCGTCAGAACCGCCACGATCATCAGGAAACGGGCAGAGAACCTGAAAGCTGTGCGCATTCAACCCTCCTGAGGTCTCGGCGTCAGCCGGCTCTCCCCGGAGCGTGCCGAGGTTGCACCCCGGGCCAGCGTGCGGCGTGAACGGTTGGTCCTCGCGCGGGGGTGACACCAACCACCCGCCTCCGGACCATTGGCTTGGGAAACGAAACAGTTGCCCCGGATTGTACGGCGGGATTTTCCCTGGTCAACCTGATTCTTAAGGAAGTATTCGGCGCGCTGATGCGGCTCAGTTGCGGCGGAACCAGTTGAGCATGCGGGCCGCCCACGACTCGTAGTCGCGGTGCTCCTCGCACTCCGCCGGTTCGGTGCCGGCGATGAACAGCTCGGTCTGCGAGTCGGGGCAGCGATAGGACGCCTGCAGGCCGGTCGTCGGGTCGACGTCGACCTCCACGAAGCCCTCCGGACGATTCCAGCCGCCGCCGCGCACCGGACCGGAGCGGGCCATGAACTGGGCCCAGATCGGCAGCGCGAGCGCCGAGCCTCCCAGCTTCAACGGCCGGTTGTTGTCGAACCCGACCCAGGTCAGAGCCAGCAGATCGGGGTTGAAGCCGACGAACCAGGCGTCGCGGCCGTCGTCGGTCGTGCCGGTCTTGCCGGCGAACGGCCCCTGCACGCCGTAGGCCCAGATGCCGGCGCCGGTGCCGTGATCGACGACGTCGTGCATCAGGTCGAGAGCCAGCCAGGCGGGCCGGGGATCGACCACCTGCCGGGTCTCCGGCGCCGGCACGTCGTGGGCCTTGCCGTCCTCGTCGACGATGGCGGCGAGCACCCGCGGTGAAGCGCGCAGGCCGAGATTGGCGATGGTCGTGAAGGCGGCGGCGATCTCCAGCGGCGACACTTCGAACGTGCCGAGGGCGATCGACGGGACCGGCTCCAGCCGGCTGCCGATGCCGCAGCGGCGGGCCATGCGCACGACGTCGGGCAGGCCGACGAGCTCCGCAGCCCGGATGGTCGGGATGTTGAGCGACTGCGTCAGCGCCTGCCGGGCGCTCACGGGACCGCGAAACTCCTCGTCGAAGTTGTGCGGCGCCCATGGCTCGCCGGACACCTCCATCTCCAGCGGCGAGTCATCCAGCACGGTCGCCGCGGTCAGACCGGCCCCCGGCTCCTGCTCCGATTTCTCGAAGCCGGCGAGATAGACAAACGGCTTGAACAGCGAACCGGGCTGGCGGTGCGCCTGCACGGCCCGGTTGAACTGGGTGTTGGCGTAATTCCGCCCGCCGACCATGACGGCGACCGAGCCGTCGCGTGGCCGCAGCGCCACGATCGCCCCCTGCAGGGCCCCGCCCGGCATCGGCCGCAGCTGCCGGTACTGCTTTTCATACTCCGCCAGGCTCTTCTCGAGGACCGCCTGGGCGCGCGCCTGCAGGAGCGGGTCGAGGGTGGTGAACACCCGCAGGCCGACGCGCGATGCCGGGTCGCGCAGCTCGAGCCGCTGCAGCTCCTGCGCCACGTAGTCGACGAAGTACGGCGCCATGCGCGGATCCGCCGACGGCTCCCGCCTCAACTGGAGGGGCGCCGCGGCGGCCGCCTCGAGCTGCTTGGTCGAGATGAACCCTTCATCGCGCATCAGCCGCAGCACCAGGTTGCGGCGCTCGATGGCGGCGTCCCGGTGGCGGTAGGGCTGATAGCGGCCGGGCGACTGGATGAAGCCGGCGAGCAGGGCGCTCTCGGGGAGATCGAGGTAGCGGGCGTCCTTGCCGAAGTAGTGCCGCGCCGCCGCGCCGACGCCGATGATCGACGTCGGGCCGCGCTGCGCCAGGTAGATCTGATTCAGGTAACGCTCGAGGATCTCCGGCTTGCTGTGGACCATCTCGAGGCAGACGGCGGCGAGGGTCTCCCACAACTTGCGCGTCACCGTCCGGTCGGCGGCATCGGGGTAGAGGTTCTTGGCGAGCTGCTGGGTGATGGTACTGCCGCCCTGCACGACTTCGCCGCTCTTGACGTTGGCGAACAGGGCCCGCAGGATGCCGCGCGGGTCGACGCCGAAGTGACGGCGGAAGCGGCGATCCTCGACCGCCACGACGGCGTCCAGCAGGTCCTTCGGCAGGTCGACGATGCCAACCGGGATCCGCTCCTCGCGCACGTTCCCCGACAAGGTGCCGACCGGCTCCGGCTCGAGCCGGGCGAACTCGAGGTTCTCCCCGGTGATGCCGTCCTCGATACCGCCGACCCGCCCGAAGCCGGTCTTCAGCCGGACGCGCCGCGCTTCGGCCCGGCCCTCCGGGTAGTCGAACTCGTTGAGATAGATGTCGAACGTGTGGAACCGGATGGCGTACTCGCCGGGGGTGACCGGGGCGCCGTTGACCTTGCGATAGCCGAGGCGCGTCAGCCGCTCGGTGAGGTCGACGCGGTCGATCGGCAGGCCCCCGGTCATCACGTACGGCGCCGAAAAGACGCGCGCCGGCGCCGCCGCCTCGAGCCGGGCGAACCGCCAGTTGACGTCGAC